>DASYDW010000129.1 GCA_036499395.1 Pirellulales bacterium
ATCCACACGAAATGGTACTTCAGGTCGAAGCGACTATGCGAACCAGTCCGGTACTTTTCCATCACCCGATCATAGCAAACCGAAAAACCTCAAGGGTTCGCCTGACGGCGAGGGATTTAGACCCATCGCATGGACATTAACCCGCGCCATGGCACGATGAGCCGTAAAATCTGGGCTACGGCGACGCTCGATCGCAGACGCCCACCTAGGGGGTGGCAAAGCGCGTTCCGGAGCGCGGTATGCTCTGCTGCGACGGTTCGAGTGTCGGCGGCAGATCGAGCCACTCGCGCCCGGCCAGTGCTAATTGATAGCCGCGTTCAAACAGGCTGCACATCGCCGCCGGGTTGAACGCCATGCTGTCTTCCGGGATCGGCCAATCCTGAGGGATGGCCGCCATGCGAAAGTCCATGCCCGTGACCAACGTCAACGTGTGGATGCGCACCAGGTCGTTGCGCGTCTGTGCGTGCGTCAGCGTACTCAACGATCGGCCGGCAATTTTCAGCACGCGATCTTCCACGCACTTCGGATCGGGAAACGATTTGCCCGCGACAATCACATACACGCACGAGCCGGCCAGCGGTTGCGCTCCGCCGGCGAATTCGGACGCGTCGATCGGGACCAACGAAGCGCGAAAGAAGACCTGCGCCGTGGTGCCGCCGTCGACATGCATCTCGGTAAAGCGCTGATCGTTGACCGAGACATCAATCGGCACGGGCGGAAAGAAGCCAGGGGGCGAAGCCGACGCCAGAATCACTTGCCGATACAGCGCGAGCGAGTCCGCCGTACCGCTTGCCGCGATCGCCCCCATGTCCCAGATCACCAGCCGGCCGGTGTCCAGGTTCGTCGTGCCGATAAACAGCCGGCGCCCCTGGGCGTGCGCTTGGGCCACTTCACACAACAATTGCGGCGTCACGGTGGCCGCGATGGCGCGCTCCAGCGGCGCCGACGACACGAACGCGTCCGAACACAAGGCGACCGGCTTCAGACGCTTGTGGTAAACATCCGCGGTCGTCGTATGAGTATAAAACTGCCGCACCGCACCATCGTATTGCGGTCCCAGAAAGGCGTACGTCGCGATCAGGGCGCCGGTGCTGACGCCGGTGACAATGTCGAACTGCGGGCGTTGTCCGCTGGCGGTCCAACCATTGAGGATTCCCGCCGAAAATGCGCCATAGCTTCCGCCGCCCGAGAGCGCGAGGACGTTGTGTTTCTTGCCCGCCGGGTTCAACCCTTCCGGATGCGCTGGCTTGATTCGCGCGAAGGCCGCTAGAAAGGTCTCGTGCTCTTGGGCGTAATCGGTCTCTCCCGTCGAATTCAGGTCGACCGCCGCACCGGAGACCAGCAATCCGGTCGGCACACAGGCGCGATAGTTGGTACAGCCCGCTGCCAAAGCGAAACAGAGCAATGCCGTGACGAGCGGCAGCAATACCCGGCCTTGCGGGGAGAGAACCGGCAAGGGCTTTGGCCTGTTTCGTTCCATCGAGTCGCCCGCGCGCCTGCCCAAACGCCGATTTGGGCAAAAGATATCCCGGCAACTATACCCCCACCATTTCAGGTGCGCGCGGTGGGGATCAACATCCGAGACAAATTGCCACCATGGCGCGCTCGCGCTGCACGGCAACACCGGGATATCTTTCGCGGGCCAAATACTTTCGCCGCGCAATACAGCTTACGCAATCACGACGGTCGCTACTCGGCCGCCTTCGCTGGTTTGCGCTTGAGCGTTCCGTGTGGGCGTTCGCCGGGCTTACCCCCGCTGTAGCCAACGAAGGACGAATCCAAGGTATTCGCATCCTTGATTTGCATGGTCCCTTCGTGGACGTGTGCGTCGGTTGCAGGGTCGAAATTCGTTCCGCCCTGGAAGACGAATTTGATCTCGCCCGGCTTGTTGCTCTTCTCGAAGCGCAAGATCGGCGCGTTCTGTAACGCGCAGTAATGTGTGAGCAACAACTTGTCGCCATCCATGTGGTAGATCGAAATCATCTCCATCGGCTCGCCTTCGAAAATCGTCTCCATCACAGCGCTGCCGGCTGCTGTCGGCCGGAAGTTGACCGCATGCGACTTGCCGCCGTGGTCGTGATCGCCTCCGGACCGTTCCCACTCGCCGGTTAGCGTCTTCAAAAACTCGAACGCCGAATCGGCATCGTAAACAACTGACTGAGGACTTTTCTTCGGCGCATCTTCCGATTTCGAGTTGTCTGCCCCCATAGTCCAGTCCGACAACGAAAACAGGACCAGAGTCGCAGCAAAAGATTTCATCTTCATCGGATCATCTCCTTGGGCGCAGGGAGGAACGAGCGCCTAACGGCGGTTGGCACCCTTCGGTTATCAATCTGAAACAGACCCGGATCAAGTCCCGTCGACAAAAAAACGCGGCCGCGGGCTTTCTGCCCGCTGCTTACTGCCTACTTATTGCACCCGCACCAGCTTCATGATGCGCCCCGCGACGTTCCAGTCTTGCACGTACAGGTTCCCATCCTTGTCCCAGCTCGATCCGTGCGTGCCGGAAAAAATGCCCTCGATCCAATGTTCCTGTGGGACATTGAAATTCATCCGCGCTGCCGGATCGGCATTATGACCCAGCACGGCGATGATCGTGTTGCTCTTGTCGAGAATCACCAGCCGTCCGTGCAGATCCGGCACCGACACATAGTCCCCCTGCACGACGGCCGACGTCGGCATTCCGAGCCCGGTCACGACTTCGGCGATGAAGTTCCCATCCAGATCGTAATGCAGCAATCGTCCCTTCGGCTCGTGATTGCGATCACAAATTAACAGCCGCGGCGGGTCGTACCGCGTGTCGAGCGTCATGCCGTGCGCGGTGTTGAACTGCTTGAGGTCATTTCCGGGCGAACCGAAATGCATCAGGTACTTGCCCGTCTTGTCGAACTTAAAGATGTGGTTGCTAGCGTAACCATCCGACAGGAAAATATCGCCGTTGGGAGCCATGGTAATCGCGGTCGGGTTGAACTTCTTCAGGTCCAGTCCCGACTCCTTGGGAAAACCCAGCCGCAACACGATTTCACCGGTCTGGGCGTTGAACTTGATTCCCTCGGCGTCGTTGTTGCGTGCTCCGTAGATGTACTCGGTTCCATCCTCGTCACGGATCTTCATGTCGTGGATGTTCGAATGCTTGTCGTCCACGAACGAGCGAATCACCTTGCCATCGGGATTGAAGACGACGACGCCCTTATTGGCGCTGGTGTAGATATTCCCTTCTTTGTCGATCACGACCGAGCCGTGCGTTGGCCCGAGTGCCGAGCGCCCGTCGGGCAACAGCCCCCAGCCCGGCACCGTATCGAAGGTCATCTTGCCGCAACCCATGCGTACTGGCTGCACCTTGTCCGCGGCCAGCACGGGATGCGACATCACCAAGGCCAACGCGAATACGAGCCAAGCGGACGAATTCTTCATGGTTGCGAAATCCTGGTGCGTGGGACGTGCGAAATAAAGGCGCGAGTGCTCGCCAAGCCTCCAACGATAACTTGCCGAGCGCACGAAGAGAATAAGCCGGCCCCGCACGGCCGCCGGCTAGGCCATGATTGCACCGATCGCTCGTCCACTCTCGAACAGCTTCACCGGGCGGCCCGCCGTCGTTGTCACACGACTGTCTGCCGGAAAGCCCAGCAGTTGTAGTGCGGTCGCCGCCAGATCGTCGGGCGAACAAGGGGCATCGGCCGGATCGTTACCACGCGCATCGGAACTGCCATGCACGTATCCGCGCTTCAGCCCACCGCCACTGGCGAACCAGGTCATAACACGCGACCAATGGTCCCGGCCGGCCGTGTTGTTCACGACCGGCGTGCGGCCGAACTCGCCACCGCACAGCAGCAAGGTCTTGTCCGACAGGCCGCGCTGGTCCAAATCGGTAACCAGGGCCGCCAGCGCCTTGTCCAGCGGCGGCAGCAGCCGGCGCAGCGTGGAGAAGTTATCGACGTGCGTATCCCAGCCGGAAGTGCCGACCGTTACGAAGCGCGCCCCCGCCTCGATCAGCCGGCGCGCCACGAGCATGCTGCGCCCCACTTCTCCTTGTCCATACAGCGCAAGCGTGGCCTCGGATTCGCCAGTCAGATCAAAGGCACTGCCAATTCGATTCGATGCCAGAATGTCGTGCGAGTCCAGTTGGAATCGACTAAACGTCGGCACCAGATCCGTTTCGCGATGGCGCTCGACAAACCGGGCATTGAACAGCTCTTGCATGCGGCGGCGCTCGTCCAGTTGTGCCGGGCTCATGCTAGCCGGAAGAACAACGCCGTTGAGGTCATTCGCAGGCTGGTCTTTTGTCCTCATCGCTTTCGCTGCCGAAAAGCGAAACGGATCGTACGCGGCCCCCAGAAACCCGGCGCCGGTGTTGGCGGCCTCGCCGATCGTGAAATACGGCGGCATGCCGGCGCTGGTCGGTAGCAGCTTCGCCGCCAGCGAGCCGATCGAAGGATACGTGAGTGCGGCGCTGGGCTTGTTACCCGTCATGACATATTGTGCGCCGGGCGTGTGGTCGGGAATGTTGTGGTGCAGCGAGCGCATCAACACACCGCGGTTGATGATTTCTGCGGTGCGCGCCAAGTGTTGGCTAAAGCGGACGCCCGGCAACGCCGTTTCGATCGTATCGAACTCGCCACGCACTTCGCGCGCGACGTCCGGCTTGGGGTCCCACATATCGATCGTGGCCGGCCCACCGCCGAGCCAGATCATGATCAGCCCCGTGGCCCGCGCAGACATCCGCTCGGGCGTGGATTCTGCGCGCAGCAAATCGGCCGACCCCACGCCCAGCAATCCGCTCCAGCCGATTTGCAACAGCGTGCGCCGCGAACAACGACTGCCCGTCGATGCGCGATTTCTCATGACAACACCCTCTTCCTGGAACGCGTCGCGCGTTTCATGGTCAGTGAATGGTGATGAACTCTTGCGTGTTGACCAGTCCCCACAGGATGCTTTCGAACGCCAAGCGCCGATCATCGGCTTGCCTAGTGGCCTCGGCGGCAGCGGTCCGTTCCCGGTCAGTTGGCAGACGTGACAACGTGCGCAAGAACAGCTCGTCGATGATCTCGTCCGTTCCCAACCCGGCGTCGAGTAACGGGCCCAGCTCTCCCGCCGAGAGATCAGCCAGCAAATTCTCGTCGCTCATCAAAGCCAACGTCTGGCGAATCGACGGACTGTTGGTCGTCTCGCAGTCGCAGGTCTGCGTACGCTTCGATCGCCCGAAGAGCGTGAGGACGCCATCCCAGCGGTTGCTTCCCAAACTACTGGCGGCGATTTCTACGGCGAGAATGTCCTGAGGAACATTGCCGCCGAAGTCAGGCTTGATGCCGGTCGCGCCGCACCACATATCGATGAACGTTTCAGCCGGCGGCATCCGCACATACGCGCGCGAGAAATAATCCCGATCTCCGCGATTCGTATCGTTGGGCTCGGACGACAACTGCCAGGACGTCGAATTCAGAATCAGCCGCTCAAGCCATCGAATGTCGTAGCCGTGCTGGACGAAATCGCCCGCCAGTTGGTTCAGCAGTTGCGAGTGCGGCGAAGCCTCGGCTGCCGAGATCGAGTCCAGCGGCTCGACCAGCCCACGCCCGAAGTAGTACGCCCATACACGATTCACAAAGTTTCGCGCGAAGAACGGGTTCTGCGCATCGCACAGCCAGTCCGCGAGCGCCACGCGTTCGTCGCGCAATTGCTGCAGCTGACCGGCAGTAGGCACCGGCCCCAGTTCAGGTCCGCCCAGCGCTTTCGGAATTAACCCGTCTCCGGCAAAACCGGCCGTGGCTGTATCGGCCAGATAGACTTCGCGCACGCTGGGCAACGGACGCCCGACCGGTGTTCCTTCGGCCACCTGCCGACGCCGCGCCTCGATCCGGACCGTCACTCGGGCGCGCAGCTCCGGCGACATGTCGAAGCGAACCCGGGAGAAGATGCTGACAAACTGTCGATAATCCTGCTGCGTCCATCGTTCGAAGGGATGGTCGTGGCAGCGGGCACAATTGATCCGTACTCCCAAGAAGCTGGAGGCAATCCGTTCGGCCATCTGCTCGACCGGGTACTTGTCCTCGACGTTCTTCCGACGCCAGAACAAATCGAGAACCTCGCGTTCCGCATAATCGGATTCGAAACCGGCGCGGGCTTGAAGAACAAGCGTCGCCTCGCGATCGATCCAACTCTCGGTTTCCCCCGCGGCATGACTGGTGGCGGTAATGATGCCACGCACCAATTGGTCGTACGGCACGTTGCGTTCAAGGCGCCGGCGCAGCCACTCGTACCACATCTGGGCCCGCTTCGGCTTTAACTCCGCAGGCTCTTCCAAAGTTTCGATGCTGTTGCCCGTGATGTCGCAAAAACGTGTCGCCCAGACCGCGGCGTGCAGCGAATGCGCGAGCAATTCGTCGATCTTGCGACTGCGCTTTTGGGGATCATTGTCCGCAGTGAACGCGCGCACGTCGGCCGGAGTCGGCAATTGCCCGATGGTCGTCAGAGTGAGTCGTCGCAAGAATGTGGCGTCATCGCACAAGACAGACGGCACGATCGCGTGCTCACGAAGGTGGGCAAAGATCTGCTCGTCGATGAAATTCCTCGAGGCCGGCTCTGTCCAGGGAGTGAAGGGGGACTCGCTCGGCTCTGCGGAGTCGTCCGCCACGGCCCCGGGCAGGCAGAACCAGGGGCCCCAGCACAGAGCCCCTGCGCAACACCAGGCGATTAGCAACGTTCGACGCATCCTGTCGCCCGCCGATCAAGAGATTTACGTTCGTTGCCAGATCGGAACTTAGACACCGCTGCCCATGCCAAAGCGGCATCCATTCTTCATTCTTCCTCTATAAAGTCGGCAACTGCCGGTTTATCCGCATCGCCATTCGCGGCCGCGGCCTCTTTCTTCATCACGAGCACGACTTCACGATCCTCGCCTTCGGCCAGCGACAGCTTCTGCGCGGTCGTTGCGTAACCTTCTTTCTTCAGATCGATCGAAAATGGTTCGTCCGGCAGCAGTTGCGAGCTGCGCCATCGCCCGTCGGGTTGTTTCTCGAAGCTAACGTGGCCGCCGGTGGTATAGGCGGTCATTTCCTCCTTGCCGTCTGTTTCTCGCGTGTAGTTCAAAACCGGCTGGCAATCAGGCAGTACGTTTCCCTGTTCATCGACGGGCTTCACGAGCAGAATCGGGGCTGTGTAACGGATGATCTCAAAACCGGACAGGTCCTCTTCCATAACTCCCAGCTTCACGCGGCGACCACGCTGCAGCGGCGCGTCGTGCGACATGCGCCAGCGCAGCGAACTGTGCTCGTTCGTGGACAGATCGAGCTCGACATCCGCTCCGTGGGGCGCCAGCGCTATGAGCTTGCCATCCTGGCCAGGGGTCGAGCTATTGGCGAAATAAAACTGCCCGTCCATGCGACCGAATAGGTGGAACTCGTGTCCCCGGCGCGGCTTGTCGGCGCTATCAAGATAGGTTCCCCGGATCACGACGTGCGGCACGGCGCGAATGTCGAACGGCTCCGGCGCCTTGCCATCCACGATCGCTAACTTCGTCTGCAAGAAGACCTGCTCAAGCGGCGGCGGATCGTACTCACCCTCTTTGTGATTCGGTTCCATCCGGACGTTGTATTCTCCGTCAGGCAAAGCCAATAACGCATACTCGCCATCGGGGCCCGTGACAGCATTGCGCGTGATACCCTGCGCGACGGCATTGCTGCGCAGGAATTCGTCCGCTTTCTCGCCATCGCTCTTAGCACGCGCTTCAACGCGCACGCCGGCGACCGGCGCCCCTTTAGCATCCAGCACGCGCCCACGAACCGCGGTTCCGTGCTCCATCACCAGTCGGCCCCAGTCCCCGCGACGATTCCCGATTCGGTGGGCTTGCGGCGCGTTTTCAGCCGGCCTGATCCACAACACACCGTCGCCTGGCGTTGGTGGCACTATACGGAACCCGCCGGCGGCGTCGGTCTTCGTCTTTTCGAACGAACCGCGCCCAAATTTTTTCTTGGAATGATCGGACACCGCGTACATCGAAATCTCGACGTCCGCCAGCGGCTCACCTTCTGGATTCACGACCGTGCCAGTGATCGGCTCGCCGGACCAGAGCTTGATCGTCGAATAGAATGGCGGCTCTCCCTTCGTAAGGTTTTTGCGAATCATCGCGTGCGAATAGCCACTACGTCCCTTGGACGCATAGGTCGGATGATGCGCTTCGACCTCGATGTACAGACTGTCGTCCGCCACTTCCTCGGGCGGCAGAGTAAAGGAATAATGTCCCGCGGCGTCAGTCATATGCTCGGTTTTTCCGAGAGTGCTCCAGCCCCCCGTCTTCGGATCGCGGCTGAGCTTGTGCCAGACGACGACCTGCACTCCTTCAATCGGACTGTCGGTTAGCGCATCTTTCACAATGCCGTCATACGTAATGCTTGCCACATCCTTCGTTGATTCGGGTGCAGGCGAAGCTTTTTGATCTTCCGCCGGCTTGTCTTCGGCCGAGAGTGCTGCAACGAGCGTTTCCTTGTTCGGTGTCGGTTCGCCTCCCGGCGCCGCGCCGGCATCAAGTCGCACGACCGACACCGATACGACGAGCAGCAATACCGCCGCGCCGATCGCCAGGCTTTTGCCGCGCGGACACGTCGGCCGCGGCCGCGCCATATCATTGAGCAAAAACACGATGCGTTCGCGCAGCGTCGACCGCCGGTCCCCCATGCCCAACATCAGTTGCGAGTTCGGCGCTAGCCGTAGCCGGGCCAGCTTGACCAGGAATTCGGCATAATCGGCCGTCGAGCTTCCCTGCTCCGATGCGTCCGCATCGGCCAGTTGATCCATGCACACGGCCAGTCGACCGCGCAGCCACCAGAACAGCGGCTGATAGAAAAGCAGCATCTGCAGGAACGTGGCAAAGTGCCAGGTCGCGAAATCGCGACGAACCACGTGCGCCCACTCGTGTCCCAGGTAGTAGCGCAACCGTCTGACATCGCCTTCACGCACGACGTTTGCCGGAATCATGATCACCGGTCGCAGCACGCCCCAAGTCACCGGTCCGGCAATCTGGTCGCTTTCCAGCAGGCACACCGGCCGCGCCCGCGGCCCAGCGATTCGCGACAGCTCGGCATAGACCTCGGGCGACGCCTGGCGAGCCCTGTTCCGCAGGCCCGACAGGCGCCGATACGCGCTCGCCCAACGAATTGAGAACACAAATACTCCCAGCCCATAGGCCACGCACACGCCGATCGGCAGCAGTCTCATCAGCTCCCAGCGTGGCGCGCGGTCCGGCACCGCGGCCGTCGTCTGCGAAGATTCTCCAGCGTCGCGCGGCTCGGCAAGATTCGTCCCGGAGACAGTCGTTTCCGAAGGTTCGAGAGCCGGTGCGTTGATCGCCACATCGGCATTCATTGTTGACACAGGAGTCGCCGGCAAGATGTCCGTCGTCCCAGATTGTTCAGCAGAACGCGGCGCCGCGACAGGTTCGCCGAAACGTAACAGCCCAAGCGAGAATGCTCCGAGCTGCGGTACTCCCAGCAGCGCCAGCGCGGCCAGCGTGCCGACCAGCGCCCATTGAATCAATCGCAGGCGATCGGCCGGCTGCCGCAAGACGGACACCCCGAGCGCGGCGAGCGTTAATAAAAACGTACTCGCCAGAATTCCATGCAGCAGCCACGTGTACGCGGAAAGCGAGGTCATGTCACTTTCTCCAGCAGGCGCATTTTAGGCCTCAGCGTATTTAATCGTTGTCCGAGCGCTTTTTGCTTCGTCCCTTCTTGCGCGCGTCCTTGATCAGCTCTTCCAATTCGTCGAGCGTCTCCGGCTTCACCCGTTCGGCCGACAGCATGCTCAGCACGAGTTGATCGAGCGAGCCGTTGAAGACCTGCTTCAGAAACCGCGACGATTCATGTTCCCGGCTATAGAGCGGTCGGTAGATCAGCGTCCGCCCGTCGCGGCGATGCGCGACCAGTCCCTTGCGGTCCATGATGCGCAATTGCGTCTGCACCGTGTTGAAGTGCGGATCGCCGGCCACGGCCATCTGCTCGTGAACGGCGCGCACACTTCCTTCGCCGATGTCCCACAGGACCTTGAGAATCTCGAGTTCACGATCGGTCGGATTCATGAAATGCGGCCTCCGTGTCACCTAATTTATTAGGTTAGGTATTCTCTGTCAAGAATCGGGCAGAGTTTTTTCCGAATCGTGGCCGAGCTACCAGACTCACACGCTACTGCGCGTCATCCTTGAACAGCGGCTTGTTCGTACCTGCCTTGTCGCTGAACAGCAACTCGATATCGATGATCTGATTCTTCTCGACCGTCGCATTGCTAATGTAGTCCGACACGAACATGTTGCGGGGATCGTGCCGGAAAGCGATCAACTCGCGCATCGACTGCCGTGCTTGCGCAAGTCGGGCCAGATCCTTGGGAGTCGCGCCTCGCTCGGCACCGGCGCTCTCGAAATCCAGAAAATCCTGCAGCCGGGTCGCTAACTGCGCGTGCTTTAATCCGGCCTGCAAGAACTGCACGCGCGCGGCAAACTCCGGCAGCGGATCCTGCCGCGCCGTCTCTAGCGCCATGGCCAGAATCGCTTCGGCCGGAGCGTAAACCTCTTTCGGATACGCCAGATAGTGCCCGCGGATTCTTTTCAAACGCTCCAGCGCCCCGCGCGGATCGGTTTCCAGATCGCGAATCGTCGGTCGCGTCGCGGCGTAATGCTCCCAATAGTCGAAGTACCGCTCGACGTCTGCCGCCGCAGGTCCGAAGGCCGAAAAGTATTCCTTCCGAATTGCGTCGATCGTCAGTTGTGGACTCCAGAGCAGTCGGTGGTGCATGTACGCCATCGGGCCGTGCGCCGCCCAACTGAACGCGTAGCTGCGGAAGCTGGTGCCGACCATGCCATGCTCGTAGGCAAAGCGAAAGAACTCTCCGGATTGCCGCGTCGTGACGTTTGGCGTCACATAACTGTTCAACAGGTAGTTCGGACCGTACACGAGCGACATTCCGGTGCCGGCCCAGCCCTGCCACTGGTCGCGATACCAACGATCCTCTTCCTCGCTCATGGGATACCAGCCATCTCGCGCGCCGTAGATGACGAACTCGCCGAAGATGTTCTTGTTCAGCTTGATGCCCGTCTGCGGCGCAGGCAACGTATTGTGATAAAGGTAAACGCCCACTTTGACGTCGGCGTTTCGTGGCACCGCCAGGTCGTAAACCGTTTTCCAATAGCGGGCGTAGCGATCTCCCACGGCACGCGGCGTGTACTTCAACAGGCGCAAGTAATCGGGAGCATCCGTCTCCTGAGGTCCGTCCCACGCCAGGCAGTTGGCACAGTGGCACATACTTTCGCCAGCCGCATCGGCTTCGCCAAGCGTCAGAACGCCACTGCCATCCCAGGCCTGGTCGACGATGAAATGTTGCAGGTGCGGATTCGAAACGCACAGCGGCGTCCAGGCGCCGGCGCGAGGCGTTTTCAGCCCACGCTCTCCGTCAGCGCGTTGGGCAAACCATTCGGGATGCTCTTTGCCATACGTGGCCCACCAGTCTGTCACTCCCGCGATGACGTGCGACCCCAGAATGACGCGCGGATTCTCGATCTGCGTCACACGGCGGTGGCGGCGATGAAAGACCTCGACCGCTTTGCCGTACGTGTATCCAGCATCCGCTGTGGGAAAGACGAGGTTGTTGACGACGGCTTCCGAGATTCCGCCGACCTTATAGTTCCGCGGTATTTTTCGACCGAAATACGATCCCGTCAGAAAGATCTGCGGAAGATCCCATCCGCCTAGGTTGCGATACAGCAATCGCGGCTTCACGGTTCGATCACCGGCGGCAACGACCAACGTCTCGCACGGCGGAACATACGTGCCCAAATCGCCGGGCCATAGCCAGCGCACGCCGAAATCCTCTTCGAGCAAATCATAAACGCCCAACAACGTTCCGCCGTGTACACATTCCATGCTGAGCGGATTCCACGGCTCGGAATACAAAGGACGCGTGCCGTGATACTGCTCGGGCAACAGTTCCTTACCGACGATGTACACATCACGACCGTCGGTGCGCCGCACGTACTCTTCGACCTGCAGCGAATCGAAGTCGATTCCTTGCTTTCGCGCCGCGTCGCATGCGCCGACAAAGATCCGGCTTTCGTAACCCCCCGGAATCGTATCCTCGGTCGCGACGGCCAACTGCTGACCGGTCGCCTTCCGCACATGCGCGACCAATTCCTGGGCAGCGTACGTCGCCACGGGCGATGGCTGGGCGGCGGTCACCACGACCGCGTACGCTTTACCGTCGCGCACCAGGCTAACTTGCGCGAATGCGGATCGTAGTGAGAAGGCCAGCGAAAAAAGGCCGATAGTCGCCAACAGCCACGAGCGAGAGATTCGACAAAGCATGGCGTGCCTCCGAGCCCGGGCACCCGCGCTAAATCAAAATGTCGATGCGCAACCGCCTCGGTCGGCGTGGATTATATCCCCGGCGCGAACCGAAGTCCGGTACAAACCCGCGCAACTCGAAGAGCAGATCGCCGGCGCCCCGAGGCTTACGTTTGCCCCGGCAGCTATTTCGAATGGCGCGATTCGAGCTTGCGCAGCTTGGCGGATTGCTCAGGCGAGAGAGCGGCGAACACCTGTTCGCTAGCCTTCCGGCGGATCGACGCAACCTTGCTCATCACCTCTTGCGTTCCCAGTTCCGCGATTTGGCGATAAACCGTCTGCATCGCGTCTTGAGACTGCCGCAGGATCGCATCGATTCGCTTCTGCTGAGTGACGGAAAGTTGCAACGTCGCCTTATGGCGTGGTATGGCCAGCAGCAACGTTTCAGCGGCGTCAATAACTCGGGCACCCACCGCGCCTGCGGTCGACTTGGCAATCGCCTGCGAAGAGATAGTCGCCCGATCCGCAGCGCCCGACACGGCATTCACCACATGATCCACGGCCCCCGTCGCCATCGAGGCTCCCGTATCGGCCCAGCCGGCACCGCCGCGCGTCGTGCTCGGCTGTCGATTGGAGTTTATCGCGGTCGCCTCAGCCAAGCGGCGGCGCGCCGCCGCGGTGACATGTGGATTCTCGGCGTTGCTCCGCCGCGATTGTGTGGTCGTTGGTGTTTGCAAACTGAGCTCGCCGCCTGATGGCATGACTTCCCAAGCGATCGCGACGATTCCGCCCCCTAACACAAACAGTGTGATCGCGTAGAACCAGAAGTTCGAGCGAAACTGCGGACGCGCGAGCGATGAAGAAGAGGGCCAGAAATGCCCCGGCGCTACCATGTCCGCCGCAGAATATAGATCTTCGAGTCGCACCAGCCCGAGACGTACGACGTCGCCCTGTTCCTGGCGATGGACGACTCGCACGCGGCAAAAACCCTGCGTCCAGGAAAGCGTGGCCACCGCTTCCGGCTGCAAGTCGCACGCGCCGTCGAGGCACACTGCTAACCCGCCGGCCGACTGTTCCACAACCGTCGCCGGACGATCGGCGTCTTGCCAGCGCAGGATCGCGCCTTGGCATTCCGCGGAGACCGGCAGCCGGCGGGCCTGGCGCTGCTCGGTGACGGAACTAATGGTCATGCGGTTTACTCGGGCTTTTGCCCACGGTCCCACGTCTGGCAAACGACGACGAAACAGGCCAGATGCAACTCAAATGCCGCCCGCTCGCTGGACTGTGCGCCGGACGACCTGGCTTTCGCGCAGCTCAATGCGGGGCAGCCACTTACGCGATGGGGCGGATGGACCTTCAGCGAATCGTTTGGGGCGAAAACCGGATACGGCCGTAATGCGATTTCCACCGAACGTTGCCGAAAACCCACGCTCGCAGACCGCTGTCGGGCATGATCAGGCGCAGCGAAAATTCACGACGACCGGCACGATCAAACCGTGTACCGGTCGAACGAAAGAACCCGCACTGGCCAAACGCTGTCGAGCCAAGGCACCGCAAGCGCTGGCCAGCGCGGGGCAACTGGCGGCCGGTCGAGCCAAAGGTTGCCGCTCGTAGAAGTGCAGCCGCACAACCTGAGTCGTGTTTAGCGGGAACCCAACGTCAGGCGCCCAAGCCTTTGCAAATGCCGGACCACTACGCGGCGCTGCCGTGAAAGCCCTGCAATTCAGGGCGGTGTAACTTCCACTTACTTTCCGCGCGATGATGAATTGTCCCGCGGTGACGAATTCTTCGTCATCGCCGCGCCGTGCGTCTGCCCTTCACGCTTGCTCAGGACATCATCGACATTTACTGGAGAGCGCTCGAATCGCCCGAGCCGAGGATTGAGTAGTCGACTTTTTGGCGATCTACAAGCGCCCGCTGAACAATCGTTGACCGAGGTTACGAGTGCCGGAACGGCCCGTGCAGGGTTTCCACCGTCAGGCGGCCGAATTTGAACAGCCGGTCGCGCAGTTTGTCCTGCGGTTGCCCCTGTTCGTCGAAGACTTTATGCGCGGCCGCGATTGCGACTTGCCGCGGCAACACCCAGGCATGCAATCCGCGCCCCACGTCGCGCAGCCCGGACAGCGCACCGAGCGGGCCCATGCTGCCTCCTGAAACGCCAATCAGGGAAATCAACTTCCCTTGCCAGTCTTCCAACTCGGTCAGGTCGAGCGCGTTCTTCAACACGCCACTGAACGAACCGGTATTCGGGGCTACCAAAGATCGCAGCATCGGCCTCTTGAACATGTCGACAAGGAAAATAATTCGACAAGATCACTAAGATTATTATATTTATCATGTTTTCGGCAACTCGCTCCGTTCGCCGTTATTTTCCTAGCTGCGTCGCTGACTGGACCCTCCGGAGGCACGCTGCGCAGACCTGTTCGGGTCACGCATGCCGGCCCATCCAGCAGTGCCACCGCGCTTCCGGTACACTCGCAACGTCGCCCCCATGGGGTTGGTGCCGCGGGTCGAGCGCCTTTCTGCGCTCATGGAGCCGTTGTCCGCCTTTCATGGCATGCGTTCACCTGAGCATCCTGCCATCTCGCGGCTGGCCGTTGTGTCGCTCACGGTCACTCGGGTCCTTTTGTTCGAGAAAGGTATCGCATGCGTCTGATCAAGCTTCCCGGTGTCGACGCGCCGCAAGGGCGGTGGATCTCGCTATCCGCGCAGCGCCGCTTCGTATGCGACCTGATGCGCCATGCAAAGCGCGTCCCCAGCGTTCCTTCCGAGCGGCGGATGCGGCTTGCCGAGCTGATCGCGGCCCGCCGCCTGCGTCCGAACCGCATCAGCTGGTGCGCCATCTTTCTCAAGGCCTACGCCATTGTCTCGGCCGAGCGTCCCGAGCTGCGCCGCGCCTATATGCCATATATCTGGCCGCACCTGTATGAACATCCCTTCAATGTGGCCAGCTTCAGCCTCGAGCGGTCATATCGCGGCGAAGAAGGAGTCTTCTTTGCCAAGGTTCGTCAGCCCGAGCTTTTGAGCCTTGAAGAACTCGACGCACTGGTTCGGCATCGCAAGCAAGCGCCCGTGGAGAGCATTCCCGAATTTCGCCAGGCCATGCGGCTCAGCAGCTTGCCCGCGCCGGTGCGCCGCTTGATCTGGTCGCTCGGGCTGTACAGCGACGGCGGTTATCGGGCGCACTTTTTCGGCACCTTCGCCGTCAGCGCCGCAGCCTCGCAGGGTGCGGCCGGGCTGCACATTCTTTCTCCGCTGACGACCACTTTGAACTACGGCATGTTCGATGCCGACGGCTCGCTCGACGTTCGTTTGACATACGACCACCGCGTGCTCGACGGCTCGCCCGTGGCCCGCGCGCTCACGGCGCTGGAAAGCGTTCTTCGCAGCGAGATTTTGGACGAATTGCGCGACGCCGAGCCGCTCGGCAGTCGACGGCCCGCAGTGGCCTTGGCAAGTTGATTCGGGCCTGGCAACGTTTGGCCGTCGCCCTTTACGCAAAGATGTCCCACGCGACGTTGCCGGCTACGTCG
Organism: Pirellulales bacterium; assembly: GCA_036499395.1. Lineage (NCBI taxonomy): Bacteria > Pseudomonadati > Planctomycetota > Planctomycetia > Pirellulales > Pirellulales bacterium. The sequence goes on from DASYDW010000129.1 coordinate 15,851, forward strand.
GTCAGGCGGAAATCGCGTCCCGCGTAGGGATACGTCAACTGCTCGTGGTCCAGCCCCATCAAGGCCAGCAGCGTGGCGTGCAGGTCGTTCATGTGCATGCGCCCTTCGACCGCATGCAACCCGAATTCGTCAGTGGCGCCGTACGAGAAGCCACGTTTTACGCCTGCCCCGGTCATCCACATCGGATAGCCGGTGATGTTGTGGTCGCGGCCGTCCGGCCCCTGGGCCGTGGGCATGCGTCCAAATTCGCTGCCGAATAGGACCAGCGTATCCTCAAGCAGCCCGCGGCGCTGCAGGTCCGTGAGGAGTGCTGCCGCCGGCTGATCGGTCGCCGCGCAATTCGAGATCAATCCCTTATGCAAATTGTTGTGATGATCCCAGCCGGGCTGGCAGATCTCGACGAACCGCACCCCCGCCTCGCTCAACCGGCGCGCCATCAGACACTGGCGGGCAAAGCTCCCCGCTGGCCCCGGCTTCACGCCGTACTCGTCCAGGATGTATTGCGGCTCGCGCGATAGATCCAATATTTCGGGAACACGGTCCTGCATCCGGAAGGCCAGCTCGTACGATTGAATGACGCCGTCGAGCTGCTCGGGCGCGCCAGGTGTGCGCGCCAGATCACGATTCATCGCCTGGATCAGATCGATCTGCTTCCGCTGCAAGGACGCGACCGTCTGCGCCTTCAAGTTCGGCAGGTAACCCTGGTCGTTGATTTTGGTCCCTTGAAAATGCGCGGGCAGAAACGCGCTGCCATAGTTCGCCGCGCCACCGAAATTCGGCGGCGGATTGATCGTGATATAGCCGGGCAGATCCTGGTTCTCGGTCCCGAGCCCGTACATCAGCCAGGCCCCCATCGAAGGGCGCGTCAGACTGACGATCGCGGCGCCAGTGTGCAGTTGCATCACCGCCTCGGGATGGGCCGGCGTGTCGGTGTGCAGTCCACGGACGAAGCACAGGTCGTCGACATGCTTCGACAGATGCGGATAGAGCTCCGAGACCCAGGTACCCGTCTGACCGTGCTGGGCGAACTTGAATTTCGATCCGGTGACAATGCCGCCGCCGGGTCCGACCTTGCCGTCGTCCTCTTGCACGCGCGGCTTGTATTCCCAGGTATCCATCTGCGAGATGGAACCCTGCATGAACAAGAAGATGATCCGCTTTGCCTTGGCCGGAAAATGCGATTGCTTCGGCGCCAGCGGCGCCGGGGCAGCGCGATCAGCAGTTGCGGCGCGTGCCTTGACGGCGCGCTGATCGCCCAGCATGCCAGCCAGCGCCAGGTATCCGAAACCGGCACTGGCCGTGCCCAGCGCCTGTCGACGATTCATTGGCGAGCGCCCCGCATCCCCGAGAGACGAGATATCAAGCATTCGTAAACCTATGAACCATGTGAGGCGCCGCTGCGCAAACGGCGCGTGGGATTAACGTCGATTCGCAATCATTTCACGTATCGAAACTCGGCCGATCCGATCAGCGCCTGGCAAAAGCTTGCCCAGGCCGCTGCGGTCTCGTTCGGAGCTTGAATCACTTCTTCCACGACGGGCTCGTCGGTCTGGTCCGCCTCGTCGGGATTCGCCGGCGCCGGCTTGGCCTTGCCCGCAACTTCAACCACGGGCTCTGAGACGGACGTGGGAGCCGGCGAATTGGCCCGTACGTCCTTCGCCACCGCCGCATAGTCTGCGAGGTAACTCTGCGTGCGCTTGATTTCTTCGTTCGTGGCGGCACGCCCCACCGCCAGCCGGTAGGCGCTGTCGATACGGGCACGCTCATCTAGATCGGCGCGGGCCAGCAGTTTCTCGGCCAATGCCAAGGACTGTCGCCGCACAAACGGATCATTCAACATGTAGAGCGCCTGGGGCGCGACGGTCGTCGTGTCGCGATGCCCGGTGACCATGCCCTGCTCGGCGAAGTCGAATGCGGCGAGTGACCCCGGCGTCAGATCACGCAGCAGCGGCAGGTAAACGCTGCGATGCGTATCCTTCGCCACGACTTCGGCCACGCGACGCGCCTCGGGGCCGTTGTTTCGAAACTCGACCACTTTAAATTCCTGCGCCGCCGACCCAGTGGGGCGCGACAACTCCAACTGCCCGCCGAGTGCCAAGATCGTGTCACGCAGTTCCTCGGCGCCCAGGCGCCGCGGGCGATGCCGCCACAACAGCCGCGCGCTCGGATCGATGGCCACATTGGTCGAAGCTTCGTCCGCGCTCAGCCGATACGTGCGCGTCAGAACCAAAGTACGCACTAGCTTCTTGATCGACCATCCTTCGCGTACGAATCGCGCCGCCAGATGATCCAGCAACTCCGGATGCGACGGCGTGTCCCCGGTAATGCCAAAGTTGTCGACGCTCTTTACGAGCCCCTCGCCGAACAAATGCTGCCAGACGCGATTCACGATCACGCGCGAGGTCAGCGGGTTTTCGGCACTTGCCAGCCACGCGGCCAACTCCAACCGGCCACTCTGCGCGGGATTCACGCTCGGCGCGCCCTGAACTGCGACCACGCTCAGGAAACCGCGCGGCACAGCTGGCCCCAGCTTCTCGGCTTCGCCACGAACGCGAATTTCGGTATCGCCAACGGCCGCGGCATCACGCACGCCCAGCGCCGCTGCGCGCCCCTGCGCGATCGGGTCCGTTAGCACCATCAATTCCAACTGCATCTTGCGCATCTTTTGCCGCGCGATATTGCGCTTTGGCCGACCGTTCGGCCCAGGTTCGTCCCCCTCGGGCGTGCCGCGGATCGCCTCGAACTCGGTTTTCGCCGCACCGGCCGCCTGCTTGGCTTGCTCGATTTTCTTCTCGGCCTCGGGATCAGGCGCCACCTCGGGGCCGACCTGCAGCAGCAATTGCGAATCGTAATAATCCAGGCCGCCGCCCCCCATCTTGTTTCGCAAGCCCGCGCACAACTCGGTGCTGTGCAGGATTCCGGCCAGAGCGTAGTAATCGGCCGTTGGGATCGGATCGAACTTGTGATCGTGGCACCGCGCGCAACTGGCGGTGACCGCCAGGATCGAGCGGCTGACCGTGTCGATCTGCTCGTCGATGTTGTCCATGATGAATCGCACTTTGTAGCGCTGATTCACATCCTTGACGCCCAGCGCCAAAAAGCCTGTGGCAATCAGGTGCTCGTCACGCTCCTCCGTCGAACCGGCCGGCAAAAGATCTCCCGCGATCTGCTCGCGCAGGAATTGATCGTATGGCTTGTCCTTGTTGAACGCGTCGATGACGTAATCGCGATACCGCCAGGCATGCGGATAGGGCAGGTTTCGCGAAGACCCTGTCGATTCGCCATACCGGGCGACGTCCAGCCAATGCCGACCCCAGCGCTCGCCGAAGGCCGGCGAGGCTAGCAGCCGATCAACCAGTTGCTCGTAGGCATTACTCGATGCGTCCCACAGAAACGCGTCGATCTCTTGCGGCGTCGGCGGCAAACCGGTCAGGTCGAACGCCAGCCGCCGAATGAGTGTGCGCTGATCGGCATCGCCTACCGGCTTGAGTTGCCGCTCATCAAGTTTGGCGAGCACAAAATTATCAATCAGATCGCGCGGCCAGGATGCATCGCTCGCCGTGGGCACTGCCGTATCGCGCACCGGCTGCCAAGCCCAATGCGTTTTGCGCAGCTCTTCGTACTCGGGGTTCGGCTCATTGGTCACGACATGCACATAAGTGCCGGGCCAGACAGCGCCGTCGTTGATCCATTTCGTCAGGTCGGCAATTTGCTCGGCCGACAGCTGCTTCTTCGGCGGCATCTTCAAGTCATCGTCGGTCTGGCTGACCGCCAAGATCAACAAGCTCTCGGCAGCCTTGCCCGGCACGATGGCCGGACCGCGTCCGCCGCCAATCAACAATCCGTTGCGATCGTCGATTCGCAGCCCGCCTTGCGAATTCGTGCTCGCCGAGTGGCAGTTGTAGCAATTGCTGGCCAGCAGCGGCCGGATCTTCTTTTCGAAGAACTCGCCGGCGGCAGGGTCGTCGCCAGGCGCTTCTTCGGCCAGCGACGCCGTGGAGAAAAACAAGGCCGAGCTCGCGAGCAAAGCAAGCGCGAGATGAATTGAGCGCGTGATGCCAGAATCGAAAAACATGATCCGCGGCAAAAGAGACGAACGTTGCGACGCAAGGCGAACGATGCTCAGTGTACTGGTCCGAGCGGCAAGATGCGCCCGCAAGCAACGCAATCTACGTCCTATTGCTTGTGACCCACGAGGGCGTGAGAAACTCGTGGGCACCAGGAATGAGCGCGGCATAGTGCTACTCGCCAATGCGGGAGCGCTCGCCTCCGGTCGATCCAGTCAGCTACGCACGAATGGTGGGAAATCGACCTGTTTCGCCGTCATTCTTTAGAATGTTCAGCAAGTCGATCGATTTACGATTATTGCAATTATCGACCGTCTGTCAATAGCTTCTTTGATCAAAACCGGTGTCAGCGCCGGTGGTCGCGAGCCGATGCAATCCTTTAACCCGAAACGGTCCGCAGGGTGTCGATTTTTATTTCGCCGTGATCAAGCATGGGCGACAACATTTGCCCCATCGCGCAACTCGACGAACTCCATGAATTCGCACGGATCCCGACATCAGCGGTTGTCGCCCGATGGTTGCGCGGCCTCGGAATCAATCGCTTGCCGCGTCTGCAGATCGAATCGTTCTCCGCGCCGCAGGCCGATCATGTGCGAACGACCGGCGTGAAAATCGACGATGCGTGCTTCTCCCGGCCCGATCACGGTCAATTGATGACCGTGGACCTCGACCGCGGCCTTTTCGTCGAGTGCCAGGCCCAGTAAATTCGGCCGCCGCGAAATCAGCCCGACAAACTCTTCCAAGCGCCCGCGTTCCGAGACGTGAATATCGATCGCCGTCCCCGGCAAGAAATCGAGTCCGCGCTCGTAACCCTCGGCCGAGATGATTCGATTCGAAAGCGGGCTTCCCCGCACCATGTACTCCGCTTGCACGGCCGCGCCTGCGCTACTTCCTCCGATGACACCGCCGCGCGCGAGCACGTCGCGAAACATTTTCTCGGCCACGGTCCCCTGGAACGCGTCAAGATACTTCCATTGCCTGCCGCCGGTGAACCACACCGCGCGAGCGTTGTGCAGCGCCTGTGCAAAGCGTGGTGAATTTGCATCCTGCGGCGTGCGAGCCGCCACGACTTCGACAACCCGCGCGCCATTCTTGTGCAATAGCTGCAGACCCTTGGGATTCGGCGCATCCGGGTCAAGCAGCGAAGCGGTTAAAAACACAATCTTCGCGTCGGGTCCTCCGGCAAGTTCGATCAGCCGCTGCCAAACGCTGTCCGGCAAATCGCCGCCGCCGCAAATCAATAGCGATCCATGTGCCACCTCGGGCGTCCGCAACTTGTCTCCTGGCACGTCTCCTTCACGGCGTGCCAGCGATGCGCGTCGAATCGTGAGCAGGTCTTGTTCTTCTTCCGGCCGCACGACAATTTCGCGCCCCGCGTGACCGTATTTTGCGGAACGTGGCGCGGGCAGCCTCCACGCGGCCGCCGCACGACCTACGCACGTTACGTCTCGCCCTTCAATCACCAGTAGCGTCTCGGCCGGCACTGCGAACGCCGCGTCGAGGTCGCCGGCGTCCAGGGCGCGATCGATGGCCTGGGTGTCGCGCTCGATTTCGCCACCTTCGATGCGCACGCGTGGCAGCAGATCGAGTTGCGCGAGCGTACCGCCGACAAAACCTCCACGCGCCAGCACTTCGCGCAATGCCGGGACTAGTTGCCGCACGGATTGCGCAGGAGCATCGATCCAAACCGCGTGGGCCTCGTCGATCGCTTTGATGGTTTCGGCGTCGGGCTGCACATTCTGGTCGAGAGTGAGCCTGCGCGCCCCGGCAAGATGTGCATCACGGGGCGCTTCGCCAGACCGAGGGACTGCCTTATCGGTGAGAAAGACGGTTTCCCGGCGCGGTCCGACAAGCTTTTTCAGACGGCCAGCAACGTGATCGTTCATGGGACCACCGCCCCAGATGGCCAGCGTACCGTCGAAAGGCAATACGAGCGGCCCGCCCGGCTCTTCGGCGCCTGCGGTCGTTCCGGCCATGCCGCATCCCAGCATCAGCGTCGCGATAAAGCGCAGCAATCTGGCGCCCTGCATCGCCCGAGACCTCAAATGCCCGATCCTTCGACGAAGATTTCGCTGCGCACCTGCGCCTGCGCGATATTGCTCCCCGCCGGAACGCTGCGTGTGAGCCACACGTTACCGCCAATCACCGAGCCGCGCCCGATCGTGATTCGTCCCAGAATTGTCGCGTTGGCATAAATCACGACGTCGTCTTCGACCGTGGGATGGCGGGCGTTCCCTTTCACCAGCGTCCCGTCTTCGTCGACCTGGAAGCTTTTTGCTCCCAGCGTGACGCCATGATACAGCCGGACATGCCGCCCAATCACGGCCGTTTCGCCGATGACAACTCCGGTGCCATGGTCGATGAAGAAGCTGCCATTGATCGTTGCGCCAGGATGAATATCGATGCCCGTCAACGAATGGGCGATCTCGGTGATAATCCGCGCCACGAGCACGGCCCCCAGCTCAAACAGCGCGTTCGCCAGTCGGTAATGGGCGATGGCCGTGACGCCCGGATAGCAGGCCAGCACTTCGTCGACGCTGCGCGCGGCGGGATCCCCTTCATACGCGGCGCGGATATCGGTTTCCAATAATTCACGAATCGTCGGCAAGCGATCGGCGAAATTGCGCACGATCGTGATCGCTTGATTACGCTGCTCCTCACTCGCTACTTCGTCGCCAGCGACGAATTGCAGCTCGCGCACAACCTGCCCGACCAACTCGCGCAAGGCCTTGTCGAGCGTGTGACCGACGAAAAAGTCGACGCTCTCGCTGTCGAGCGCATGCGACGCTAGGCGATTGGGAAACAGCGAGGTGATCACGCTTTCCACGATCGACGCCAGTGCCGCGCGCGACGGCAACTTGGCCGGTTTGTCCAGTCGATTGCGCGCCGCCAGCGAGGCCTGCCGCAGATCGCGCAGTTGATCGACGATCGCGTGAATGTCCCAGTGCAAATCGCTGGGCGAGGCCGCGGCGGCCTTCTCCGTTTTGCCGTCGATCCGTTGGCTGATACTCATCGCGCGCGACCTTCGGCGTCGAAGACACCCTCGAAGAGCACCGAGCTCAAGTACCGCTCGCCCGAGTCGGGCAGCACGACAACGATCGTTTTACCGGCGTTTTCCGGCCGCTTGGCCACCCGCACCGCCACGGCCGCGGCCGCACCGCACGAGATGCCGGATAGAATTCCTTCTTCCAGCGCCAGGCGTCGGGCGAACTCGATCGATTCTTCGTTCGTGACCTGCTCAATGTCGTCAACCAACGACAAGTCGAGCACAGCCGGGACGAAACCGGCGCCGATGCCTTGAATCTTGTGCGGCCCCGGCTTCAGCGGCTGGCCCGCGCGTTGCTGCGTCAGCACAGGGCTGGCCGACGGCTCGACCGCGATCGACTTGATCTGCTTGTTCTTCTCTTTCTTGATGTAACGCGTGACGCCCGTGATCGTGCCACCGGTCCCTACGCCCGAGACCAGGATGTCGATCCCGCCCTCGGTGTCATTCCAAATCTCGGGACCAGTCGTCTGCTCATGAATCGCAGGGTTGGCCGGATTCTTGAATTGCTGCAACAGCACGTAACGATCCGGCGCCGAGGCGACGATCTCTTCGGCCTTCGCGATGGCGCCCCCCATTCCCCGCGGACCTTCGGTCAGCACCAGCTTCGCGCCGTAAGCGACCAGCAACTTGCGACGCTCGACGCTCATCGTCTCGGGCATTGTCAGCGTCAGCGGAATTCCGCGTGCCGCGGCGACGAACGCCAACGCGATGCCCGTGTTGCCGCTGGTGGGTTCGACCAGTTCCTTGCCCGGCCCAAGCAGGCCGCGCTTTTCCGCGTCCCAGATCATGGCAGCCCCGATGCGGCACTTCACCGAGTAGGCGGGATTACGTCCTTCGATCTTCGCCAGCACCGTGGCGCCCGCACCGTCAGTGATCCGGTTCAGCTTGACCAGCGGGGTGCGTCCAATCGACAGCGAGTTGTCTTGAAACCAATGCGGCATAGTGAGAATCCTTGAATGCGCCAACGTAAGGTCAGCAAGTGGTTCTATAAAAAAAGACCAGTGCTATCGGTCGCATGCACTGGCCTCCGGTAGACCGGTCAGCAAGTTGGTCCGCCAGAATATAATGCGGAATGATCGGCCTCGGCAAGCAACGTGGGGCGTATCAAAAGGAGAACGGCCAGGTTGAGAGTTCGTGCTCCGTTTTCTGTAGCTGGCCTCTTAGAGGCCAAACGCCCACAGTGCCGCTCTGGCCCGGCTGTTACTGCTTGAAGCTTGGCATGCCAGTTGCTCCCGTAGCTTTCAACAAGGGGCCACCGCGAAGGGAGCAAGATCATGCCAAGAAAAATAACGACGCGAAAAACTGCAAACGCGAGCACCGCACGCACTCCGCGCAGCAAACCGTTCGGCCAATCTGCCGCCAAGGCCGGCGAAAGCCGCCGGGAAGATATCCGGCCCGAGTCAGACCGTGATGTGTCGCGCGATCCGGGTTCGCTGGACGAGGAAACGCTGTCGAGCGACGCTCCCTACAACAAGACGTACGGCGTCCGCAACGAGAGCGAACCCTCGCGCGTGCCATCGAAGAAAAGCGGATCAGGCGCCCGATAATTCAGCGTCCCGCGGCAGGTGTCGGTGTGCTAACGCTACACGCCGAACTGCCGCCTCGCTGATTCCAGGGCATGCGGGCCAACATCATCCCCATGCCACAGGTATCCGTGACGCCGGCGAAAACCAACCCAGCGCCAATAAAGCCGGACAGGCCAAAAAACGCGGGATGAACCAAGAAGCCGAGTATCACGCCAACCAGAACGATCGATCCGGCCGTGATGCGCACCTGGCGCTCGAGCGACATCGTCTTCTGCCCACGCACGACGGGTAGTCCGGCCTGATCCCAGGCCTGCGTTCCCCCTTCGACGCTCACTACGTTGGTAAACCCGGCCTGCTGAAACTTTTCGCATGCCTTGGCGCTGCGGCCGCCGGCCTGACAGATCAGGTACAACGCTTCGGTACCAGCGCCGTTTCGCGACGCCACCGCGGCCGGGTCGAGCTGATCCAGGGGAATGTTTTGCGCAAAGTCGACGTGAACTTCCTGAAACTCGGCAGGCGTCCGGACGTCAATCAACTTCAGGTTTTTCTCTTCGGCGCGACGCTGTGCCAACCCGTTCGGCGAGATTGTGGCAACGCTCATGGTTTATGTCTCCTATCGTTTGGAATCGCTTCGCGCGATTTTTGCAAGCATTATCCGTGACGCTTCGGGCCGAATTCCTGGGATCGAATAACCGGTCGCTCCAGGCATGATCGCTCCGCGCAAATCATAGGGGTGTTGCCCCCTGGCGATCAATTCTCGCCGCCGATCGGGGACGGCCCAAGACGTCGCACCAGCTTGGGGAGATATAGAGTTACGACGTCTCGCGGGCGCGCTTCCGACATACGGTCACTCGGGGGGCCACCGCCGGCGGCCATTCGCTCAGGCCGTCTCGCTCGGCATTTCCCCTCCCCCCGGAAATCTCGTCACGATCCAAATTCTGACATCAACCTTCTTTTCGATTGAGGTAAAAGTCGGTAAGTTAGCGAGACTTTGCGGCCGATGTGGAAACTTGGGCGCACCTCTCGTGGCTGACCGGACAAACCGGAGGCTCTTCGCCGTGCCCAAGCGGCTTGCTTGTGTGACGATAGCAAACGTCACGCAGTTGGCCCAGTTCGGCCTATCTCTCCAGCTTCGCAGTCGTCAGTAGGTCAATGGAATGGTCACTGTGCACTCGCTCTTGCGTTGCGCCAAAAGCCGGCGCTGCCCTATTTAACCGGAGATCATCGAACACCTATGTCGGACTCTACATTGCAGCGTAGCGTGACGACCTCGGTCGCGAAGAACCTGGCCACGACGACGAAGACATCACCGAAGATGATGTCGATCACGCCGCGTTGGCTGTTGAGCCTGCTGCCGTGGGTGAACGTCGAAGGGGGGACCTATCGGGTCAACCGCACCAAGGTCGAGCTGAGCAAGGCCGCGCGGATCGAAGTCGACTCGCGTGACGGCGCCCTGCTGTTACCCGCCGAAGCCCTACGCAGCGTGCCGCTGTTCTCGAAATTGCCCGAGCCGATCCTGGAACGGATGACGGCCCGCTTCAAGACTGAAGACGTCTCGCTCGGCAACAAGCTGATCGTCGAGGGGGAAGACCTCAGCAAGTTCTTCATCCTGGCCCAAGGCCAAGTCGAAGTTCTCAGCAAGGGTGTTCACGGCGCCGATCTGCGGATCGCGCTGCTGACCGAAGGAGAGTTCTTCGGCGAGACCGACCTGGTCTCGGACAAGCCTTCGGACGTCACCGTCCGCACGATCACCCCCTGCGTGCTGTTGACCCTGTCGCGCAAGGATCTCGACACCGTGTTGGGCGAGATTCCCAGCCTGGGCGACGAATTCAAGAAGGCCATCGACGAGCATCTGGAACTACGTTCGACCGTGAACCGTTACGGCGAGCGTAACATCGACCTGGTCTCGGGCTTTGCCGAGAACGTCGAGATTCCCGAGACGTTCGTCGACTACTCGGCTCATCCTCGCGAATACTCCCTCTCGGCCGTGCAGACCGTGGTCCGCGTCCACACGCGCGTGTCGGACCTGTACAACGGTCCGTACGATCAGCTCGAAGAGCAGATGCGGCTGACGATCGAAGGGATCAAGGAACGCCAGGAATGGGAGCTGATCAATAACAGCAAGTTCGGTCTGATTCATTCGGCCGATCCGGCCATGCGGATCAGCACCCGCTACGGCGCCCCGACGCCGGACGACATGGACGAGCTGCTGGCCCTGGTGTGGAAGAAGCCGGCCTTCTTCCTGGCGCATCCCAAGGCCATCGCCGCCTTCGGTCGTGAATGCACCTGGCGCGGAGTGCCGCCACCGACGATCAATCTGTTCGGCGTGCCGGTCCTCACCTGGCGCGGTCTCCCGCTCATCCCCTGCGACAAGCTCGAGATGAAGAGCCGCTACCAGTCGAACCAGTGGTTCGGCACGACCAGCATCCTACTGATGCGCGTCGGCGAAGCCGATCAGGGCGTCGTCGGTCTGCATCAGGCCGGTATCCCCGGCGAGATCGGCCCCAGCCTCTCCGCTCGGTTGATGGGGCTCGATAGCCTGGGCGTCGCCAGCTATCTGCTCACCCTCTACTCCTCCTGCGCCGTCCTTACAGACGACGCTCTCGGCGTTCTCGAAAACGTCGAAGTCGGTTACTACCACGATTACGAACACCGACAAAGCAAACCGAAGTAACGACCGCTCGCGCGAGCGGAGGAGTGATAAACGTGGACGAGATTACGCCCGACACGATCGCACGCATGGCCTCGCGCATTTTTAACGAGCCGCCGCAGGTCGACAGCCACGCCGGTGCCGAGCCGCACAGCGGTGACGTTCCGGCCGATGCTGCGTCGCCGGCATCGCACTACGGCAGCGTCCCCGTGTCGGTCCATTCCTGGCCACACATGCCGACGACGCCCCCCGTGACGCCGCCGATGCCAGCCGGAACACCGTCGATGGTGCCTCCCACCTCGCTTCCGACGACGCCTGCGCCCGCCATGTTCACCGCTCCGCCGGCCGATTTCGTCGTTCCCAGCTCTGTGGCATCCAACGTGCCGCACGCATCGGCCGAACCCTTTGGCTCGCCGGGCACGGCCGTTGCGCCACCGACCACCGGCGCCTCGTCCGGCACATCGCCGAGCGGCTTAAGCGCCTTCGTCGCCCGGGTCCGCGAGTCGAATCTGGATCGCAGCACCGGACTCGATATCTTCGGCCACTCGTTTCGCGAACGAATCGCCCCGGCCGCCGTTTCGCCTACCACCAGCTCGCGTCCGTTTGACGTGTCGGCGATTCGCAACGACTTCCCGATCCTCAGTCAGCGCGTCCATGGCAAGCCGATCGCCTGGTTCGACAACGCCGCCACGACGCAAAAACCGCAGGCGGTGATCGACGCCATCTCGCGCTTTTACGCACAGGACAACTCGAACATTCATCGCGGCGCCCACACCCTGGCCGCCCGCGCGACAGACGCTTACGAGAAGGCGCGCGAAAAGGTGCAGACCTTCCTCGGCGCGTCGAGCATCAAGGATATCGTCTTCGTCCGCGGCACCACCGAGGGCATCAACCTCGTCACGCAAACCTACGGCCGCAAATTCCTTCAGCCGGGGGATGAGATCGTGATGTCGGTCCTGGAACATCACGCCAACATCGTTCCCTGGCAGATGGTCGCCAAGGAAAAGGGAGCCGTGATTCGCGTGATTCCGGTCAATGACCGGGGCGAGATCATGCTCGAGGAATATCAAAAGCTGCTCGGACCACGCACGAAGGTCGTCGCCCTGACGCAGGCCTCGAACAGCCTGGGCACGATCCTGCCGGTGGCCGAGATGACGCAAATGGCCAAGCGTTACGGAGCGCGCGTGTTGGTTGACGGTGCGCAATCGGTCGCCCACATCCCGGTCAATGTGCAAGAAATGGGGGTGGACTTCTTCGTCTTCTCGGGGCACAAGATCTTCGGCCCGACCGGCATTGGCGCCGTCTACGTCAGCGAAGAATTGCACGACGTCCTGCCGCCGTGGCAAGGTGGCGGCAACATGATTCGCAACGTGACATTCGAGGAAACCTCTTACGCCGAGGCGCCGGCTCGCTTCGAAGCCGGCACGCCCAACATCGCTGATGCCGTCGGCCTGGGGGCCGCGCTCGACTACGTTCGCCGCCTGGGGCTGCCGAACATCGCCAACTACGAGCACTCGCTGCTCGCGTACGCCACCGAGCAGCTCTCGACCGTCAACGGTCTGCGCATCATCGGCAATGCGCGGGAAAAGGTGAGCGTTATTTCCTTCGTCATGCCCAATCGCCGCACCGAGGAGATCGGCCGGCTGCTGGATCAAGAAGGGATCGCCGTCCGGGCCGGTCACCACTGCTCGCAACCGTCGCTGCGCCGCTTCGGGCTCGAAACCACCGTGCGGCCGTCGCTGTCGATCTACAACACGACGGGAGAAATCGACCGGATGGTCGAGACGCTAAAGCGCATCGAGCAACAGCCGTCACGCTAGTCAATCGTCCGCGCCGGTGCCAAGATCGACTCCGCACACGGAGCATTCCGCTCGCTTGGTGTTCTTGCGCCGCTGTGTCCCGTTTTTGCTGAGCCATGTCCCAACTGGACGATTTGCCAATCATAATGGCACGCATCGACTGGTCGCCTCGGCAGGACATTCGAAAGGGATAACGCATGCGCTCCGCAATTCTGGCACTCGCGCTCGTGGCGACTAGCACCGCACAATCAGTCAGCGTGGGGCAGGCCGAGGAAACACCTAGCTCGACCACCACTGACACTCCTGCGAACCGCGTCACGCTCGCCAGGACGCAAGAGTTCTCTCTGAAGTCGCAGGCCAATGATCGCGAATATCGCATCCGTGTCACGGAGCCCAGTACGCAGCCTCCCGCCGCCGGCTATCCCGTGATCTACTTGCTGGATGGCAACGCGAACTTTGCCACGATGGTGGAGATCGCACGAGCGCAAAGGATCGCCGGTGTGGTCATCGTCGGGATTGGCTATCCCAGCGACGCCCCTTTCGACGCTCGTCGAACGTACGACTTCACCCCGCCGTCGAAGCAAGGCAAGCTCGAAGCCTTGCTGGGCGCGGCCGAGGAGCCGACCGGCGGTAACGACGAGTTTCTGGACTTCATCGAGAAGGATCTCAAGCCGGATATCGAAAAACGGTTCAAGATCAACCGCCACCGGCAGACGCTCGTCGGACATTCCCTAGGCGGTCTGTTCGTACTGCACGTGTTGTTCACGCGCGACGAATGCTTCCAGAACTACGTGGCGGGCAGCCCTTCGATCTGGTGGAACGATCAATCCATCCTCGCCGAAGAGCGCGGTTTCATAGCGAAGCGCGGCGTCAAGGCGGACCTGCTCGTGTTCGTCGGCGCGCTCGAGTCAGGCTACATGGTCCACGACGCGCAGCGCGTGACCGAGCGACTGGCGCCCCTCTCGGCCGAAGGTTTGCGGGTTTATTACACGCCGTTTGAGAACGAGAACCACGTCTCGGTCTTGCCGGCCGGCCTCAGCCGCGCTTATCGATTCGCGCTCGACGGCAGCGAAAACTGATTTTCACGCGATTCTACGCTGCCTCACTTGAACTGGAATTCAACCTTGTCGATCTTACCCGTAAACGGATAGGGAGATTTCTTGGCATAGCTGGACGTGACCGGCAGTCCATTATCCTTGCCGATGTCCATTCCTTCGTAGAGCGAGAACCGTAACACCACGGTGTGCGCCAGCTTTCCTTCGGCCACTCGCTTGTCGTTGACATAGAGCGCCGTCTTGCCGCCGGTGCCGCGCTTTCCTGGCTCGTCGGCAATGAACTCGAAGCGCGCCTTAACCTTGCCTGTCGGCAACGGATCAGGCCCGGCCAGTGTCGTCGCGGCCAGCCCGTAGAAGTTGTAGGTGTGCTTCAACTTCCCTTCCTCGACGTACAAAGCGAAGCCCCCCAGGAAGCTGCCGTTGGCGACGATCACACCATCGGCCCCGGCCTCGGGCACGTTCAATTCGGCATCGACTGTGTACGAGCGGCTGTGCATGTGCGGGCCGGCGCCGGGGGGCAAGTTCTCCATGCCGGCGCGGTAAATGTTGTAGGTCGTGTTGGCATCCGGCGGCAACAGCCCGTAAAAGAACGAGTACTCCGCCAGCAGCGGCAGCACCTGGTTCTTGGCTGCTTCTTCCCAGAAAAGCTCCTTTAGCTCCTTCACCTTTTCGGGATTCGCTGCCGCGTCGTTCGTGGACTGCGAGAAATCCTCGTTCAGGTTGAACAGCTCGACCGGATCCTTGTCCGGATCCCAGACCCCCGGCGCGAATTTGGCCATCGTCGGCGGCGACATATCCCACGGCAATTTCGGCAGCCGGGTGCTCAGCAACCAGCCATCCTTGTAAATCGATCGATTTCCCAGGATCGCAAAATACTGCGTCGTATGGCGCGAACGGGTGGCATCGTCATCGAATGAATCAGCAAAGCTTACGCCCTGCACCGGAATCTGCGTCGTGCCGTCGACGGTTTTCGGCGCCGGCAAACCGGCTACTTCCAGGATCGTGGGTGCCACATCGATCACATGGGTGAACTGGTTGCGGACCCGACCGTTGTCCTTGATGCGCTTCGGCCAGGAAACCACCAGCGGCGAACGAATGCCGCCCAGGTGCGACGCGATTTGCTTGCCCCACGGAAACGGCGTGTTGCCAGCCCACGCCCAGGCGGACGCGTAATGTGGATCCGTATTGCGTCCCCCCATTTCTTTCAGCCCGCCATGAAAGGCGATCAACCGCAACTGCTGTTCGGGCGAGAGGGGAACACCGAGCAGCGAAATGATTTCGTTGAACGTGCCGGTCGGCGTTCCTTCCATGCTGGCGCCGTTATCGCCGAAAATATACAGCACGAGCGTATTATCGAGTTCCCCCAGCTCTGCGATGGCACTGATCACGCGTCCCACCTGAAAGTCCGCGTTCTCCTGGAAGCCGGCGAACACCTCCATTTGCCGTGCATAGACTTTCTGCTGTTCCGGCGGCAAAGAATCCCAAGCCGGAAAAGCCGGGTCGCGCGGCGTCAGCTTTGCCTCGGGCGGAATGACCCCCAACTGCTTCTGCCGCGCAAACGTTTCTTCGCGCAGCTTGTCCCACCCCTGGTCGAACTTTCCTTTGTATTTGTCACTCCACGAGTGCGGAACATGGTGCGGCGCGTGTGTCGCTCCCGGGGCGAAGTACAGAAAGAACGGCTTGTCCGCCGCTTGCGACTGCCGGCTGTGCAGCCACTGCACCGCCTTCTCGGCCATGGCGTCCGGGAAATAAAAGTCGGCGTCCTGCGGCACGCCGAGGATCGTATTGTTCTCGGTCAAAAGCGTGTCGTACTGGCTCGACTCGGCTCCCAGAAAGCCCCAGAAATAATCGAACCCCAGCGCGTTGGGCCAGCGATCGAACGGTCCGGCCGGACCGCTTTGATGATCGGGCGTCAGATGCCATTTGCCGAACGCACTGGTTGCATAACCATTATCGCGCAGCACACGGGCAATCGATGCGGCGCTCTTCGGCCAGCGTGCCGAGTAGCCGGGGAAACCTCCAGCCAGTTCGGCAACCGATCCAAAGCCCATCGTGTGATGATTGCGACCGGACAAGAGCGCCGCGCGCGTCGGCGAACAAAGTCCCGTCACGTGAAAATTATTGTACCGCAAGCCATGCGACGCGAGCTTCTCGAGCGCCGGCGTCTGCACCGGCCCGCCGAACGCCGATGGATTGCCAAAGCCGGCGTCATCAAGCAGTACGAGCACGACGTTGGGCGCATCCTTTGGCGCTTTCACGGCCGTGGGGAAATCCGGTTTCGAGCCACCCAGCGTGCGCTCGCTGACTCCTTGAAACTTCGGATCGACAATGGGGAGCACGCTGCGATCAGGCTCGCCGGTCGTGGACGCAACGACGTCGGCGCAGGCCACGTCGGCAAAATCATCCAGTTGTGTAATTGCCGCTGCGACGGCCATCAAAACCAATCCCACGAAGCGTCGACGCATGATCGGTCCCCTGGAAAAGATTTGCTGTGGCGGACACCTTTACCTGCTGGAATTGCTCCACAAAGCTGCGTTACGATTTCAGGCCCATAAAAACCAAGGGGGCTTCAAGAAGTCGCCGAAGCGTGCAAACGCGCGCTCGCGCCAAGGACGGATGAGAGATGTGCAAAGCTACGCCGGCCCGATTAGCGAAGAACCGTCGCCCCTTGCAGTCGCGATCATTGTAGCCGCGCAAACGGCGAAAGTAGAGTTTTACAGCCGCCGGAGTGCCAAATCACACCAACGGCTCGGTAGCATCGCACAGCGCCTCGGCCGCCGCGGCCAGCGCCTGGTTCGTCGAAATCGGGGTCTCGACTTCGGCCGTGCGGATGCGGCCAGCCAACCACAGACTGACGATCGACGCAACGGCCGAGAGCAGCCCCACGATCCAGAAGTTGCCCAACCGCCCGTCGGCCGTTTCGACGATGATCAAGCCGCCGACATACGCGCCGAGGCCAGCCGCCAGATGCTGCACTGAAGAGCTGGCGGTTAAAAACCCGCCGCGGCGCGCCGGCACGACACTGCTGGTGATCATCGCCATCGCCGCAACCATCCGCCCCGAATTGGCAACCATCAAAGAGGCCACGGCCATGACCGCCACAACTGTCGGCACGGGCGTCAGGCTCGTGACCCACAACGTCAGGACGGCCGATGCAGGGGCAATAAAACGAAACACGCGCAGTTTCCCATATCGGTCGGCCAGTCGACCAATCAACGGAGACGAGAACAACGACATCACGCCGCCGGCCACGAACATCAGCGGCAACTGGTTTTCGGCCATGTCGACGTTACTGACCAGGTACGGGCTGATGAACGGAAAGACGCTGAATCCGGCCAGCATCAACGCCATGACCAGGGCAAACGCCCTGACATGATTCGGCTCGGTGAAGGTCTCGACCAGCAGTCGCACGGGATGATGATCCGCCGTGTGCTCACCAATATGCCCACGCAGCGGTGGCATGGTCACCGCGGCCACGGCCAGCACCGGAACTCCAATCGCGGCCAGCACCAAGAACGGCGCATGCCAACCGAGCCAGTTCCCGAGAAACAGACCAATTGGAACGCCGGCAACTGACGCCAACGCAAAGGCCGACATCAGCGCACCGGTGGCGCGGCCGCGACGTTCTTCGGGAAAGACGTCGCCGATGATCGCCATCGCCATCCCGCCCAGGATTCCTCCGAACGCGCCGGTGGCCAATCGCGCGAGTGCAAGGGTGCCGTACGTCGGCGCCAGGCCGCACAACAGCGTCCCTACCAAGAACCCCGCATCTAGCCCCAGAAAAGCAGTCTTACGTCCCACGCGATCGGCAAACGACGAGGCGAACAAACCGGCCACGCCGGCCGCCAACGTATAACACGACACGACCAACCCAAACTGTGAAGGGCCGATCTCGAGGCTGCGCATCAATTGCGGCCCCAGCGGCATGATCACCATAAAATCGACAATGCTGATGAACTGCACGGCGGCCAGCGTCAACAGCACGATTCGCTCTTCGGTACGCGTTCCGGCTTTCTCGGCGGGAACCTCCTCGCTGCGATTCACTCACGGCCTCCCGATGCGACGGCGAATTCGAACGATTGCTCCCGTCACGCATTTTATTACGTTAACCAAGATTTCATTTTTGCCCTGAACGGCATTTGCAGGCTCAGCGCCTGCAAGCTCACCCGAAAGTAGTAGGACAAGCCGGGCCGACCTAGGTTCGGTAAGCTTCACGGCCGATAAGCGGCCTTTGTGCGCTGTCCGGCTTTCATTTCTTGGACGTCGATGTCCTTCGCCGCATTAAAGCTGCTGCGTGTCGATTGCGAAAGCCGTACGGCTTGGGGGTTGATGCCGAATGGCGGCGGTCAGCTTCGATGCTGGCACGATGGTTCGAGCGTGACGGCGGCACTTGTCCCGCGAACCGTTAATCGCTCTCGGCGTTGTCTTCGAACGTCACGTTGCTCGGCGCTTCGCTGCTGCCGCTGATCTGCGTCTTTTCTTGGTTGTTGGCAATACGTCCCTTACGAAATGTAAAGGAGCGCACCCAATTATTGACGGCCACCCCCGTTTCAAAACCTTCGACGTCGACATTCTCGAACACGGCGCCGGTTGTAGCAGCCACATACACGCCGCGCGAATGCGGGGCGCGCGTGCCGCGCAACACCGCGTTGCGAATGATTGGCCGATCCAAGCCCGGATGAACAGGGTCGCGAATCGAGTCATAGCCGAAGTTGAGCCGCGAGCGATAAACGTTGTCCTCAGCGCCGTTGATCACGATTCCATACAATCGCGCGGCCTTGATGTTGATATTCTCGACCAGATATCCCACGTGCGCGTCACGCCGCTGCTCGTCCGGCGCAAACTCGAATCCGAAATCGCCGCCGAACAGCGCCACGGCCGACATCGCGGTCTCAATCGAAAGGTTCCGAATCGTGATGTGGTGGCAGCCGCTGCAACGCACCCCGGCGTCGTTGCCGTCCATGCTGCGTCCCAGACGCCCGATCGTGATATTCTCGATCAGCACGTGATGCGGGTGGGTCGAAGAAATCTCGTTCTTCTCCCACAGCTTTCTCATCGCCGGCACCAGCTCGTCCGCCGTGGTCACGGGTCCCACCGTTCCCCAATCGAGGCTGATCCCTAGCAGCGCCTTTTCGGAATCGAGAATGCGTATGTTGCGAATCACGCCGTGATGTGCTTCGGACATCAACTGAATGCCGGCCGCCTCTTGCGGTTGATCGATCGTGATGTCTTCGATGCGCCAATCGCCCACGGTCGAAAAATGCCCCGGCCGCGCGACCGTTCCACCATCACCATAGGCGGCCCCCACGCTGACGGCGCTATGCCAGATGGCCTGCGATCCCTTTCCTTCGCTCCGTATGACGCGGATCGTGCCGTTGCGAATTGCCGACCGTGCCGATAGGCGCACCCCGTAACTATTCGAACGCAAATCCAACAACAGCGTGCTGCCGCCGAGATCCAATTCGACATCCGGCGGCACCAGCAGCGCGTGAATCGACGTCTCGCCCGCGATTTCCGCCTGGCGCACCAGGCACCTGATGCTGCCAGCGCCTTCCAGGCGGACGATGCCGCCCCCGGCGGCCGATTGCCGGTCCATCGCTTGCTGCAAATCGTCAGCGCTGCCGGCGTTTACCGACACGGTCGGCCTGGGCGTGGCCTTTTTGCCGGCCTCTGCATCATCGGCCCGAACTACAAAGCCAAAAATCGCGGCTATCCAGATCGCCGCCACGACGGCCATCGCCTGCGAGAGAAACCTGCGAAGATCGAACTGCATGGCGGCCTCTTTTTCTCAGGTGTGAAAACCGATCGTCACGCCGAAGTGTCCTCAATCGCGATACTCGCACTCAAAGCCGGTCGTCGTCGGCCGTTGCAACAGTCCCTTAAGCACCGCCGCGAACTGCCTTGCTTCCCGTTCGTATACTTCTGTGCGATTAATCGAAGAAGAGTTCGACGACAATCACGTCACCGTCCCTCCCAGCTTTAGACTACTTGAGCGATGCAAATTCTCTCCGTCAACGTGGGACTGCCTCGCGACGTCGCTTGGCACGGCAAAATGGTTCGCACCGGGATCTTCAAGGATCCGGTTGTCGACCGGGTGCCGCTGCGCCGATTGAATTTGGACGGTGATGCGCAGTCCGACTTGACCGTCCACGGCGGCCGAGACAAGGCGATCTACGCTTATCCCTCGGAGCACTATAGCACTTGGGAAGCGCGCTTGGGCCGGCGGCTCTCACCCGGCGCCTTTGGCGAGAACCTCACCACCGCAGGGCTCTTTGAGGATCGGGTCTTTATCGGCGACGAGTTTCGCGTCGGCACGGCACGACTGGTCGTCACGCAGCCCCGGCTCCCCTGCTACAAGCTGGGAATTCGCTTCGATGATCCTAGCATGGTCAAAACGTTTCTCGACTCCGGCTGGCCCGGTATCTATTTCGCAGTGCTCGCAGAGGGCGCGGTTGGCCCCGGCGATTCGGTCGAGCGACTACATACCGACGAGCGCCGCATCACCGTGAAAGATATGCTCGCGCTGATCCTTGACCGTGACACCTCGCCCGGCGACGTGCGACGATTGCTCGAAATCCCGGCGCTGGCCGCCGTGTGGCGCGAGAAATTTCAATCCTGGCTGGACGGATAGCGCTTGGACATCGCCGTCTAATCCTGCTGGCGCGGGCGCACTTTCGATTAGTGCTTATTGACCCGTTACGTGCTTGCCGAGAAACGCTCGCATCAACGCAGCCATCTCCGCGCCGTTCGTCTCCAGCGCAAAATGCCCCGCGTCGATGAGATGAAATTCGAGCGTCTTCAGGTCCCGCTTGTAGGGCTCGGCCCCCGCGGGCGGAAAAATCTGGTCGTTCTTCCCCCAGATGATCAACATCGGTGGCTGATGGTTGCGAAAATATTCCTGCCACTTGGGATACAACGGTGGGTTGCTGCCGTAGCTGAGGAACAGGTCGAGTTGAATCTCGTCGTTGCCTTTCCGATCTAGCAAAAACTGATCCTCGGCAGCGCCGTCCGGGCTCACGAGCTCGGGATTCTTCGCCCCGGTTGTGTACTGCCACTTCGTGGCTTCGTACGTCAGCAAATTGCGGATAGCGTCCCGCTTCTCTTTGCTCTGCGGCGCCTTCCAGTATTCCTTGATCGGCTTCCAGAAGTCGTTGTCGAGCCCCTCGTCGTATGCGTTACCATTCTGAACGACGATGGCCGTGATGCGGTCCGGATGTTTCGCGGCGAGGCGATAGCCCACCGGAGCGCCATAGTCCTGCACGTACAGCGCGTATTTCTTCAATCCGAGCTGCTCCGTGAACTCATCGATCACTTTCGCCAGGTTGTCGAACGTGTAGGAAAACTTGTCGTGCGGCGGCATGGAGCTATGGCCATAGCCTGGGTAGTCCGGCGCAACGACGTGGTATTTTTCCGCCAGCGCCGGGATCAGATTGCGGAACATTTGTGAACTGGTCGGAAAACCGTGCAACAGCAACAGCGTCGGAGCGTTCCGCGAACCTGCCTCGCGGTAGAAGATATCGAGGTCACCAACCTTCGCGGTCTTATAGGTGACAACCGGCGTTTGCTGTGCCTGGGCCGTCGTCCCGTGGCCCACCACAAAGGCAACAACAATACATGCAGCCACGGCCGCTCGAATGGTTATAGAACACATCATAATTCTGCTCCCTTGAAACTCACTGAATCCTGTTAAGCGAAATTAGCGGACGTCCGCGATGCCAGGATGATCCACAGGCCGGGCGCCCGGCGCCGGCCAGAAGAATTTTCGCTCGGCCGCGTCAATCGGCACGTCGTTGATACTCGCCTCGCGGCGTCGCATCAGGCCGTGCTCGTCGAACTCCCACAGCTCATTGCCGTAGCTGCGATGCCACGCGCCGGCCGTATCGTGCCATTCGTACTGAAAGCGGACAGCGATGCGGTTATCGACAAAGGTCCACAACGCTTTCACCAGCCGGTAATCCAGCTCGCGCGACCATTTGCCCGCCAGGAACCGCTCGATCTGCTCGCGCCCCATGATGAACTCGCTGCGATTGCGCCACACCGAATCCACGGTATATCCTCGCGCCACGCGCTGCGGATCGCGCGTGTTCCAGGCGTCCTCGGCCAGCCGCACTTTCTGCACGGCCGTCTCGTGCGTGAACGGCGGGACGATTGCTTTCGTGGCACCGTGGGCAGGTGGATCCTGGCTCATCGTCAACTCCTATACAGCGTCCGCGCGGGCGGCGATCGAATCAGCACGAACAATCGTGATTTGCTGATCTCACGGCAGCCGGCATGATACCGCGCTCGACCGTGCTGCGCCGCGTCGCGGATTCAGCGGTCGGCAGCGCGAAGCCAATCCGTCATTTCCGCAGGCTTTCACCTCATTCGTGGCTAGTGGCGCCGCACCAAGGGGATCGGCATCGAATCTGCTTGCATCACGCTAAACCAGGGGCGATGCTATGGGCGGCTTTTCGGCCCTTCTGCCGCCCCATAAATCGTTCGAGGAGTTTTGGCCATGCATAGTCGTCGTTCGGCGCTTGCCTTGCTTTGCCTCGCCTCTTTGGCCGCGCCGCGCTTCGTGGCCGTTGCCGATGAAATCGATCCTTCGTCCCTGGCCCAAAGCGTCACGATCTATCGCGACGAGTGGGGCGTGCCGCATATCGACGCCGCGACCGACGAAGGAGTCGTCTTCGGTTTCGCCTATGCGCAATGCGAGGACTATTTCTGGCAGGTCGAAGATTCTTATCTGCAGTGCCTCGGACGCTACGCGGAAGTGGTCGGCGATGCAGGCCTGGAAAGCGATCTGCTCAACAATTCGTACGAAGTCGTCAATCGCTCGCGCGAGGATTTCAAGACCATCGAGCCGAAACTGCAAAAAATCTGCGCTGCTTACGCCGCCGGCTTCAATCATTACCTGGCCACACACCCGGACGTGAAGCCGCGACTGATCACGAAGCTCGAACCGTGGAACTTGATCGCCTTCGAACGCTTCACCTTGTTGAATTTCATTTACGGTAAGGCACACGTACCGAAGGCGGCCACCCGCAAACTGCAGGAGCAGATCCGTGCAGCCACGGGTTCGAACGCCTGGGCCATCGGTCCCTCGAAGACCAAGTCCGGCACCACCATGCTGTTCGCTAATCCGCATCAGCCGTGGTTCGGCGCTGGGCAATTCTATGAAGGGCACCTTCACAGCGGCGAAGGATGGAGCTTCTCGGGTTCGACCTTCTTCGGCGGCCCCATCCCCACGATCGGCCATAACGACTACCTCGGCTGGTCCCACACAGTGAACAATCCGGACATTGCCGACGTTTATCGCGAAACGTTCGACGACCCCAAGAGCCCGCTTAACTATCGCTACGGCGACGGCTACAAAACGGCCGAGCAGTGGCAAGTTTCGATCAATGTCCGCAGCGGTGACAAGGTCGAGCCGCGCAACTGCACGTTTCGCAAGACGCACCACGGCCCGCTCATGTCGAAGGAAGACGATACGCATTACCTGGCCGTGCGCATCGCGAAGATCATGGAAGGTAGCCGCCTGCGGCAAGCGCTCGACATGACTCGCGCTCGCAACTTTGACGATTGGCGCAAAGCCATGTCCGGGCTGAACCTGCAAATGTTCAACACGGTATATGCCGATCGCGATGGCAATATCTTCTACGTCTACAACGGCACGATTCCGCGCCGCGACCCCGGCTTCGACTGGACCAAGCCCGTCGACGGCAGCAACCCCAAGACCGAATGGCAGGGCCTGCACACCTTCGACGAGTTGCCGCAGATATTGAATCCACCGTCGGGCTATGTGCAGAACTGCAACGCCACTCCGTTCGCGGCCACCGACGACGGCAACCCTTTCCAGACCGATTTCCCGGCTTACATGGTCGAAGAACAGAACGACGACAAGCGCCGTTCGAAGGTGTCGCGCATGCTGCTGCGCAAGCTGCACGGAGCGACATTCGATGACTTGCAGCGTCTGGCCTTTGACACCACGCTGTACTGGCCACTGGTCGAAATTCCGCGTTATAAACGCGAGCTCGAGATACTGAAGAAAACTAATCCGGAACTGGCCGCCAAGGCCGAACCGCTGTTGGCCCACCTGGCGGACTGGGACTTCCGCTCGTCAACCACTTCCACGCAGACCACGTTGTGCGCGGCCTGGTATCAAGAGCTATACGGCACCGGTTATCCGGCCGAAAACTTGAAGCCGGAATATCAAGAGAGCCAGGCCAAGCGGTTCGAAGCTTTGATCATCGCCGCGGCCAAGATCAAGGCGCTATTTGGCGATTGGAAAGTCCCCTGGGGAGACATCAGCCGTATGCAGCGGCACCCCAACTTCGCCGAGGGTGCGCTCGTGCCGTTCGACGACAAGCAATCGAGCCTCGCCTGCCCCGGCGCGCCAGGTCCCTTGGGCGTAGTGTTCAACACCTACTACACGCCGATTACGCCGCAACGCAAAAAGCAATACGGCGTCGTCGGGCATTCCTTCGTCGGCGTGTACGAGTTCAGCAAGAACGAAAAGGTTAAAGCCGCCACGATTCTGCAATTCGGCGAGAGTGCCGACCCGAATTCACCCCACTACTTCGATCAGGCCCAACTCTACGTGCAGCAAAAATTCAAACCGGCCTGGTTCGACTGGGACGAAGTCGTGGCACACTCGAAGGTGAAGTACCACCCCGGCGCGCGCTAAGTTCACAAAGACGGGCAGCGTCCGACGTCGTGCCATGTTTTTCCGCCACAGGCGGATAAGCATGCCGAACGACCACAACACGTCCTTTCGTGAAGATAAGAAGACCGGCCTCATAGAGGCCATCTACAAAGGCGGGTTGCTTTGCAGCCCGCAACCGGAATAATGCGTCGCAAGCGCACCGTGCGTGCGCGAGCAACAGAATTCACTGAAATCAGTCCGCGAAAAAGGTAGGCCAGCGATGCCAAAGCTTTCGGTCGAAGGAGTCGGCGAGTTCACGGTCCCCGAAGGTAAGCGCCTGGTGCTGGCGCTCACCGAGGATGCCGGCATCGATCAGTTGCACGCCTGCGGCGGCAACGCCCGTTGCACAACCTGCCGCGTGGAATTCGTGGCCGGCGAGCCGGACAAGATGACCGTGGCCGAAAAGAATGTACTGGCCGCGCGCGGCCTGAGCGGCGTGCGCCTCAGTTGCCAGATCCTGTGCGACCACGACATGACGGTCCGCGCCATCAGCCGGCTCGAGGGAAGCGGCCGCAAGGACGCCGGCGGCCCGCCTGCCACCGACCTGCAACCCCAACCGGTCGAATGGACCACGAAGTAAAGACACTTTTCCAGGGAAGTGAAAGCACTACACCAAAATGGAAATATCAAAGTCCCTCTCCCTCCGGAAGAGGGTCGGGTGAGGGTCTTAGGGACTGACCGCCGGAGTAGCAAAAAATGGCCGAGTCCACCGAAACGGCCGAAGTCGTCACGCGAGTCCTGCCGGGCGACGAAGGAAACATCCTGCAGATCACGATCAATCGCGCCGCGGTTCACAACTGCGTGAACGGCGCCGCGGCCGCGCAACTGCTCATCGCGTGGCAAAGCTTTCAGCAAGACGATTCGCTGCTCGTGGCCGTGCTGCATGGCGCCGGAGACAAATCATTCTGTTCGGGGGCCGATCTCACGGCGCTCGATCAGCTATCGACGCTCGGTGACGAAACCGCCTCGCGCGGTCAACTCGAACAACAGGGTGCCGGCCCGATGGGGGGCACCCGCCTCGTGCAGGTCAAGCCGGTCATCACGATGGCGCAGGGCTACGCCTACGCCGGTGGGCTCGAACTCTTTTGCCACGGGCATATTCGCATTGCCGAGCCGCAGGCTACGTTCTCGGTCGCCTGCCGGCGGTGGGGCGTGCCGCTGGTCGACGGTGGGACCGTCTATCTGCCACGACTACTGGGTTGGGGCAACGCACTGCCACTAATCATTACAGGCGAACGCATCTCAGCCGCGCGGGCTCGCGAGATCGGCCTCGTCTGGGAAATCGTTCCCGAAGGTACCGGCCTGGCCCGCGCGCTCGACGTCGCCGAGCAAATCTGCCGGCAACCGCGCGACGCCATGCTCGCCGACCTGAACTCAGCAATCCACGGGCTGTCGCTAACGATGGAAGACGCGCTCGAAGCCGAAGCGGCCAACATGTACCGCGTCATGCGCAGCGAAAGCACTGCCCGCGGCCTAGCACGCTTCGCCCGCGGCGAGCGGTTCTGGTTCAAATAATCGCCTTGTCGGCGATGCACTTGAATGAAGGTCTGCTCATTGATGCCCTTTGTCGATCAGCGCATCTTCCAGAATGGCCGTTTTGTCTTTGGTTGGTTGGACAACGTTCCAATTTGCGGCGATTTTCTGAAACACGGCGACCAACGTGACCTGATCCTCCGCACGCGCGGGTACATAAGGAGGAAAATCGATCCTATAGCCGTATGAATCGTCCGCGAATGTAGGCTCGTCAATTAGCTCCCGATCTAAAGCTCGATGTTCGTCAGAGTAATAGTCGACCGTTTTGAGCTTCTCATGAATTGGCTGGTTGTATCTGCTGATCTCGGCGAGCATGGCATCCGAGTACTTGGGCAACACTCGAATCCGAATCTGTAAATGCGAGTCAACGCGACTTTCGCCCTGCGCTCGCGCTGAGCCTCGCAACCTCATGGTTGGCGTGATGACCTTCAGAACGACATGGCCTGCTACCGAGTCCATAGCGACGGACCAACCCTCAGGAAGTAACTCCTGAACTTGTTTGACCAAATTGTCATCCGCCGTCGATTGCGACGGGTCGCAAATCAGCAGCAAAGCAATCAGGACTGCGGTTGCATACTGTACGGTCCGCATGGTGCCCTCCGAGCGAAGTTTCAGGAAACTCTGATCTTTCATTGCATCCGAATAAAATCAGCCGTATTTCAAATCTGCGCAATCCGCGCATCAAACTCTTCGTCATTCTGACACGACACCGTCCTTACGGGCCCGCAAAGACGCGGATCGATATCGCGATTAGCAAAATCACGATCGTCGGCGCGAAGATGATCGCCAACCACGCGCGGCCCCAGATCGCCGCCGCGCCAATCAGCGCAACTGTGGCGGCGCCGGCGAGCGCCGGAATGCTAAGCAAGTCGACCGGTATGCCGAAGCTGGCTAGCCATGCCGCCACGGCAAACCACGCCATCGCATGAAACAACCGCAGGATCGTGAATCGGGGTCGAGTGAACGCCATTCGCCCATTCTAACAGGCCCAGGTGCATGGCAATTGCCGCCTGTTCGGCTTCCCACACACGTGCTTTCATAGTCTGGACCGGCTAAACTATCGATCGTCCCCACCCGCCCGAGACTGGTGCTAGCCTAACGCCGCGGGCACGCCGCGCGGGGCGCCGCCAGTCGCATGACAACCTGCCGGACGAATTTGCATGCCGCGCACGATTTTGCCCGCGCTGGCGATCTCTCTTCTGTTGGCCGGTAGCGCTGCGCGCGGCGAGGACGCAGCAGCGGTTCCCGGAGTCGACGAATCGTTCTTCGAAACCCATGTGCGCCCCGTTCTCGTGGCGCACTGCGCGAAATGCCACGGCGCAGACAAGCAATCCGGCAGTCTGCGTGTCGACTCACGCGAAGCACTAATATCCGGCGGCGATCGAGGTCCAGCGCTCGTACCAGGAAACGCCCCGGAGAGTTTGCTGCTGCGAGCCGTTCGCCATAACGATTCGAACGACCGCGACGATCTGCACATGCCCCCCGACGAGCAATTGCCGGCTGCCGTGGTCGAGGACCTGGCAACGTGGATTCGCGCCGGGGCTCCCTGGCCTGCGAGTGTCGCGAACACGGCCGCCTTCGATCGGGTACGGCATTGGGCGTTTCAACCGGTTCGAGCCGTCGAACCGCCGGTGGACAGTACCGGTTGGGCGACGACGCCGATCGATCATTTAATCGCCGCGCAATTAGCTGATCACCAGTTGCAGCCTGCCGCGCCCGCGACAAAACACGGTTTGCTGCGGCGCGCCTATTTCGACCTGATCGGGCTGCCACCATCGCCCGCGGTTATCGCGGAGTTTGAAACGGACGATTCGCCCGAGGCATTCGCCCGCGTGGTTGACCGATTGTTGGCGTCGCCTCGGTATGGCGAGCGCTGGGGGCGACACTGGCTGGACGTCGTACGCTATGCCGACACCGCCGGCGACAATGCCGACTATCCCGTGCCCGAGCTGCATCAGTATCGCGATTTCGTGATCGCCTCGTTCAACGCCGACAAGCCGTACGACGAGTTCTTGCGCGAGCAACTGGCGGGCGACATCATGGCCACGGCCGTGCCGGACAGACATTATGCCGAGCGCGTGATCGGCACAGGTTTCATCGCACTGTCGCGCCGCTATGGCACCATGCCAGGCGAGCTGTGGCACCTGACGCTCGAAGACACGATCGATACCGTCGGTCAGGCATTTCTCGGGCTCACGCTTCGTTGCGCCCGTTGCCACGATCATAAGTTCGATCCCGTGACAACCGAGGACTATTACGCGCTGTACGGCATCTTCGATAGCACGCGCTATGCTTACGCGGGCTCGGAAGAGTACCAGTCGAAGGGCTTGAATCGCACCGGCTTCATGCCGCTCGCTCCGCCAGCCGAGGCAGCGCCACAGATCGCGGCCCACGCCGAGCGCGTCAACGAGTTGCGACGTGCCTTCGAACAAGCCGAGAAAGACGATCCAGCGACACTCGAACTGGCGAAGTTGCAAACCAACATCGACTCGCTCGTGGCGCAACTCAAAGACGTGCCGACCGACGAGCAACAGCAGACGCAGCGGAAGCAAGAACTACAGCAGCTCGAGGACGAACATAAGAAGATCAAGCGCGACCTGGAGAAAAAGCTGAGGACGCTGCGCGACGAGCTACGCGACGCGCAGCGCAGTGGGCTTCCCCCTGACATGCCTGGCGCGTATGCCGTCTGCGAAGGTACGCCGCATGACGTGCCGGTCCAGCGTCGCGGCGAACCCGGCGAACCGGGGCCGGTCGCAAAGCGCAACGCACCGAAGTTCTTACGCGGCGAAACCGAGTTAACGATTGCCGCGGGCGCAAGCGGCCGCTTGGAACTAGCCGGCTGGCTTAGCAGTCCGCAGAATCCGCTCACGGCCCGCGTGATGGTCAATCGTCTCTGGCAGTGGCATTTCGGCAAGGGATTGGTGGCAACCTCTTCGAACTTTGGCCTGCGAGGCGCCGCGCCAACGCATCCTGAACTGCTCGACTGGCTGGCGCACGAGTTTGTCGCCAGTGGCTGGTCCGTAAAGGCTATGCACCGCGCGATCATGTTGTCGCAAACTTATCAGGCATCGTCGCAGCCCAAGGGTGATGCGCTGAACATCGATCCGGCGAATCAATACTACGCGCGTTTCGATCGGCGGCGTCTCGATGCCGAAGCGCTGCGTGACGCGGTGCTGACCGTGGCCGGCACGCTCGATCTATCGCCACCGACGGCCCATCCGTTTCCACCGTTGAACGAGTGGCATTGGACGCAGCACAATCCATTCAAGACGATCTATCCCTCGCAAAAGCGCAGCGTCTATCTGATGACACAGCGACTGCAACGGCATCCCTATTTGATGTTGTTCGACGGACCAGATACGAACTATTCAACCGGTGTCCGCACCGAGGCCACGGTCCCTTTGCAGGCACTGTACTTCTTGAACAACCCAAGCTTCACGGCCCAGGCCGAGGCGTTCGCCACAAGGCTGATCACGCAGTCCTCGACCCCGGCCGAGCGTGTGAAGGCGGCTACGCTGCAAGCCTTGTCGCGGCCGGCAAGCGACGACGAAACACTCGGGATGCTCGGCTACATCAATCAATTTCGCCAAGAGCTCGCGATCACCGGCTGCAAGCACGAAAAGTTAGAGCAAGCAACCTGGACGCAATACGCCCGCGTGCTGCTATCGTCGAATGAGTTTTTGTACGTTGATTGAGGATGCAAGAAATTTTGCCACAGCGAGCACCGAGGACACTGAGGAGATAACGGAGCGCGACACAATTGTCAGAAAGATGCGTACGAACAGAAAAGAAACCAATGCATTTCCCTCTCTGTGAACTCTGTGCCCTCGGTGGCTAATTTCGGAATTAAAGACTGATGCGACGACCTTCAATCAACCGGCGTGACTTTCTGGCCCAGGTTGCTGCGAGCGGTTTGGCTGCCGGAGCAGGCGCACTGCGTGCGCAGTTGGCGCTTGCTGCTGAAACCAACGGCGGTGGGCCGCTGGCGCCGCGGCGCGCCCATTTTGCGCCCAAGGCCGAGCGGTTGATCGTCGTCTTTCTCACCGGTGGCTACTCGCAGGTCGATACGTTCGATCCGAAGCCAAGACTCGCCACAGATCATGGCAAAGAGCATGGCGGCGGGTTTCTGCTCGGCTCACCTTTCAAGTTTCAGGCGTGCGGCCAGTCCGGCCTGATGCTGAGCGATTTGTTCCCGCACTTGGGCGGCATTGCGGACGAGCTGTGCGTGCTGCGAACGCTGCACACCGACATCGTCGAGCATTTTCAAGCCACGCTGGCCATGCATACCGGTTCGGCTACGGTGCCGATGCCCAGCTTGGGCGCCTGGGTCAGTTACGCGCTGGGGACGCACAACGGCAATCTGTCGTCGTATATGGTGCTGGCCGAGCATCTGCCGTACGCCGGCGCGCAGGTCTGGGACAACAGCTTTCTGCCACCGCATTACCAGGGTGTGCGGATCGTGCCGGGGGACGAACCGATCGCGGATTTGCGCCCGCAGGCGCGCAGTGTGCGATTGGCCGAGCTTGAACAACTCATGCTGCGCGACATGAACCAGCGGCACGCGGCCGCACGGCCAGCAGATGCCAACCTGACGGCGCGGGCCAGCAGCTTCGACGTCGCCCAGGGCATGATGCGAGAAGCGCCCGAGGCTTTCGACGTCGCGCGCGAAAACCGGCAAACGCTCGATACCTATGGTGTCGCCGAGGGTGACCGAAAATCTTTCGCCTGGCAATGCCTGGTCGCGCGGCGCATGGTCGAGCGTGGTGTGCGCGTGGTCGAGTTGATCGACACCGGCTCGCACGACAATTGGGACGCCCACGGCGACATGCAGGACCATCGCAAAAAAGCGCAGCGCGTCGATCAGCCGCTAGCAGCGCTGATCGCCGACCTGAAACGACGAGGCTTGTTGGAAACCACATTGATCGTCGGTTGCACAGAGTTCGGGCGCACGCCCTGGACCGCCAAGCCAAACACCAAGGGGCGCGAGCATCACGCCCAGGCATTTAGTTGCTTCCTGGCCGGGGCCGGCGTCCGCGGCGGCATGTCCTACGGCGAAACCGACGAATACGGCGCCAAAATCGCCAAAGATCCTGTACACGTCCACGATTATCACGCCACGATTTTGCACCTGTTGGGCTTGGACCACACGCGGCTGACTTATCGCTACGCCGGACGTGATTTCCGCCTGACCGACGTATCCGGCACCGTGCTGCGGCCGATCCTGGCCTGATCGACAACCGCCCGAAAATGATCTCGCGCGGCGCCGCGTGCGTATTGCCTAGCGGGGCTCGCACATTCGTGCGGGACACTCGGTATTTGGGACGCGCAGTCGTCGTTTCACATCACTCCGGCGTTCACATCCGTCATCCCCTCTTGGTTGCTTTGGGCAAT
Organism: Pirellulales bacterium; assembly: GCA_036499395.1. Classification (NCBI taxonomy): domain Bacteria; kingdom Pseudomonadati; phylum Planctomycetota; class Planctomycetia; order Pirellulales; species Pirellulales bacterium. The sequence goes on from DASYDW010000129.1 coordinate 47,602, forward strand.
CGCCGCTAGACTACGGCCAGTCCTGCGTTTCGACTTGCTCGCGCTTCAGGAAAACAAAATGCGATATCAGCGCTCGATCTGCTTAAGCGTCTTCTGCCTCTCCATGCTCTTATGCCCATCGACCGTCAGCCTGGCCAAAGACGCCCCGGCGGCAAAACCGGCCAACGCGGACAAAGCCTTGGACGCCAAACCGGCGGGCGAAAAGAAGCTGTTCGACTTTCGCGAGATCAAGCTCGACAACGGTCTGCGCGTGATCACGCTCGAAGATTTCTCTTGCCCGATCGTCAACGTGCAGGTTTGGTACCACGTTGGCTCGAAGGATGAGAATCCCGAACGGCAGGGCTTTGCCCACATGTTCGAGCACATGATGTTTCGTGGCACCGAACGGCTCGGCCCCACCGAACACATGGACCTGGTCCGTCAGGCCGGCGGTGAATGCAACGCCTACACCTCGTTCGATCAGACCGTTTACCACGAGACACTCGCCGCGCACCAGTTGGAGCTGGCGCTATGGCTCGAAGCGGATCGTATGGCCGGCCTAAAGATCGACCAAGGCTCGTTCGATACCGAGCGCAAAGTCGTCGAGGAAGAACGGCGCATGGGCCTGAACCGGCCATTTGGCACGGTGATGGAAAAAGTCATGGCCGAGGTTTTTCAAAAGCATCCGTATCGCTGGACGCCGATTGGCAAAATTCCGCATTTGCGTTCGGCGGCCGTGCAAGAGCTGCGCGATTTCTGGAATCTATATTACGTGCCGAACAATGCCACGCTGATCGTGGCCGGCGCCGTCAAACATGCCGAGGCGCAGCAATTGGCCAAGCGTCATTTCAGTTGGATTCCCCGCGGCGCTGATCCTCCTCGCGTCAAGATCGAGGAACCGTGGCCCGAGGCCGGCCGCACCGTGACAATCAAAGAGGATAACGCGCCGGCGCCGATCGTGGGCGTGCTGTTCCGCACCGTCCCGCAAACACACCCGGATCATGTGCCGCTCGAGTTGCTCTCGACCATTCTCGTGGGCGATGACAGCAGCCGGATGTATCGCTCGCTGGTCGTCGATAAGAAAGTGGCCGTTTCGGCGATCGATATCTCGCAAACGCTCGAACAAGAGGGAGTTTTCTTCGCCGGGGCCATCGTGCCGCCGTTCGGTGCCAAGCCGGACGCCGCGATCGAGGCGCTCGATCAGGAAATCGAAAAGCTGCGCACCGGGCCGATCAGCGAGCATGAACTGTTGAAGGCCAAGAACCGCGCCTTGAAAAGCATCGTCACGCAAACGCTGACCGTCGAGGGCAAGGCCTCGGCCCTGGGCGAAGCGGCCGTGATCGAGGGCAATCCCGAACGAGCCAACGACATTCTGGCCGACGTGCGCCGCGTAACGATCGATGACTTGCAGCGCGTGGCGAAGAAATATCTTGTGCCCGACCGGCAGATCAAGGTGATCATCCCCGCCAGCGGCATGGCGGCCGGCCCGAAGAAGAATCCCGAAGAGGACGCCCCGATCACGGCCCAGACCGAGACACAGGCGCCGCGTCCAGGCCGGCCCGGCGTGTCGCGCCCGCAAGGCTTCTTCCCGGCTCCGCCCTTGGCGGCGCCCCTGGATGTTGAACCGCCGCCGTTGGCCCACACCACGCACAAGCTGAAAAACGGCTTGCAACTGCTGATCGTGCCGAATCACGAGGTGCCGTTCGTCAGCGCCACGCTCGGCCTGCTGTCGGGCGCGTGGACCGAGACCAAGCCGGGCACCGCCTCAATGACCTTGGACATGATTACCAAGGGGACGAAGCATCATGACGAAGCACAACTGGCCGACGAGCTGGGGACCTACGCCATCAGCCTGTCAGGCACGGGGGGCATGGACTCGTCCTCGGTGAACGCGAACTGCTTGACCGAAGAATTGGAACGAACGCTCGGACTGATGGGCGAAGTCGTGCGCGAGCCGACGTTTCCAGAACCCGAGTTCGATGACAATCTGAAGCAGGCGCTAACGGGCCTGCGCGTCTCGTCACGTGAGCCGGCCTACATTGCGCGGCGCGAACTGCGCCGCAAGATGTACGGCGAGCATCCGTATGCTCGCACGGCGACCGGCGAAGTAAAGAATGTCGAAGCGCTCGAAATTGCCGATCTGTCGGGATGGTGGAAGAAATTCGCGCGGCCCGATTCGGCAGTGCTAATTCTGTCGGGCGATATCGACGACGCGCGCGGCGTGGCGCTCGCTGAGAAAGTGTTCGGCAATTGGCAGGCCGAGGGCGAGAAGCCCGAGATCAAGCTCCCCGACCCGCCGGCAGCCGGAGCGACCGGCATCGTTTTGGTCGATCGGCCCGACGCAACGCAGAGCCAGATCTACGCGGGACAGTTGGGCATCACCCGACATGATCCGCGCTACGCTGCCAGCCGCGTGATCGATGGTTATTTCGGCGGAGCATTCTCCAGCCGACTGAACGAAACGATTCGCGTCAAACGAGGGCTGACCTACGGCGCCAACGGCGGATTCCACGCCCAGCGCTTCGCCGGCGACTTTACCGTCCACACGTTTAGCAAAACCGAATCGACGGCCGAAGCACTCTCGGCCGTCTTCGACGAGATCAAACGCCTGAAAAGCGAACCTCCGACGGCTGACGAACTGCGTAAGACGAAAGCCTTCATCGTCGGCAGCTTTCCCATGGACCGCGAGACGCCGATGCAAATGGCGTCCGAGCTGTGGCTGTTGGCGGTCAACAACCTGCCGGAGAACTATTTCGACCAAGAGCTGCGCAGCGTTGTCCGGGCCGATGAGCCGGCCTGCATGGACCTAATCGAGAACGTGGTCCGGCCCGACCAAACCGTGGTGGTCGTCGTTGGCAGCGCCGAGCAGTTGAAAGCAGGGCTCGAAAAGATCGCACCCGTCACCGTCATCGACGCCAAGGAATAATTGGCGCGGGCGGGGCTGTGAGCGCGAAGCAGTAGATGATTGATGCTGCGCGAGCGTGTCGTTCGCTCGGCACTTCACGTTCATTGCCCGAGCGACCCTCACCCTACCCTCTCCCGGAGGGAGAGGGGTTTGACGCGCACGTTTGGCTGCCGCAACTCGGCCGCGGCTATTCGACGCTGCTATTCGTGACGTTGCGCTCTTGCGCTTCGTTGGCCGCGTCTTCGCCGTGCGGCTTATGCGTGTCGTGCGGGCCGGCGATCTTGGCGTGAACGACCGAGGCGCCGATCGAAACCGTCAATAGCCCCAGCACCACGACCAGCGACGCCCAGGCCGGCGGATTGCCGATCCATTTTTGCGCCCACTCCGGCGGATTGCCGAAACGGTCGACGTACCACTCTGGTGGATGGGCCACCCAGTGCAGCAGCATTTTCAGGCCAACGAACAGCAGGATCGCCGACAATCCATACTTCAAGTAGCGGAACATGTCCATCACGCCCGCCAGCAGGAAGTACAACGCCCGCAGGCCGAGAATGGCGAACACATTCGACGAAAAAACGATGAACGGATCGTCGGTAAAGGCAAAAATGGCCGGCACGCTATCGAAGGCAAACGCAAAGTCCGTGGCATCGATCACGATCAACACCAGGAACAACGGCGTGATGGCAAACTTGCCCGCCTCGCGCACGAAGAATTTCTCGCCGTAGTTTTCCTTCGAGATCGGCAGGAAGCGGCGCGACAGTCGCAGGGTCCAACCGTTTTCGGGGTCGGCCTCTTCGTCCGAGAAGGCCAGCTTCATGGCTGTCCAGACCAGGAACAGCCCCAGAGCGTAAGTTATGAACTCGAAACGCTTGATCAGCTCACCGCCAACCAGTACGAACGTCAACCGCATGACGACCGCGCCCAGGATGCCCCAGAACAGCACCCGGTACTGGTACTTCATCGGGACGCTGAAATAACTGAAGATCACGGCAAAGACGAAGACGTTGTCCATCGACAACGACCATTCGACCAGGTAGCCGGTGAAGAACTCGGTGGCGGGCTGCAGCCCGGCGTAGTACCAGATGAAGGCGTTAAACGCCAACGCGACCGCGACCCAGGTGGCCGTCGCCCGAGCGGCCTCGGCCAGGCTCGTTTCCTTGGCCCCGCGATGAAAGACTCCCAGATCGAGCGCCAGGAGCACAGAGACGAAGACGGCGAAGGCCAGCCAATGCCAGAGAGTGACGTCCATCCAGGATCTAGTTATCTCTCGCCGTGTTGAAGCGTCGCTTGCCTGTCTGCGACGCTGTGTAAGTCGACGCTGTGCAAACCACTGTCCCGCGAACTGCCTGTGATCCGTATGTCGCCGACATCCGAGGTCCTTGGCGGCCGAGCGTCAGCCCCGAGTTTGCGCGGTCATCATAAACGTTACAGTCCACAGCGACAACCGCGGCGCGGGTACACCCAGCGGTCGACAGCAGGACGTTGCTGCGGCGGGCAACCTTTCGCCAACGAAGTAATGCGCGCCGCCTGACCCTTCTGGGGTAGATCGCGCTCATTTCACGCCCGTTGTCGGCCGTGGTCCGATTGTGCCGATTCTGACGAATTCGTTTGCTAGCCGCGTCGTAAACCTCGTGGCACACGCGGATTCTGTTGAAGCCAATGGAATCAGGGGATAGCATGAACCGTGGCGGGTTTGTCGAAGGAAAAAGCGCAGCCGGCCTTCTGCTAGCGCGCTCTCTCCGCGTACAACCCGGCAGGAACAGCACCATTCGCGTTGGAAAGGGATATCCACAAGTCTCGCATGTTAGCCAGGCCGCCGGTCGATGCGCCGGCGCACCGAATCGTTTCAGACGCCGCGCCGTCACTCTACCGTGCGCGCGGCACCCAATAAACAGGAGAAGAGACGTGCATTCTTGGTTCGGTCGATTGCGGCGTTTGCGCCCCTTGCTTGCCGTCGCCGTGGCGCTCGTGCTGGTGTCGTTCTTCGCTAGCGCTGCATTCGCGGCCGAAGGGGAACAGGCCGCGCCCGAACAAGGCGAAAGCTACCTGATTTGGGTGGCCAGGAACTCGGGCGTGATCGGCGTCGTGATCCTGATCCTCAGCGTGTACTTCGTCGCCACGGTCGTGCGCATGTTCATGGAGCTGCGCGAAAAGGTCGCCGCCCCGCCGGAGCTGATCGCGCAGAGCGAGGATCTGATCCAGCAGCGCGACTTTCGCCAGCTCTACAAGGTGTTGCGCGAAAGCGATTCGTTCTTCGGTCGCACGCTGTCGACAGGCATTTCCGAATTGCCCAATGGCCTGCCCGAGGCGCGCGAAAGCATGGACCGCACCAGCGAAGCAATCACGATGGAAATGGAACGCATGATCAGCATGCTCGCCGTGCTCGGCACGTTGGGGCCGATGATCGGCCTGTTGGGAACGCTGAAAGGGATGATCGCCAGCTTCAGCGTGATCGCCCGCTCGGGCACGCACCTCGATGCGTCGCAAGTGGCCGGCGGTATTTCCGAAGCGCTGCTGCTGACATTCGAAGGTGTGCTCTTGTCGGTGCCCGCGATTTACTTCTACGCGTTGTTCCGCAACCGCATCTCGGCGATTTCCTCGAACACCACGCTGTTGTGCGAGCAGATGTTGCGCCGCCTGTTCCACATGGCACAGTGGAAAGCGTCGCCAGGCGCCGCCACCGCGGCCGCAGGACCGGCCACGAAATAAACGATCTACCGAAGCAACCCGTCATGCCGCGAGGCAATGGCATCGTGGAAGGTCGTCCGAAGCAACTCCGAACTTAGACATTTGCAATTCGTCCTTCGTCATTTTTCTCGCAGGGTTAACCAATGTCCGGCAGCATGAGCTCGGAAAATCGTGCCGAGCCGAACCTGACGCCGATTCTGGACATGGTGTTCCAGTTGATCACCTTTTTCATGTTGGTGGTCAATTTCAAGTCGGCCAGCGTCGACCTGAACCTCGAGCTGCCGGTGATCGGCTCGGCCATGCCATCCGAGAGCGACGACAGTGACGTGATGGTATTGAACATCGACAAGGAAGGCCGGTTGCGCGTCTACGGCGAAGAGAAGAACGTCGACGCTTACGTCGCGCAGGAAGCCCAACTCTCCCTGCGCAAAGCAAGGCAAACCGATCCCGAGCTGGAGCCCGGAGGCGAACTACCGCGCACGGTCGTGATCCGCGCCGACAAGTCCACGCCGTTCAAACTCTTGAACAACGTGATTCGCACCTGCCAATCGCAAGGCTTTCGCAAGTTCCAATACCGCGCCATGACTGCCGGAGAGACCTGACATGCGGCGGCGCCGTAAGAAACACGTGCAAGGCGAAGTCGAGCTGAATCTGGCCGCCATGTTGGACATGGCATTTCAGTTGCTGGCGTTTTTCATTCTCACGTTCAAGCCGGCCCCGACCGAAGGCTATATCGCGCTGCGGATGCCGCCGCCCGAGGCTTCGACCAAGCCCGGCGCCACGGCCTCCGAACCGAATCCCGGCGGCGCGCCGCTGGAACGACTCGAAACGCTGATGGTCACGATCAAGTCCTCGCCCGAGGGAGGCATCGGCTCGATCCAGATCGAAGAGGGCGCGGCGAGCGCGAATCTCAACGAATTCGAGCAGCAGCTCAACACGCTCCTTGGAGCGCCGGGCGCGAACTTCGAACAAGTCATCCTGCAAGTCGGCTCCGGCCTGCACTACGACAGCCTGGTGCGAATCCTCGACATCTGCTCACGCGTCAAACTGGCCTCGGGCGAGCAACTGACAAAGCTCAGCATCACTGAACTGCCCGAAGAGGGATAGCCCTGCGTTGGGTGTATGAATTAATAGGAAATTTTGCCACAGAGTTCACAGAGGGCTCAGAGAAAAATACTAGATGCAAGGTTGAGGTTGTCCGGTAGTTGCCAAAAGGCGCGACACTGTTTTCCGTGCCCGCGATCAGGCCAAACGCTCTTGTCAAAGTTTCGCCAGGCTCGTTTCTATCTCGGTGAACTCTGTGTCCTCGGTGGGTTAATTCAAACACCAAGACGCTCAGCTACGGAGTTCACGGAGGGCTCAGAGGTATATTTGGTCTGGGATAGTCGGATGGATGTCCAGGGGCACGATGAAGTCCCCGAGCGGATTATCGGTGCGGCGATTGAAGTTCATCGTGTTCTTGGTCCTGGCTTGCTCGGCGTGGTTTGATATTGAACTTTGGTAGCGCGCGCATGGTCGATGGAATCAAACGGGTCTCTCTGTGATCTCTGTGCCCTTTCGGCAAACAACTTGGCCACAGAGCACTCAGAGGGCACAGAGAGGGATTCGATTCCACACAGGCGCGGGGGCGTGCGATAAGCAGGGAATGTTTCGGTGTCACGAACCTTGTGAAATGATCTTTATTCCTTGTGAACTCCGGTGTCCTCGGTGGCTAATCAAGCGAGCAACGGTTCGGCGACTGCGTACACGGAGGGGACACTGACGAAACAACGCAGTAGCTCTGAATGGCTCTCCGTGATCTCTGTGCCCTCGGTGGCTAAATCCGCATAACGAATCATGTCTTCGCGACGTCAACGGCGAGCTCGGACTTCGGTGTTTGCACCGTTTGCGCAGAATCTGCGCCTGATGAGCATGATCTTGATGCTGGTCGTGATCGGCATCACCGTTCATCGCAACGGCCGCTGGCGCGCGCCCGCGATGGTGGCAGGCCCGATTGCAGCAGAGAACGAGCCTGCACCGGTGGTGAAGGAAGCTAAAGAACCTGCGGCAACCGATCCGGTCGAGACTGCTGCGACCAAAGCCGAGGCCCCAGCCGCGCAACAGGCGGATCCTGACAATCCCGTCGAAGAACATGCCGGCGCCAGTGAACCGGCGCGCGACGAATCGTTACCGCCGACCGATGGCGGACTTTCGGACGAGACTGGCTCGGCGGGCCCCACGCAGGACGAAGCCGGGGCCGGTGATTCCGCCCCGCCTCGTCGCGACGATCGCGACCAGGAAGAAGCCGTGGAATTTCGCCGGCAGGCCGAGGCCATCAACGATTGGGGCCTGGCCATCCAGGGGATCGAAAATCCCGCCTATTGGCGACTGCTTTCTTGGGTTGGCAGGCAATCGCTGGCCGAACTGCAGAAGCGTGACCCGCCGGCAGCCGTCTTTCAGCAATTGCGTCAGCACCCGGGCAAATATCGCGGCAAGCTCTTGTCGCTCGAGCTCTCGGTGCGCCGCGTCGTGACGTACGACCTCGAAAAGGAAAACCCCGCCGGCGTGAAACGGCTGTATGAGCTGTGGGGCTGGCCAACCGCCGGGCGCGGCTGGTTTTATGTCGTGGTCACGCCCGAGCTGCCGCCGGGCTTTCCGATCGAAGCCGACGTCACGCAGACGGTGAAGGTCTATGGCTACTTCTTCAAGCTGCAAGGCTACCAACCGGCCAACGCCCAGCTGAATGCCGCGCCTCTGGCCGCACCGATGATCGTGGGGCGCGTCGAGTGGGTGCGAATGATCACCCCCACCAATCCGGCCGAAGTCGCGCTGTCGTATGTTGTTCTGGGCGCCGGCGGACTATTGGTACTGGGCGTGATCGGTTATTGGATCATCGCGGCACGGCGCAAGAAGGCCGTGCATCGCGCCCGAGTTAACGATTACCCGGCCATTTCGGCGCGCGGCAAAGAAGACGACGACAGCGGCGAGTTCGAGCGCAATCCGTATCGAAATGCGTACGACGACGATGACGACGAGCACGACTCGGACCGCCCACCGCCAGGCGCCTTCGACTGGGTGCGCGATTAACCGTGCCTTGCGCGCCGCATCACGAAGATCGCGGCTGCGCCGATGACCGCTAATAGATAGGTCGCCGGTTCCGGCACTGGAGCCACGAGCGCGCTCGCGCTGTTGCCAGGATCGGTGGCCAGCCAATTCGCCGAGATCACGGCCAGGTCCTGACCGTTGACGATACCGTCTCCATTGACATCACCTGACGGCGAGTTGGTGAGCCAGTTGCTCGAGACCATGGCCAGGTCCTGTCCGTTGACAATGCCGTCCAGGTTGATGTCGCCACTGACCGTCGGACGGGCGATCAGTTCCAGGTTGCCTGCCGAAATGACCGGTACGAGCGTCAGATGATCCCCCACGTAGAGGCCGGTAAACATCGTGAAGTTCCCCGCGTGCAACCCGAACGTCAGCGGAGTGAAGATTTCGTTCAATGTCGGCTGAAAGCCATTCATCAAATGCACGGCCAAAGTGCCGGCTAGATTGGCGGCGTTGCTGATCGCGACCGAATCGTAGCCCGTGCCGGGCTGAGTTCCTCCCAGATCGATTTGCATCGTGGCGGAGCTTTGCTGGGTGTAATTGCCGAAGATCTGCGTCGTGCCAACCACGGTGCCGGCAGAATTCCCCGGCGCAAGCGTGCCTGTCCCGATGTTGGCCAGGTCGAAGTGGGTCGCCGGCGTGCCGAACGTGCCGACGTGCAGCATGCCTCCCTGCCAGTTGAAATTAGCAGCGAGGGCACTCGCCCCCTTGGCGATCGAAGCAGCAGTAAAGTCGCCGCCACCATAATTGATCGTGCCGCTGGCGTTCACGCCGCCTAGGACGATCGAGTTGGCCACGATCGTATTGTCGGCATGATTGCTGATCGACAGCACACCACTTTGAACGCCTGGTTGCGAGTCCTTCTGACCGAGCGTGACACTACCCAGATACGCGTGTACGGTCCCCCCTGACAGATCAAGCGTGCCTGTATACGTACTGTTGGTGTTCGTAATTCCGCTTCCGAGGACCAGCGTCGTGGGGCGGGCTTGCGAGCCGAGATTCAGAACCCCACCGACAGGTAACTGGATCGTGCCGTTGCCGTAATTCAGTCCCGCCTGCAAGCTATCGGCCAAGATCGTGTTATTCTTGCCAAGCGTCAGCGTAGCGTTGCCGTTGTTGCCGACGACGATCGAACTAGCGTTGATGTTCGTGGATTTAGCCAGAGCGACCGAGGCCGTCGCACCCGCGCCCAACTGCATCTGGTTCAAGTTCGCGTTGAAGTTGTCCATCTGCGAAACGTCGACCGTGGCATTCGCGCCCGCGCCGACGATCATGTTGGCGGTATTCCCTGTTGTTCCGACGTTGATCGTGCCGGCGTTGCCGCCATACAGGCGTGCCAACTCGTTGCCGGGCAGGCTCGTGTCTCGCGAACCGACCGTGACGTTATTGAACCAGGCATTAACGTTCGAATTCGAGAGATCGACCGTGGCGCTGTAGGTGCTGTTGGTATTGATGACCACCTTGCCGATCGAAAGATCTGCCGGCCGTGTGTTCGAACCGATCGTGATCGTGCCTCCGGCGGCGACCGTGACGCTGGCGTTCGAATAACTGTTGCCGACCTGCATATTGTCGACCTGCAGCACGTTCAGTTTGCCGAAAGCGAGCGTGCCCGAGCCGTTGTCGCCGACAACGAGGGTCTGCGTGTCGATTATGTTCGTCGCAGGCAGTTTCAAGGTGCCGTTGCCGGACTGGCCGACGATCATTTGGCTTAAGTTCGCCGTGAAACTAGTCTGCCCACTAAGGTCGACAGTCCCTGTTCCGCTGCCACCGCCGCTGCTCTGGCCGATCGTCACCGTACCGAGCGCGCTGGGCGAGCCGACGATGGTGCCACCGGCATTGCCGCCAATCAGCGTGCCGGTTTCCGTGGCATTACCTCCGCCGGTCTTAACGCCGACCGACAAGGAACCGAGCGTGGCGTTGAACGTGGCGCCAGTCAATTTCATGGAACCCGATTCGGACTGGTTCGACGAAACGTCGCTCGTGCCGATATTCAGACTTGCCGGTGTCGAGCCGCTCACTAGGGCTAGCGTACCGCCGGCTGGTATATCTAGCGAACCGCTGGACTGGCGTCCGCCGATCGTAAATTCGTTGGCAGTGATCTTATTGCTCATGCCTAAATGCAGTGTGCTGACCGGTGTCTGGTTGTCGGTGCCCGTGGAGTATCCGACGCGGATCGTATTGGCATTGATCGTGTTGAACGAGCCGAGCGAAAGCGTACCCGTTGCCGAGCCACTGGCGGCTACGCCCACATTCAGCGTAGTGAGATTGGCAAGCAGCGTGGTCTCTCCGCTGAAGTCGACGGTGCCAAAGCCGCCCCCGCCACCGGCGACCTGACCAATGGCAATCGAGCCAAGCGCGTCAGGCGATCCGATAACGACCTTTCCGGCGTTGCCGCCGACGAGCGTTCCTGTCTCATTGCCCGTCTGGGGTCCGCTGCCACCGCCCCCTTTGATGCCGACGGACAACGCACTGAGATTCGCGTTGAACGTCCCTCCGCCCAGTTGCATCGTTCCTTGAAACGAGGTGGCCGTGGCAGCATTGCTCACGCCAACCGATAGCGCCGTGGGCGTACCGCTGAGCCCAAGAGCGAGCGTGCCGCCGATCGGCATGTCGAGCGAAGCGTTGCTTTGCTGGCCGGCGATCGTGAACTCGCTAGCGTTAATCGTGTTGCTTAAGCCCAAGTGCAGCGCACTGGGTGAAGATTGCATGTCACCGGCTGACGAATAGCCGACGCGCACCGTCGTGGCGTTGATCGTGTTGTTGGCGGGCAGAGATAGCGTGCCCGTCGCGGTTCCGCCGGCCGCCGTGCCAACGAGCAATGTCGAAACATTGGCCACCAAGCTGTTTTCGCCGCTGAGATCAACCGTGCCGAAACCGCCTCCGCCCGTGGCAACTTGCCCTACGGTGATCGTCCCTGGCGAGGCTGGCGAACCGATGATGATGTTGCCGGCGTTACCACCGATGAGAGTGCCGGTATCGCCACCGGTTTGCGAACCATTTCCGCCACCTGTCTTCACCCCGACCGAAAGCGCGCTGAGCGTAGCGTTAAACGTGCTGCCGGAAAGATTCGCGGTGCCTAGATAACTGGTTCCCGTGGCGGCGCCATTCTGGGCAACCGTCAGATTCGTGGGCGTGCTGGCTGAACCAAGGTTCAACGTACCGCCCCAGGGTATGTCGAGCGTACCGCTGCTTTGGCGACCACCGATCGTTAGCTCGCTGGTCGTGATCGTATTCGTTGTGCCTAGATGCAGGGCACTTGTGCCATTGTCGTCCTGCGTCGAATAGCCAACGCGAATCGTGGTCGAGTTGATTGTATTGTTCGCGGCTAGTGATAAGGTTCCGGTTGCTGTCCCCACCTCGGCAGTCCCCAGCAAAAGACTGCTGACATTAGCTGTGAAGGTGGCCTGCTGGCTGAGATCCACCGTGCCCACGGCGCCACCACCGGTGGCGTTATGGCCGATGACAATCTTTCCCAACGTCGATGCCGAGCCAACGTTTAGTGAACCGCCCGAACCTAACGAGAGAGTCCCGATCGCGGCGTGGTTCCCTCCGAGAATCTTCTCGCCGACGGTCAACGTGCCGATGTTACCGTTCACGATTGCGCCCGTGAGATCGAGAGCAGCCGTAGCATCGGTTCCTCCTTGCACTGTCACCCGTCCGACCGAAAGATCAACGAGCGCAGTCGGGCTACCCAGGTCGAGCGTGCCGTTTTTGATCGTGACTAGCGTCGAGTCGATGACGTTCGTATTGATGTCGACGTTGCCATTGACCTGCAAGGTGTTCGTTCCAAGGTCGATCGTTTGATAATGGTTCCCCGTATTCGCGATCGACAGCCCGCCGATCGTGCGCGCCATGTCGAGCACGCTGGTCGGGCTACCTGGCAGGTTCGACGCGCCCGTATCGTTGAAGACCACCAGGTCGGTCGGCATTGGAATCGTGTTGCCGCTCCAGTTCGCGGCATTGCCCCAACTTTTATCGGCGGGACCGCCCCCGGCATCCCAAGTCACCTGCGAAGCGGCGGGCGAGGCAAATACGCTACAAGCGCCCAGCACTAACAGCACTCGTGTGGAATGATGCAATGTGCAAATCACCGAGGCCATCGTCTTTGTTCCCGCAAAGAGAGAGAGTGCGCCAACAACTCATTGCCGTCGCCAGAATAACCCCTCGAAACTAACAGAAGGCTTGAGCGGCCGCGAGCCACCCAGATGGCTGAGTAACCTGGAGAAAAGATGTAAGACCGTCTTCCGGGCTTATTTACGGAAGAGTGCAACCAGGGGGGCGGGCGTCCCGCCCGCCTCGCATCGCATCACCGCCTCCTCGTCAAGGCCCATGAAGATCGTTCCTTTGTCCAACGAATGTGCCGACTGGCTTTCATCCGTTTGCCGGATCACCCGGCGACGGCTTCAGCACGATGTCGCTGGCGTTGAATTTCTGCGCCTCTTGACCAACCATCGCGCTGCTTCGAAATGCCAAGCAGCTCCGCTTGTCTACTGCATCAGCCGTCAGCGGGCAAAGACATTCCAGATCAGGTTGACCACGACCATATAAGCGTTGTCCCAGCTATCTTCGCGAAAGAACTGGACGGGAGTCGTGGGAGAACCAACGAAGGGGCGAAGGACCCAGGCCATTTGAATGCCGACGAACGCATATACCACCAACCACGCGCGCAGCATGAAGCGGTGCTTTTCACTGCGTGCGATCAATGGGCGGTACAACCCGCGCAGTAAACCTTGCCCAGCCAGGCTGGCAACGGCGAACATCACCGCATTAAAGAGGATGGCCGCCTGGTAACCGCTCGACGACACGTACCATAACATGGTGAACGGAGCGAGCGAGCCCAGAATGATTGCTAGGCCGGCTTGCGCCGCTACCACCGCACGGACCGCGTCGCCGACATCGCGCCGCAAACCGAACAACGTGTTCAGAACGAAAAAGCTCGGCAAGCTGATCGTAAATGTCACGAGCAAGAGCAGCGGCACCTTCACAGCCGAATACAGAACCTGCCAGGGACGGTCGCCGCTAACACCGCCGAACGTCCCCATCACCGCGCCATAGAACATGCCGAAGACCATTACGCATGCTAGAAGATCGCGCATCGCGAGCCATGGGCGGTCTGCGCGGGTCGTCCACGCAGCCCGTCGCAAGACGTCATCGGCACGTAACAGTAGGCCCGTCATTTTCGCCTTTTCGAATCGCCCGATAAAATCACGGATGCCGAGCTTACGAGAACAGATTCAGGAACGTTTGGAAGATCGCTTCTAGGAAATTCGATTCGCGGGTGCGGAACCAGGTGAACGGTTGCGACGGGCTACCGATGAAGGGGCGCATCACCCAACCCATCTGCGCGCCCACCAATCCGAACACGATGACCCAGCAGCGAAAGACCGTCTTCACCTGCGCCGTCAGCGCGTACTCCTCTAAACGATCGAGTGCGCCTTGCTCGGGCGCGATCTCGACCGAGGCAGGTTCTTCGCCAGCAGCGGGATCCGCCGGCCGGTCTGCCGGCGCAGGTGGCAGCATAGCCCGGGCCTGCGCGATACGCGCGGCGGTATCGGCTTCTTGTTGGGCGACCGTCAACCTGTGCAACGTCTGCAGCAGAAAGCTCAGCCCCAACACGCCGGCGATCGAGAACACCAGCACATTCAAAAGCACCATAAAGGCGTAACTGGTAGTGCTGGCCGAAAAGAACGCCACGATCGGTCCTAGCGAAGCCAGCACCGCCAAGTTCACTCCCAGCGACGCGATCAGCAGACGCAGCACCGCGGCCAGCCCCAGTCGCGAACCGACCAGCGCGTTGAACACATACAACGAGGGAAACGTGACCAATAGCGTCAGAAAGAATAGCGCCGGCACCTTCAGCATGCTCGCGAAGGTCTGAATGTAGACGGGCCCTCCGTCGCGAGCGAGAGCGAACGTCCCCATGCACGCGCCGTAGATCATCCCCAACAGCGCGATCACGACACATAGTCCGCCGATCGAGACCTCGACGCTGCCGCGTTCGAGTGCGGCTAGCCTGGTGGCATCGCCGCGCAGAATCCGATCCAGTTCACGCAACCACGTTCGCATGAGAGCCCTCTCTTACCCGATGCACGAGCGTGCAAAGAACGAGATGCCGTACGACATGCAGGGGTTTTTAACCCATATAATCTCCGACTACGACGTTCATCGTATCGATGTCATTCGGCGAAAGGAAGAAAAATCTCGGCAGTTCTGCAGCCGGGCGCGAGCGACGCGCCAAAGAAAAAAATAAGAATCAAAAGAGCCTCTGTCGTACGAACCAACGCGCGCATGCACTCGTACACGGGAGACAGCAAAGTGCGCGCTTGCTACGATATTTGGCGTGATCATCGTTCGCGTGCTACTAAATGCTCGCCGAGAGTGTTTATGAAACTGCTTCTGCTCGCAATCGCGTTGTTCTTATCCTGCTGCGACAATGCGCTTGCGCTCGACCTTGTGCCGGATGCAGTTCTTGGCACGCCCGTTCCTGAAAGGCAATCGCATCCCCGGACATACGTCAATTCTGTCGAATGGGCGGGCAGCAAGCTCGTGTGCGCCGGTGGTGCCGGCTTCGTCCGTTGTTACGATCCTGAGACGCGCGAGCGATTGTGGTTTGTGTCGCTCGCAAGCTCCGTCGGTTCGCTAGCGATCGATGAAGCGGCCGGCAAGGTCTTTGTGCTGGAGGAAGGTCATCGGCTAAACGTGTATCGCCTGGCCGACGGAAAGCCCATCGCCAAATACACCGACAAGGACATCGGCAAACGTGCCGGAAAAGCATATGTCATGTCGACAGCTATCGCCTGCTCACCGCGCGGCGGCAGGCTGCTGATCACAGACTTCGGAAAGGACTTTAATCAGCCTGGTAGCCTAGGACTACTCTTTAACGTCG
Source organism: Pirellulales bacterium (assembly GCA_036499395.1). Taxonomy (NCBI): domain Bacteria; kingdom Pseudomonadati; phylum Planctomycetota; class Planctomycetia; order Pirellulales; species Pirellulales bacterium. The sequence goes on from DASYDW010000129.1 coordinate 63,144, forward strand.
ATTTGCGATTGACCGGCCGCGCTACGGTTGAAGGTTTTGTGAATAAGGCCAGCTTCGATTCTACGGGACGCTACCTGGTCACTGTTAATTCGCACAGCAACAACGTTCGCATCTGGGATTGTCAGGCGAATCGTGAGATCTTCAAAATCGGCGAAGATCGTGATGTGATCGAGACCGATACCGAGCATCTCAGTGACGCCCGTTTCGACGGCGATCGCACCCTGGTGGTCGCCACAAATGGGGCCTGGCTGTTGGGCAGCACTATTTCCATTGTCGATATTCATGATGACGTCGAAAAAGCAAGCTTCATGTCACAGATTCACGTCGCGCTGGATGTCGACTTCGTACATGGCCATATCGCCGTCGGGGGAAGCGAAAACGACCTGGCCATTCACGATATGAGTGGAAAGCTACTCGCGCTGAAGAAGAATGGCGCGTTGCAACGGATCGAGGCCGTCCGTTTCTCCCCGGATGGTAAACGTATCGCTATCGGAAGCGCCGACGGCACGGCACGCACGTTTTTACTAAAGGCCGAGTAGCAACGCTCGGTTGTTCGAACGCGGCTCGTCGGGATTGCCGTCACGTGTTGATTGTTCGCCCGTTCAGGCGTCAAATGAAGCGATGGCCGCAAACAAAACCGTTCTCGTTACAACTATTCGAGCGTCTGCCCGATGCAGCGCCGAAGGTATAACCAGCGTGTTGTTATCCCGTCCATAGCGGTACGAATCATGCGCACCATTCTCATTCTTGTTTTAAGTGCCGCCTTCGCGTTCACGTCTGTGGGGTTGGGATTCTCGCAAGCGTCGCGCGCCAGTGACACGAAGCCTATCGAGGCTGAGCATGCACGCCCCGCGACCCCTGCCGGCAAACTGCTCGACAAACTCGACGAACAGAATCATGGGCCTGATCGGTTTCATGATGATTGGTTACTCACGCTCAAAAGCCTGGCCGACCTTGGTCCCGACGCCGTCCCTGATTTAATTGCCGAACTCGACGTCACGACTGATGACATGATGCTGCGCTGCTGCGGTTTCACCCTGCGGGCGATCAACGATCCGCGTGCCATTCCCGCGCTGATCCGCGCTATCCCAAAGACTCTGCTTCCCCCCGGCTCGGACATGGGGCTGAAGGCCGATGACCAACGGTTGGCCGATTGGGCGCGGCAATACGACCTCAACGGCGACAATAAAGGGAATCGCTACGGCTTCGGCCGCCCTGTGCGCGAGATCTTCGGCGCGCTTCGAAAACTCTCAGGCCAAGAGTTTGGCGAGGAGGACCTGTACCATATGTTCCTGGATGGCTTGGATTCGCAGCGCCGCATGAAACGTGAGTTGTTCGATCGCGAGGCCGCGCGCTGGGCCGAATGGTGGGACGAACATGCCCAGGAATTTACGCCCGATCCTGCTTACGCCCGCGTCAATCTTCCGCCGCTGAACGTGCCCGCAGACGTTATCGAATCTCCGCCCCCCGGCGCTCGCTATAAGATCAGCGGCGGAGCAAGCGGCTGGCTTCTACAATCGGTGCTCGAGCCGAACGCCAAGGAAATCTTCTTCGATCTCGATACCGGCCGCGCGACAGGTCTTCCCAAGAAATGGCGCGATGCCGACCTGATTGAATCGCACATGGATGACATTGTGGCCTGGGCCTTTCGCGAAGGCTTCGACCTGATGGCCACCGAGTACACCGACAAAGATGGTCGCTACTACGTCCTGCGCGGTATCGGCCTGTCGGTGTGGGAGCTGGCGCCCGAGCGCTGGAAGATGAGTTCCGACGACATCACGGTCGAAGCCTTGCAAGCCGAAGGAACGCGCGGCGGCGACCTTTTGCTGCACATCGATCCCGCGACCAAGACTCCCGACCCAAAATCAAAGGTGCCGTTTCTCTACATCACGCGTCGCGGTATGCCCGGGCTATTATTCGTCGGCATTCCCGTGACCGACGATGGTCTCAAGCCGGGCGGCTTCGGACCGGCCGATCCAGAGCTCTCGCCGATTGCCTTCCGCAAGGGGCGCCGCTTCGGCTTCAAGTACTTTGAAGAGTTGAAGTGACTGGCGGCGAGCGATGAGAACCGTGGCGTTCGCCCTTGCCGGTCCGCTGATCAATCCCATTCGACATCGGCTGAAGCTCACATGCGATTCTTTCTCGCGCACGTTCTTACGTTCCTTAAACGCCACATACTGGGAACGGTTGTTCTTGCGGTTGTGATGATTGGCATCAGTCTAGTCATTCAATGGGCGCGCAATGACCGCATATGCGCTTTCCATTATTCGAAAGATCGTTCGATCATTATGCGGTATACGGACTTCATGATGGAACTCGAATACACTATAGATTACGAAGCGTACGACGGTCGGAAGCTGGTATCGCCCGAGTATTCTTGCGGAGGCGAACGGTTGCCATTTGATGTAACGGCCGACAATTTTCAAAGCTTTGAATTCCCAGGCGATATCGCGCTCGTGCAATACCGATGGAAGCCAGAGTTTCCATGGAAGACGATCGTCATTTACGATTTTCGTACAGGTAGATCTTTTCCCAAAGATGCAGAGCCTGCAGACTTTCAAATCGATCTGACGACCGGCAAACGCGTACCGCCGGTGAACCTGCTTCGGTAGCAGCTTAGTGGCGTCGCTCTCTAAGACTTCTTCGCCCCTAGGCAGTACAGCCACTCTCGCCGCGCGTCGCCGCTGCCGTGCGCGACGCGCATGAAGATCTGCCCGCCGACGAAGACCGGCGTGGCATAGACATCCTCGCCCAGGTGGTTCTCGCCGACTGACTCGAACCCCGTGGGGCTGGCTTTGAAAATCGTGGTCTTTCCTTCTTGATCGGTCGCGAACAACAGCTCGCCCACCAGCACGGGCGACGCATTGAATGTGCCCCCGAGGCGCGTCTTCCATTGCTCCTCGCCGGTCGCGGCCTTCCAGCAATAAACGATGCCCGCATCGGTGACGGTGTACAGATAATCTTTATGCACGACCATCGAAGGGACGTATGTCTGCGTCGTGTTCTCCCAGGCCACCTGGTCCGAGCCATCAGCCCGCACGGCAACGGTCAGCTTCTTCGGATAGCCGCCGCTGGCGAAGACGAGTTGCCCATCGGTGACAATCGCTCCGACGCATTCGGTGGTTGAGTTTTCGATCTCCCACAATTGTTTGCCGGACTGCGGGTCGAAGCTCGACATGTGATCGCAACCGGCCAACAGCAATTGCGGCCGGCCGGCCACGTTCAACACCACAGGTGACGTGTAGTTCGGTTGCTTGGGCCGTTCATGCTGCCACACGACCTTGCCCGTCGCGCGATCGAGCGCGGCCACGACACCGCCGGCTTTATTGTCCGTCGCGACCAGCAGCAGCGATTGATAAATCGTGGGCGACGAACCAAATCCCTGATGCGTTACGAAGTCCGAGAGGCGCGTCTGCCACAGTTGCCGCCCCTCGAGGTCGAGCGCCGTGGTATAGACGCCGCCGTCATGAACGAAATTCGCGAACACCCGCTCGCCATCGCAGGCCACGGTGGCCGAGGCTTGCGAACTCTTCTTATGCCCGTGATGATCCATGCCGCCGGTGTGGACGTCGATCTTCCACTTGGCATCACCCGTGCGACGGTCGAAACACAATACAGACTGCAGCTCTAGCGCTTCATCTGCTGTGGCCAGAAAAACGCGATCGCCGTAGACCGTCGGCGAGGCATGACCCCGGCCGGGAACGGGCGCTTTCCACAACACGTTGTCGGTTTCGCTCCACGTCAGCGGCGGTTGCTGATCGGGACTGGCGACGCCGTTTTGCGACGGGCCGCGGAACGACGGCCAGTCGGCCTTCGATGCCGCGGCGACCGCAGCCGGAGCCTTGAACTCGGCGCCAAGCGCCGTGGCCTTAGAACCGTTCAGCGAACCACAGAAGATCGTCAGCAGCACGACGGTGAAACGTTGCATGGTCATCTCAGGCCTGAAGGTAGGAATGCGGGGCCGTGTCAGCGAGGCGGGAACAGACATTGCGCCCCCAGTATATCGGGGCCGAATGTCTGCTGTCAGCAGCCGCGGGACAGCGAAAATATAGGTCACGCCGTCATGCCGGGACTTTGCCCGCCCCGCGGATAGTCAGCGGTGAACTACGCATTTTTAACCACGACTCGAACGAATAATACGAACGAAAAGCAGGGCATGATCCCCTGGTTTTTGGCCTTCCTAAACCGCGGCCCAGGTCATCACATCTTGCGCCCGTTAATCGCGACGTTCAGGCTCGGTTATTCATGCAAGCTTCGCGGAACTCCCGCTAGCGGTACGGTCCGACGGATGCCGCTTACTTGCAGCGAACAACGTATAATTCCCCAGGGGCCTTCGAGTTACGGCACTAGATGTGCATGCTGATTCAGTTTCTCTCACAGCCAAACGCCACAACGTGACGTGCGAGGTAACGCGATGCGAGCTCTCATCACAGGTGCCACGGGTTTCATCGGACGCCGGCTGGTTGCCGAGATCGCCGAGCCGGTCGTGCTGTCGCGCAACCCACAGCAGGCGCGCGAGAAAATCCCCAGGGCCACGCACCATTATTGGGATCCGCTCACCGGCCCTCCTCCTGCGGATGCCTTCGCAGGCGTGGACGCCGTCTTCAACCTGGCGGGAGAACCAGTTGGCGAGGGGCGCTGGTCAGCCACCAAGAAACAACGAATTCGCGATAGCCGGGTCATCGGCACGCGAAATCTCGTCCTAGGAATCGAAGCGCTCGACGAACGACCCCCTGTGCTGGTCTCGGCCTCTGCGATTGGGTACTACGGATCGCGCGGTGATGAAACTCTCGACGAGTCCTCGCCGCCGGCTCGCGACTTTCTGGCCGAAGTTTGCCGTGAGTGGGAAACCGAAGCACGTGCGGCCGAAAAACTGGGCGTGCGCGTCGCCTGCACACGCTTCGGCATTGTGCTGGGCGAAGGGGGCGCATTGGCCAAGATGCTGCTTCCCTTCAAACTCGGCGCCGGCGGACGGCTGGGAAACGGCCGGCAGTGGATGTCCTGGATACACATCGACGATGTCGTCGGCATCCTGCTCGCCGCGGCCCATGAAGAACAATATCGCGGCCCTGTAAACACGGTCTCGCCCGACCCGGTGACCAATCGCGAGTTCACCCGCGTGCTCGCTGGCGTACTGCATCGCCCGGCGATTTTTCCCGTGCCGGCCCTGGCGCTACGGCTGGCTGTGGGAGGATTCTCCGAAGTGTTGCTCGGATCGCAACGTGTGCTGCCCAAGGTAGCGCAGCGCGCCGGCTATGATTTTCACTACACGTCATTGGCCGAAGCTTTGCGCGCCGTTGTCGAACATCGGCCAGCTCACGCGCCCACGCCGGCCAAGGTGTCGTAATGCCGGGCGGTGGCGTGTTCGGCAATTACGTCGGCCGGATCGAGCGACGACAGTTCGTGCCACGGCCGCGCAGTGAAGTCTTCGCGTTCTTCTCCGACGCGGCCAATCTCGAATCGCTGACCCCCGAGTTTCTCGCATTTCATATTCTCACGCCGCGCCCGATAGCGATGCGCCCCGGCACGTTGATCGATTACGAATTAAAGCTGTTCGGCATCCGCTTTCATTGGCAGACGCTGATCGAACAGTTCGAGCCGGAATCGCGCTTTGTCGATGTGCAACTGACGGGGCCTTATCGCCGCTGGCATCACGAGCATCGCTTCGAAGAAGCGCAGGGCGGGACCTGGGTCAGCGACCACGTCGATTACGAAATGCCGTGGGGACCGCTCGGACGAATCGCGCACGCACTCGCCGTGCGACGTTCGCTGAAACAGATCTTCGACTTCCGCGCCGCAAAAATGGGCGAGCTATTCGGCGCTGACTGATAGCCTCTTCGCGCGTGCCGGAATGCATGTCACGCGCACGACGCATTGTCTTCTCTTACCCCTCTCCCCCGCGGGGGAGAGGTTAGCGTGAGGGGGGCTAGACGTTGAGCCGACGATCAAAGTCCGGCCTCACCCGCTCGGTGCCAGGCCTTTCCGCCACCGGCGGATAAGCATGCTGGACCTGTCCAGGTCCGGCCGGTCGATCGCCCCGGCGTGCCGGTTAAAGCATTTGGCCCCTCTTTTTCCGTCGGAATGCCCGTTTCCGCCCGGCCGGGCGGGTGGACATCCGAACCGTCGAAACGTAGCCTGGAATATATAGTTACGCGACGCACGCCCCTCTCGGAATTCGCGGTCCCCAAGGGCATAGCCTGCCGAGTCCCTTTTCAGAAGATTTCGTCCCCCGGGCCAAGAAGCCGTCGCCGACCAAAGCTTCGACCTACCACATCACACGGCCGGCTAAGGTGGCCATGCTCGCGGGAATCAGCACACTCTGCTTCGGGGCCAGTTACGCGGTCGCCTTCGCGCTTGAACTCTCGCGCCTTTTCTTCCGCAGCGGTGTGCGCGGGGCGCTGTTGGTCGTCTTCGCCGCGGCCGGCTTGTTGGCCCACACGCTTTTTCTCGGCTACCGCGCGGCGACCGCCACGACCACACCACTGTCGAGCCCCTTCGACTGGTTTCTCGTGGCGGCCTGGGTTCTGGCGGCCACTTACCTGTACCTGTCCTTCTACCATCCGCGCACGGCGGTAGGCTTGTTCATTTTGCCGCTGGTCCTCGCGCTAGTCGGTGTGGCGCAATTTTTTGCCAGCCACGAACCGTTCGCCGAAACGCGCGCCTCGCAAATCTGGGGCTCGATTCACGGCGTCTTTATCCTGCTGGGAACCGTGGCCGTGATGGTCGGCTTCGTGGCCGGCGTGATGTACCTGCTGCAGTCGTACCGGCTGAAGCACAAGCAATTGCCGTCGCAAGGGCTGCGGCTGCCGAACCTGGAATGGCTCGACCATATCAACAGCCGGGCCATTGTGATCTCGGCCTTGATGCTGGCCGCGGGGTTCCTTTCCGGCACGGTGTTGAACCTGGTCAACCATCGGCTGGAAGTTGACGAGCTGCCGTGGAGCGATCCCGTGATCTGGACGTCGAGCCTGCTCTTGGCGTGGCTCGCCACGGCGGCCATTTTCGGCGTGCTCTACCGGCCAGCTCGACAAGGACGCAAGGTCGCATACCTGACCGTGGCCAGCTTCCTGTTTCTGCTGCTGGCACTCGGGCTGAGGCTGTTCCTGCCTAGCGCCCACTCGCCGGCGCGCGAAGGAGCGAAACCGCAAGCCCTCTCGGTGTCGCACGCACCGGCGATCCGGACATCGTCCGTAAGACAATTTGCGTGCGCGAAGACCCTCACCCGGCCTCTCCCAGAGGGAGAGGGGGTTTTGTGGGACGTCTTTCAGCTTGATCTTGATCCTGACTTCGCCACTCCTCATGCGGAGCGCTCCGCATGAAGTACCAGATTTGCGGGCTGAGCCATCACACGGCGTCTGTCGAAACGCGCGGCCGGCTGGCGTTCAGTATCGAGCAGGCCCGCACGGCGCTGGCCGATTTTCGCGAGCGCTTCCCCGCCGCCGAGGCGGTCGTGCTGTCGACCTGCAACCGGGTCGAGATTTACACCGCCTGCGACGTGCCGACCGGCGTGCCATCGCATCAGGAAGTTGCGGAGTTTCTGGCCGACTTCCACGGCTTGAACCTGTCGGACATCTTCGACGATCTCTTCGAGCGGACCGGCGAGGACGTCGTACGGCATCTGTTCCATGTGGCCGCCAGCCTGGACAGCATGGTCGTGGGCGAGCCGCACATCGTGGCACAGATCAAGCAAGCCTATGAGTTGGCCTGCGAGCGCGACAGCACCGGCCCGCTGACGAACCAGGTATTCCAGGCGGCGCTGCGCGTGGCAAAGCGGGTTACCAGCGAGACCTCGATCAACGAAAAGCGCGTCAGCATTCCCAGCGTCGCGATCGCCGATTTCGCGAAGCAGATTTTCGAGCGCTTCGACGACAAGCGCGTGCTAGTGCTGGGGGCTGGGGAAATGGCCGAGGAGACGCTCCGCTATTTGCAGGACGAAGGCGCCCGCGACGTCCACGTGTTGAATCGCAGCTTCGAGCGCGCCGAGCAACTGGCACAGACCTGGGGTGGGCGCGCCGCGCGTTGGGAAGAGCTGACTCGCGAACTGGCCGCGGCCGACCTGGTGATCAGTACCACGGCTGCCACCGAGCCGATCGTGACGCGGTCCTCGTTCGCGGCGGTCGAAGCGGCGCGTCATCAGCGCCCGCTATTCATTCTCGATCTGGCCATGCCGCGCGATTTCGACCCGCTGGTCGGCCAATCGCTGGGCGTGTACCTATATTCGATCGACGACCTGCGCGAGGCCTGCGATCGCAATCGGCGCGAACGCGAAAAAGAATGGCCGGCCGCGATCCGCATCGTCGAGCAGGAAACGGCCCGTTTCATGGCCGACCTGAACCATCGCGCCACGGGCCCGATCATCAAGCGGCTGAAGCAAGGCTGGCAGCAAACAACGCAGGACGAATTGCGCCGCTTGCTGAATAAACTCCCCGACCTGAATGACCGCCAGCAGCAAGAGGTCCGCCAATCATTCGATCGGCTGATCAACAAGCTGCTTCACCCGCCGCTGGAAAGCCTGCGCGACGAAGCAGCCGAGGGGATGACGCACACACTGCTGGACGCCTTCAAGCGGCTGTTCCAACTCAAAGACTAGTCCCGGCCCGCATACGCGAGACCAGGCTACCGAGTGCGTTACTCGTCGTCTTCCCACTCCTCTTCTTCCTCTTCTTCCTCTTCGTCATCATCGTCGTCGTCGTCCTCGTCTTCATCCCAGTCGTCGTCCTCGTCCTCTTCTTCGTCTTCCCAATCTTCATCGTCGTCGTCGTCGACTTCTTCCCAGTCGTCGTCGTCTTCATCTAGGTCGTCGTCCTCGTCCTCTTCTTCTTCATCGTCGTCGTCTTCGTCTTCGTCATCATCGTCGTCGAGCTCTTCGTCCTCGTCATCGAGCTCCTCGTCGTCTTCGACTTTCTTCTTGGCCGCGCGCACAGCAAGAAGATCGGACATGGCCGACAAGGACAGCCAATCCGTTTCGAATTCGTGCTCGAGGGAAATCGTCACGTGTGTTGCTCCTCTTTCAAGTCAAAAAGTAGGTCCGGGTAAATCCTGATCCCGGCCGGCGCCGGGGATAACTTCACTTGTCGTTGACAGGTTCGCCGCCGCCGGACGCAATTGCTGCGCCCGGGGCAAATCATCCAGGTGCCGCAGTCCGAACGTCCGCAGGAACCGTGGAGTCGTACCATACAAAAATGGACGCCCCAAGTCATGCGATTTGCCGACGATACGTACTAGATCGCGATCCATCAACTGACGTAGCATTTCGCCGCACTGCACGCCGCGAATCGACTCCACCTCGGCGCGCAATACCGGCTGCCGGTACGCAACCACCGCCAGGGTCTCAAGCGCAGGGCTCGACAGCCTGATCCCACATCCCCAGGGATGCAACCGACGTAACCACCCCCCGAACGATTGGTGGGTCATTAGTTGCCATCCCCCCGCCACTTCTTCGACGCGAAACGGCGAGCCGTCGCGAAGGTACGCTTCGTTCAGCCGCCGCACCAGGGTCCGCGCTTGGGTGGGATCGGCCAGCCCGGCCGCCTGAGAGAGGCGCCGATTCGTAATCGGTTCGTTTGAGATCAATAACACAGCTTCGACCATCGCCGTCGCATGATTCCTGCGGCCGGAAACTCTTGGCGAGACGGCGGGACTTTCGCCGGTCGACGCAGGCAACCGTGATCGCCGAACTGGGGGGTTCCAAGCGTGCGTCGTGCGCGGCTGATAGCGCAGTGCTACGCTACGAAGCAAACTGCCGACTGTGGGGCGAGACGATACCATCGGTCGTTACGAACAGCGCTTGCGGATTGGGGGTATCGCGGCCAGCAAAATCTTCCGTCAATCAGGCAAACCGGACTGCTGCGCGCAGCCACATCGTCATGCGCCACCGACGATGCTTCAGGAGCGTGATTCCGCGCGGGGCATGCTTTCGTAAAGCCCGCCTCTGGCCCAACTTCCTGTGCGTCCTTGCCGCCAAAATATGCCGAGGGATGGGCTTCTGGCAAGCCCTGATCGGCCGGCCGGTTGAATTTCGTCATTCAACCACAGGCGTTAGACCCGCGCCAGCTTAGGGAGTCGCGCCCGCGCGATACTGCTCGACCTGATCCAGCACTTTGCGCATGGCGCGTAGCGGCTCGACATCGGTGCCGTCGAATTGTCGCGTCTGTTTCGGGTTGTTTTCCATCGCAACTTTGCAATGGAACCGGTACATCTGACCGGCATTTCCCCACGTTTCCAACAAGTAGTACGTGGCCCCCAGTTCGCGCAAGCGGCGCTCGATGGCGTGAAATCCCTCGCTGGCCGCACGCGGATCACGGGCAGCATTCGCAGCCGGTTGAGGCACAGCGAATTGCGGCGCCGACCCGGCCATGGGCGCGGGAGCCGCATCGAACTGGGCGGTCCGCGCGTGCTCGTCAGGGGGTCGGTTGGCGCCCCCCGCACTATGCTGTTCGTGTGAAGCGGCCGAAATAGCCCCCGGCGCCCATAGGGATCCGGTGCCATCCAGGCCGCGCGGCGGAACGGCCGCCGCAGCGTCGGGCGCGCTTGTTTCCGTCGGAGTGCTGAAAATCGGTGCGTCGCCGCCTCGGGTGCGCGGATCGTTCGACTCTTTCTTCTCTCCCACGAAGCGCGTAATGCCGCGCCCTTGGATCAACGAGTCGAAGAACTGGGGCAACGAAGAACCGAAGATGGCAGTCAATGGGACCACGACCAGGCAGACCAACATCACCAGCGCGCGAAGCGTCACAACAGCCGACGATTGCATGGCAGCCTGGCGTCTCCCTGGCCTACTGCTTGCCTCATGGCCGAAAGGCCGCGCGCAAGACGTGTCTGGATATGCCCCAAACGCACCGATCACCCCGAAAAGTGGGCGGATAATACAAGCCAGCCGCAACGAGGGGCAATGGCAATCAGGGGGACTCCGCGACGGGCCGGCGCATTCCCACTTCACGCGAGCGACTAGAGCCGTGGCAGCACCGTTGCGACGACCACGTTCGGCTATAATTAAGCCATGTCGGTAGCGCCGCAACATATCTATCTTGACCATAATGCCACGACCCCCTTGTTGCCGCAGGCCGCGGCGACGATCGTGGCGGTCTACGATTCGGCCGTGGCGAATCCGGCGAGCCAGCATTGGGCGGGACGCAAAGCGCGACAGCTTCTTGAGGATGCGCGCGATGCGATTGCCACTCTCGTCGGTGCCCGCTGCGACACCGCCCGGGCCGATCGCGTCGTCTTCACCTCGGGCGGTACCGAAGCGAATAACCTGTCCCTTCTCGGCCTGGCCGGCCAGGTGCCGGGACATCTGATCGTTTCGGCCATCGAGCACCCCTGCGTCCTCGGGCCGGCCGACGAGCTGCGCCGGCGCGGCTGGACCGTGGACCTTCTGCCCGTCACCTCGGACGGCATCACCCGGGTCGAAGCGCTGCTCGACCTGCTGCGCCCCGACACCCGGCTGGTCAGCTTGATGCTGGCGAATAACGAAACCGGCGTAGTGCAGCCGGTTGCACAGGCGGCCGCGATTTGCGCCGAGCGCGGCATTCCCCTGCACACTGACGCGGCCCAAGCGATCGGCAAGATCGGCGTCGACTTCGGCGCCCTGGGGGCCGCCGCGATGACCACGAGCGCGCATAAGTTCGGCGGACCGCCGGGCATCGGCGCTCTCGTCCTGCGTCACGATGTGACGCTCGCTCCGCTGCTGCACGGCGGCCATCAACAGGCAGGTCTCCGCCCGGGCACCGAACCAGTGGCCCTCGCCGCCGGAATGCAGGCCGCCTTGGAGTTCCGCCAGGCGAACATGGCAAATACCGCCGGCCAATGGACCGCGCTGCGCGACGAATTCGAGGTCACGCTACGCGCCGGCTGGCCGGACTTGGTCGTTAATGGTGCGGGTGCCGTAAGATTGCCGCAAACCAGCAACGTCTCGTTTCCCGGTCTGGACCGGCAGGCGTTGGTCATGGCGCTCGACTTGGCGGGGGTCAGTTGCTCCACGGGTTCGGCCTGTGCCAGCGGCTCGTCCGAACCGTCGCCAACGCTGCTGGCGATGGATTGTCCGCGCGACGTTTTCGAGAGCGCGCTGCGCTTCAGTTGGGGAGCGTCGAGCACAGCCGTCGAGACGGCCGAGGCGGCCCGGCGCATCTTGAAGATTTGCAATGAGTTGCGAGGCAAAAAATTGGGCAAAAAATCCCCCCCGACGGTCGCCGACAGGGGGCAAATTTGGTAGATTGACGGCTTGTTTTTCGGCGACAATTTTCGCGTTGGAATAAGCCACTTGAACGTGCCTGACCGCCCCCTGGTGACACCGCTCTCCGAGGGGAGTTTTGCGCTGGCATTGTCCAACGGCACGACCTGGGCCAGCCGGTTTTTCCTGGGCACGGAAGGCGCACTTTTACGGTGCGCGCTCGACGATTTTCTCGGCCGCGACACGACGCCATACCAGCCGCTAGTGCTGCACGGCGCGGCCGGCCTGGGGAAGTCGCATCTGGCACATGGCATCGCTCGGCGATTCGCCGCGCAACATCCTGCATTGTCGGTGGTTTGCGAAACCGGTGCCGACTTCGCGCGCGGCTACGCGACGGCCGTCGAAACGCACGACATCCTCCCCTGGCGCGAAGCATTCCGCGGGGCGGCGCTATTGGTGATCGACAATCTCGACGAGCTCACCGGCAAGTCCGCAGCGCAGATTGAGTTTTTGCACACAATCGATGCACTCGCAGACGCGGGGGGCCGGCTATTGGTTACGGCGCGCACCATCCCGACGCGCATCCCGCACCTGCTGCCAGGTTTGGTAAGCCGACTTTCCGCGGGATTGACCGTTGCGTTAACAAAACCTGGTCCAGCAGCGCGCAGCGTGGCGCTTGAGGCGATATCTCGTGCGATGGACATTTCGCTAACTGATGACGCGTTACGGCTGCTCGCCCGTGATCTGGACGTCACGATGCCCGAGTTGGCCGGCGCATTGCACGAACTAACAGCGCCCACGAACACCGCTTCTGCTCACGCACCAGCGGCGTTGATCGATCATGCCCGGGCCGTGGCGTTTCTCACCGGCCGTCCGGCGGCGCGTCCGGTGCCGCTGGGTGATATCGCGGCGCGCACGGCGCGGCACTATGCCTTGGCGGTAGCGGATTTGCGCGGCCCCTCGCAGCGGCAAAATATCGCCCGAGCCCGAGCCGTGGCGATGTTCATCGCGCGGCAATTGACCGACAAAAGCCTGGGGGCGGTGGGAAAATATTTCGGCGGCCGCGATCATACGACCGTATTGCACGGCTGCCGTAAGACCGAAGAGCTAATGGCGCGCGATGCCGAGCTGCGCCAGACGGTGCATGATTTACGGACCGCACTCCGTGGAGATTGAACGAACATCCTACGTGGTGGAAAACACGTCGAGAGTTGTCGACAGTACGAAGCAGTAAAGGCGCGCCGTGAAATCAGGGAGGGGGGCATTGCTCGAACTGTCGACATCTTGCGTGCAACTTGGCAACGGCTATCGACGGCCACTCGACAGATTTTAAACAGGCGTGAGTCGCCATCGCGTCGCAACAAAATCAACGGCCAGCACGGCTTAGGCAGGGACGGAGAAAGTTATCAACGCCAAGGGGCGAAGCATTCCTACTACTGTCACTAAAAAAATAACTAAATAGGAAAAGCACTCCCTCGACAAGCTCATTCGATTACCGGGCTCGTGACTCGGAATGCGAGCCAACGTCGAGTAGTGTCCCACCAGCCTAAGACAGCAAATAACGATTCTTTTGAAAAACGGATTTCAGGACCTACCCGTCAGGAGCGCGGGACTCAAATGAAGCTGACATGTGATCGCGAAAAGATGTTAACGGCGTTTCAAAGTGCGGCGGCCGTAGCCCCCACGCGCAGCCCCAAGCCGATTCTGCAAAACGTCAAGCTCGATGCCAGCAGCGCCGGAGGCATGGTGCTGGCCACGGATCTCGAAGTGGGGATCCGCGTCGAGGTGCCCGGCGTCACGGCCGAGGCTCCCGGTAGCGTCGTGTTGCCGATCCAGCGCTTTGGATCGATCTTGCGCGAAAGTGGCGATGCCGTGCTGCGAATCGAAACCGATGGTAATGGGGTCGTGGTCCGCGGCGAGCATAGCGAGTTCCGCTTGCCCGCCGAAAATCCGGCCGAGTTTCCCGCGATCGCCGACTTTAACGAGGCGAAGTATCACGTCGTACCGGCCCGCGTGTTATCGCAGATCATTCGCCGCACGACATTCGCCACCGATAACGAAAGCAGCCGCTACGCTCTGGGTGGCGTGCTCGTCGAGCTGAGCGCCGACAAGATCACGGCCGTCGGCACCGATGGACGCCGCCTGGCGATGATGGAAGCGCCGGCGCAAAGCGTGGGCGGCCACGCGACCGGCGACAACATGACGATCATCCCCGCCCGCAGCATGCACCTGATCGAAAAGATCCTCACCGAGCCGGATGCCGAGATTCATATCGCGGCCCGCGCCAACGAAGTGCTGGTGAAAAGTCCGCGTGCCATGCTTTACACTCGGCTGGTAGAGGGGCGTTTTCCCAAGTGGCGCGACGTATTTCCCAAGCGGCCGGACGCGGTCAAGATCGAGCTGTCGGTCGGCCCACTCCACTCCGCGGTGCGACAGGCTGCGATCGTGACGAGCGAAGAAAGCCGTGGCGTTGATTTCACCTTCGGTCAGGGAAAGCTGGTATTAGCAGGCCGCGCGCCGGAAGTCGGTCAATCGCGGGTCGAGTTGCCAATCGCCTACGACGGTGCGGCCGTGTCGATCAGCCTGGATCCACGTTTCTTCAACGACTTTCTCAAAGTGCTCGAGGCCGAGGCGACCTTCACGCTCGAGCTGAAGGATGCCGAGAGTGCGGCCGTGTGCCATACCGGCGACGGTTACTCGTATGTGATCATGCCGCTGGCGCGCGATCGGTAACCAGTCCGACAATAGCGAAACAAAGCAGGGGTAGTGACGAAAAGGAACGCGGTGAAAAGCGGTGTCGACCGGACGGCCTCAAAAAATCGCGAATGTGCTTGCCGATCTGATGGCACGTCGCGGTTACGCGCGCCAGCAATCGACCGCCGATCTGGCCGCCGTCTGGCAGGAAGCAGCCGGAGAATTAGTGGCGCAACACAGTCGAGTGGGATTGGTCCG
Organism: Pirellulales bacterium; assembly: GCA_036499395.1. Taxonomy (NCBI): domain Bacteria; kingdom Pseudomonadati; phylum Planctomycetota; class Planctomycetia; order Pirellulales; species Pirellulales bacterium. Next base: position 78,262 of record DASYDW010000129.1, read on the forward strand.
GCAGGGACGGTTAGAGGTGACCGTGGCCCATTCGGCGCTGGTCCAGGAGCTAACCTTTCAAAAGGCGGCAATCCTCGCGCACCTGCAAAAAAAACTACCTCAGGAACATATTGCCGACCTGCGTTTTCGGGTCGGTCCCACGGAGTAACGAGCTGAGAATCTAGGGCATCAAAGCCTTGCCGAGACGCATCGGTCAATGAGGACCATCGCTCGACGGCTTCGAACATGCCCCCTGAAAGGATAAGCAATAGCGCTATGTCAGACGAACCCGCATCGAACTCGCCCGACAAGGATGACGTTGTTGGCGACATGCCGGAATATCGCAAGGTCGAATCCGAATACGGCGCCGAGCAGCTCGAACATCTCAGCGATCTCGAGCACGTTCGCGAACGGCCCAGCATGTACATCGGCGATACGGGCGCCCGCGGATTGCATCACCTGGTGTACGAAGTCGTCGACAACTCGATCGACGAGGCGATGGCCGGCCACGCTCACACGGTGAGCGTTACGATCAACATCGATGGCTCGGTAACGGTCGAGGATGACGGCCGCGGTGTCCCCGTCGAGATGCACTCGGACCTGGGCTTTTCCACGCTGCAGGGCGTGATGACCGTGCTCAAGTTCGGCGGCAAGTTCTCGAAGGGGGCTTACCAGACCTCGGGCGGTTTGCACGGCGTCGGTGTCACCGTCGTCAACTTCCTCTCGGAATGGTGCGAGGTGGAAGTGCGCCGCAACGGGCATGTCTATCAGCAGGAATACGAGCGCGGCGAACCGACGACCGAGGTCCGCCGCATCGGCACCACCGACAAGGTGGGCACCAAGACCACGTTCAAGCCCGACTCGCAAATCTTCGGCACGCAAAAATTCGTCTACAACACGCTCTATAAGCGGTTGCAGGAATTGGCGTTCCTCAACCGCGGTGTGCGCATCACGTTCACCGATCAGCGCACCGAAGAAGGGGACTCGTTCCAGTACAAGCGCGGCATCATCGAGTTCGTTGCGCATCTGAACCGTGCCACCGAGCCGCTGCACGCCGAGGTGGTCTACATCGCTGGCGACTACGATGGCGTCGGCCTCGAGGTCGCGCTGCAGTACTCCTCGGAATACACCGAGAACGTCCACTCCTACGTCAACAACATCGCCACCACCGAAGGAGGCACGCACCTCTCCGGCTTCCGCACGGCGCTCACGCGCACGTTGAACTCCTACGGCAAAAAGGAGAATCTGTTCAAGGACCTGGCCCCCACGGGCGAGGATTTCCGTGAAGGGCTCACGGCCGTCATCTCGCTGCGCGTTCCGGAACCGCAATTCGAAGGGCAAACCAAGACCAAGCTCGGCAACAGCGAGGTCGAAGGGATCGTCAATTCGGCGGTGGGTGATTTCCTCAATCGCTTCTTAGAAGAGAACCCCAAGACCGCCAAGATCATCGCGCAAAAAGGTTTGCTGGCCGCCGAGGCGCGCGAGAGCGCCCGCAAGGCCCGACTGATGGTGCGCGAACGCAAGGGCGCCCTCACCGGCGGCGGCCTGCCCGGCAAGCTGCGCGACTGCTCGAGCCGCGATGTCGAGCGATGCGAGCTGTACCTGGTCGAAGGTGATTCGGCCGGTGGCAGCGCCGAAGGTGGCCGTCTGCGCGAATTCCAGGCCATCCTGCCGCTGCGCGGCAAGATCATCAACGCCTTCAAATCGCGCGAAGACAAAGTGCTGGCCAACGAAGAAGTCCGCAGCATCATCGCCGCGATCGGCTCGGGCATCGGCGACGAAATGAACCTCGCCAAGCGCCGCTACAACAAGATCGTGATCATGACCGATGCCGATGTCGACGGCTCGCACATTCGCACGCTGTTGCTCACGTTCTTCTATCGCCAGATGTATCCGCTGGTGAAAGGGGGGCATGTCTTCGTCGCCCAGCCCCCGCTGTTCCGCGTTAAAACCAAGAAGGAAACCTACTACGTCCAAAGCGACGAAGAGATGCGCGGCCAGTTGCTCGAGCAGGGGCAACAGGACGCCGTCTTCGAACCGGGCGATGATCGCAAGATCGGCGGCGCAGAGATGACCAAGCTCTGCCGCACGCTGGCCACGCTCGAAGAGTCGCTCGTGGCGCTCGAGCGACGCGGTATCAGCCTGCGTCAGCACGCCGTGCGACAGGATCCGGTCAGCGGCCGACTGCCGATGTATCACGTCTACCTGGGCACGGGCGAATATTGGTTCGCCGCGCGCGAAGAGCTCGACAAGTTCGTCGCCGAACGCGAAGCGGCCAGCGGCAAGGAGCTGACCGTTACCGACCTGCCGGCCGCCAAGGGTCCGCGCCCTTACGGCGGTGAAGCGGTCGACGGCGCGGCCGGGCATACCAACGGGGACGCCGCGCACCGGCTGCACATCGTGGAGCTGCACGAGGTCCGCTCGATCAATAAGGCGCTCGCTGACCTGGCCGCGATGGGCTTCGACATTCAGTCGTTGATTCCCCAGGAACGAACCGGCACCGAGGAGCCGCGTTACATCCTGCGTCGCGGCGAAAGCGAGATCGGCATCGAGGATCTGCGCAGCCTGCTCTCGGCCGTCCGCTCGGCCGGCGAACGCGGCCTGACGATCACACGATTCAAAGGCCTGGGCGAAATGAACGCCGAAGAGCTGCGCGATACCACATTGGATCCCGCCAACCGGACGCTCTTGCAAGTGCGGATGGACGACGTCTCAGGCGCGGACGAACTATTCCGCATCCTGATGGGCGATAAAGTCGAACCCCGCCGCGAATTCATCGAGAAACACGCCCTGGAAGTGCGGAATCTGGATGTGTAATTGGAAATAGCTGATGGGTGAACAATAATGGATTATATCCACGGCCGCGTTTTTCGACCCGCGAGGCGCTTAGGTGGTTGATTCAACAAGTAAGCCGGACGTTGGAACCTCTCCGCCAACCGCATTTGAAGTGCGGCTAGCAGCCGATCCGAGGTGGGCTTTGAGTGAGGGCAGCCAATTCTTTGAGGGCACAGGTGCTGTTCAAAAAGCCCTTCGCAAAATATGCAAGCGGCTTAACGAACTTGGTGTTCCTTACGCTGTTGTCGGCGGCATGGCCCTGTTTCAGCATGGCTATCGGCGATTTACCGAAGATGTTGACATCCTTGTCACCCGTGAAGGCCTTAAGACCATTCATAAGGCGCTTGAAGGTTTAGGGTACAAACGTCCCTTCGAGAAGAGTAAGAATCTGCGTGACACCGAAGAAGGGGTCAAGATCGAGTTTCTTTTGACAGGTAGTTACCCTGGCGATGGAAAGCCGCAACAGGTGCAGTTTCCGGACCCGGCATCAGTCACCGTTGAGCAGGACGGCGTCAAGTTCTTAAACTTGCCCACCTTAGTCGAGTTGAAGCTGGCATCGGGTATGACCGGTTCCGATCGCATAAAGGATTTGGCTGACGTCCAGGAACTCATCAAGTTGCTCACGTTGCCCGAAGACTTCGCTATTCAACTGAGCGAGTCCGTCCGGGCCAAGTATGCGGAATTATGGCGCGACGTTCATCGCCGCCAGAAGCGCTATGTGACGACATGGCGCAATAAATTTCTGACGACCGAAGCGAAGTCGCTCGACGAGATGATTGCGATACTTCGCGATGCGGCAGAACAGTTAGATGCGATGCGCACCGATGGCGTTTTCTTGGATCCTGACGGGGGAACTGCGGACGATTACGCGACTCTTGTGACGACCGATCCAGAGATCGCGAAGAAATATGGAATGGAAGACGAGTCAGAACTTTGGGAAGAGAATGAGGAAGATAACGACGCAGCCGAATGAAGGCCCTAAAACTGGGTTTACGGTGTCGCGCTATTCTTCATCGCGCAAAGTTTGCTTGACAGGGCGTCGGTCGTTCTGAAAGAATTGATTTGGTTGTCGTGAGACGACCGGCTTGGCGGAGTGATCCGCGAAAGCCCTTCTACCCTTTTTAGCCGTTGTGGCTGGCTGTGAAGCCAAAGGAGCCGATATGGCCAAGAGTTCCAATGCCGACCCATTTAGTTCGGTTCCGGGAATCATCGAGCGTATAGAGAGCACTGGTGAAATCTTGGGCGACCGCGCGTCGCAATTGTCAAATATCATCGCCGCCATCGCGTCGCGACTTGACGCAACGTCAGGAAAAGTCGAAGCGCGTGCGCATCGCGACGGAATTACGGTTGCCTTCGAAAGGCGAAAGCGTTGGGGTTTGTGGTTAATTGAGGACGATTACGATGAACAAGAGCCGCACGACCTAACAACGGTTTCGATCGCGCAGAAAGCACAGGCTTTCCCAGTGCTCCTGATCCTTCTTCAAAGAATTGCCGAGCAGCAGGTTACGGAACTTGCCGAAGTGTCCTCTGCGCTATCATTGCTCACGTCGGAGGGCAAGTGAGATGCTTCCGACAAAATCGCGAGTTCGTTACCCGATGTGGGTACGCATTACCTGCTGCTTGGTGCCGGTTGGCTGCGTTCCGCTTGTGTTCGCAGCGGCAATGTGTGGTGTCGAAGTTGGCTGGACTGTGATGATGAGCGTCGTCGCGCTTGGCGGCTACGTTGTCCGATCAATCATTTGAGGAAACTCGCTCGCGCTTCCGGGCCTTCTTCGGCTGTGCGGCACGCTTTTTTGTCGCCCCATTTTTCGCCGCGCCGCTCTTCGGCGTGGCCGGCGCGCTCATCGTCGGCTCGGGCGCGCCATCTAGCGCGCCGCCGACTGTGATCGCGTCCAGCCGGGCTCGACCGCGAGTAATGTATTCGGCCGAAAGGTCGATGCCCATGTGGCGTCGACCCAGCTTCTTCGCCACGGCTACCGTCGTGGCGCTGCCGCTAAAGGGGTCGAGCACGATTTCCCCCTCTTGACTGCACAGGCGAATGATCCGCCCCAGCAGTTGCTCGGGCATTTGGCAGCCGTGAAAGCCGGCCCGCTCCTTGAACGTGCCCGCCACGCGCGGAACGTACCAGGTGTCCTCGCCGGTCGTGAAACACTCGGCCAGGTCCTGCGGGCGCAACACCCAGGTATCGTCGGGCAGTCGGCCGTTGGGATTCGCCCGATTGTCGGCGTAGACCAGTTGCCGTGCCGAGGGGACACGATTCTCGAGTTCGTCGGCGCGGAACGTGAATGTCGCGGGGTCCTTCACGAAGTAGAACAAGTGCGCGTGCGAACGGCTGAACTTGTTCTTGCAATTCACGCCGAACGTGTAATACCAAATTACCCAACTGCGAGTATGGAAGCCGATCTCCTGGCTCGCGATCTTCAACTCGGCTGCGTACTCATCGCCGATCGCCAACCAAAACGTGCCGTCCGGCTTCAGCACGCGATGCACCGCGCCGATCCACTTCTTCGACCAGTCGAGATAGTCGTGCGCTTCTTTCTTGTCCTCGTAGACGTCGTATTCGTAGCCGATGTTGAACGGAGGATCGGCAAACACCAGATCGACCGAACCGGCCGGCATCGATCGCATCCGCTCGATGCAATCCCCCTGCACGACGTCGTTGAGCCCTTTAAGTGAAGCCACGATTGCTCCTCCTGGCAGAAGATTCCTGGTCGAAAACCTGCGGCCGAAAACCTACCTTCGAGAGATTTCAAGCCGGCTCCTGTTGCGCGCAGCTTAGCGCCACACGACAGAATGCGCTAGTGAACATTCGATCATAGCGCCACGGACCAAATGCCGCAAGCGCGCGATTCTTCCCTCGCAGGAATGAGATCGCGGGGCCTGCGGAACGGTTCCGGTATCAATTATCCGGCTTGATTCGTTTCTGTGTCGTGCCAGACATCGCACAGTGCGGAAGTGACCTATGCTTCCCGAAGGCACTTCACCCGGCTTGGCAGCACTTCTGGAGCGCGTCGTATGGCGGAAGATTCCTCCTGCGTCACGGATACCTGCATCTCGTGCGTCGAGACCCAGGTCATTGACCGGCCTGTCTTCCATGTTCCCGCGTCGCCAGCGCAGATTCGTTTCTCCGAGATCATCTCGGCTCTTTCGGTCGCGCTCGATCTCACGCAAGGCAACCGGCAAGGGCATTCGATGCGCACGGCGCTCATCGGCATGCGACTGGCCGAGGAGTTGCAATTGCACGTGGCCGACCGCTCGGCATTGTTTTACGCGTTGTTGCTGAAGGATGTCGGCTGTTCGAGCAACGCGGCCAAAATTTCGTACCTGTTCGGCGCGGACGATCATCGTGTGAAGCGATCGATTCGCCTGACGAACTGGACCAATGCCGGCGAGAATCTGAAAAACTGCTGGCGGCAATGTGCCCCCGGGGGCGGCGCCCTCGACAAGCTCATGCAGATGGCGGCACTCGCCCGCAGCGGCATGAAGGGGGCGAAGCAATTGTCGCAAACGCGCTGCGAGCGCGGCGCCTCGATCGCGCGAATGTTGCACCTTCCCGAGCCCACCGCCCGCGCCATTCTCGACCTGGACGAGCATTGGGATGGTCGCGGTCATCCGCTGGGGCGAAAGCACGAAGAAATCTCACTGCTCGGACGGATCTGCTGCCTGGCGCAAACCGTCGAACTGTTCTGTACCGCGTATGGCCTGTCCGCGGCATTCGAAGTCGCGCGCGAGCGCCGCGGCAGTTGGTTCGATCCCGAGCTGGTCGATCTGTTGGGCACGCTCAAGTCCGACGAATCGTTCTGGTCACGGTTAACGACGCACGACTTGCCTGCGGAGCTAAGCCGTTGGGAACCTGCCGACGAGCAGCTTTTGGCGGACGATGCCTGCCTAGACCGGGTGGCCGAGGCGTTTGCCAACGTCGTCGATGCCAAATCGCCGTGGACCTATCAGCACTCGATTCGTGTGGCGGACATCGCGGTCGGCGTTGCCCGGCAATTCGCCTGCGGTGACGAGTTGCTGCGCGATTTGCGCCGCGCGGCGCTTTTGCACGACATTGGCAAGTTGGGCGTCTCGAACTTGATTCTCGACAAGCCTGGCAAGCCCGACGATCAGGAACTGGAGCAGATTCGCAAGCACCCCGATTACTCGCAGCAGATTCTACAGAAGGTCGCGGTCTTCGGCGGACTGGCCGAGATCGCGGGCGCCCATCACGAGCGTTTGGACGGTCGCGGCTACCACCGCCAGCTTTCCGAGAACGTGCTTCCCTGGATGACGCGCGTCCTGACCGTGGCCGACGTGTGCGAGGCGCTGACCGCGCGCCGCCCGTATCGCCGGGCGCTCGCCTGGCCGGAAGCTCGCGAGATCATGTTCGCCGATGCCGGCGCCGGCTTCGATCGCGAATGCTTGCAGGCCCTGGCTCGGTGGTACGACCGAGTCGAAATGCAATCGCGTGTCGACGAGCAATTGCAGGCCGTGGACCGGCTGTTGGCCGAGCTGCACTAATCCGCGCCACGGCAAACTCTTCCCGACCAGCACGTAACGAACCGAAATCCGTTAAGCCCTGCGGCCCGTGACGCGTATGCCGATGGCGGAAGCGGCAATCTTTGCCGAGGAAATATTCGCCAAACAGCCTGCTCCGGTCGATCCGAACCAGTGGCGTGCGCGGGGAGTGCTGCGCGCAAGCATAGCCTCGCGGGGTTAGGTCTTGTGCGTGCAACCGCACGCTCTGCTTAGAAGTCGGAAAAGGAAATCGCTCGGCTCAAATCGCGGCCGGCCACAATCGACCACTGCAGGGAGGCAGGTGGTGCGTCAAGAAATGGGCACGAGGCTCGCAGGTCTCGTTATCATCCTCGCTTTGTGCGTCAAGGATCGCGCTTTCGCGGACGCCGATACGTGCGTGCGCCTTCCCTCGCCTCTCACTGCACAGTCGCGCGCGAATGCCACCCCCTTAGCCGAGATCATCGGTCGCGAGTCGAATCCCACGCAGCAATCTTTCGTGCTGGTGCCTGCCTCGGCAGCGCAACCGAACAACGCGCAACTCGCGTCGTGCAATCTCGGCGAGGCCGTCGATCTCTCGTCGTGTGCCGAAGGAAACTGCGACGCTGGCCGCTGCGGCGAGTTGCCGGCCCGCTGCGACGATTGCCCAAACCATGTGTTCAATGGCTTCGTCAGCTACGACTCGTTCAAAGGGGTGCAAGACGGCGGTTGGCAGAACAACGGCGTTGTCGCCGGCTTCAACTTCGGCACCCGCCTGGCCGAGATCAGCGAGCTGACCGGCATCGGCTTTCAGATTGGTGCCAGCGTCGGCGCCTTCGATTGGTCGGGCACCAACTACCGGCTGATGAACCAGGACCAGGCCGAGACGCAAGGCTTTCTCACCTTCGGCTTCTTTCGTCACGCATTCGAATCGTCGCGCTGGACCGCGGCCTTGGTTAGCGACACGATGTACAACAACACCTTCGGCATCTTCGGCGCCAACCCGATGCTGATGCAGATGCGCGGGCAGCTCGGTTACTGCATCAGCGACAAGAACGAGTTCGGCATCTGGGGCACGTGGCGCACGCTGGGGCAAACGATAGACATTCCCACCGTCGGGCCGGTCCGCTGGCAGCCCGTGCAGCAGTTGAATGTTTACTGGCATCACAAGTGGGTGACGAACGGGCCCGACACCTGGTTCTGGATTGGACGGCCCGAACAGTCGCGCATTACGCGCGACGGCAGCCTGGGCGACTACCTGGCCGGCGTGGCCGGAAATGCGCCGCTCAACGATCGCATCAGCCTGTTCGCACTGGCGACCTACATGCATCCGTCGGCCGGGGCGGGCGCGGCCGGATCGATCGACGAAGCCTGGAATTTCACGATCGGCCTGGCGTTCTACCCGAAGCCCAACGCCCGGTCGAGCACCGTGGCCGGCCGTTGCTGGGCGCCGCTGGTGCCAGTGGCCAACAACGGTTACTTCCTGGTCGACACGAGCCGGAGCCAGTTCGGACCGATTTAGCCGTACCAAATGCGAGACGCGTAAGCATGTCGCGCGTCGCTAGAACGGCATGCGCCCTGGAAAAAACAGCGGCGTAACCGGCACCACCAGGTCCCCCACGTCGTACACACGTGTGGTCGTCATGCTGTCGGCCGATTCGATCGACGTGATCAGCAGCACGTCGTCTTTGACGACATACGCCAGATTCAGATCCCCCAGGATCAGCCGCAGTATCGAGCGCAGCTTGATGTTGTTGAGATTCTTCGTGATGGGGGTCGAAGGGCCGATATTTTCCTCGGACATTCCCTTCGTATCGAGTTGGATTTCGATGTTGAACTTGTGCTTAAGAAAATCGAGCGCGTCCGATAGCGGCATCTCCTGAAAGTCGACGCTCGTAACTTCTTGCAGCGCTCGGTTGATCTTCGCTTCGCCGGCGCTTGGTCGATAGGTGCTGGCGTTTTCGCGCCATTCTCGGCGGCGCTCGCTAATCTGCTGCCATTTTTCGGCGGCGGGATACATGACCGGCCGAGCGTCGGTATCCACGGCCAATTGCCGATCCTGGTTGCGGAATTCTTCCTGCAAGTGCTGCCGGCGCCGCGCGAGCAGCGCCTGCATTTCGATCTGATTCGCTTGCAAATCCGCCTCGAGCGGTGTGGTCGTGCCGACGATCGTCGCATTGCCGTCGGCCAGTGATCGGGTTGCTTCTTCCGCCGCGCGATAATCGCCTTGCCCCGCCAGGTCATTCGCGTGCGCCAGTTGTCGTTCGATCTTTTGCTCGCGCTTGGCAAGGTTCTGGTGCAATTGCCGGCGCGCTTGATGCTCGGCCTGCACTTCCTGCGCATGCACGGCCGCGGTGTGCGCGGTGGACGATCGCCGCGCCGCCTCGCGCGACACGGACTGCAAGCTGCCGAGCAAGCGCGTCCGATCCACCGGATCGAGTTCCGGAGCGATGCGTACGCGGGCCGCCTCTTGCGCCAGCGTAGCGCGCACTCCCTCGGGATCGGTTGCAAGCCGTTGGCGCGCATCACTTATTGCGGCCCGTACCTCGGTTTCCATCATGCCGCGCATCACGCTCCGCACGCGCTCGATCGAATCGAGCATGTCACCGTCGCGGGGTGCTGCCGGCTCGGCGGCAAGCGTCAAGCTGGCGCTGGCAAAGGTGCCGCCAAGAATCGCGGCGAACAATAATCGTGCGTTGCGGTGCGACATGCCTGAACCCCTCATGCGCGACCATCCTATCCCTCGGACCCCGGCCGTCCCGGTCTTGGCTCGCTGTCGGGCGGTATTCCCACCATATCACACTACGCAGCCAGCCGCGATTTTACTCAGTGAGCTAACAAACTTGTCAGTCGGAACGGGCGCACCGCCGGTTGCCATTCGCGTCCCCATTCTGCCAAGGCTGGCGTTCCCCACAGTTACACGGCTGCCCGGCGCCGGGGAAACACGAACAGGAATGATCCGGCCGCGGCTTCGGCCCGCTGGCGCGGCGAAAGGACGAGCGTCAGCAGCGACACGGCCGAAAGCGTATGCGGTTGATAGCAACTAAGGATTTCGCATAGCCGCATGCCGATCAAATCGCGATGCACCAGCAGCATCAGCGCCGCGGCAAACACCGCCAGCCCCCACTGCCAGCTGCGTGCCTCGCCAGCCGCCGCGACCTGCGCAAACAATAGCGCGGCAGGGATCACCAGCACCAGATGCTGCATCCAGCACAGCGGAGAGAGAATCGCGATCAGCACGCACACGGCCGCCCATTCGCAACCGAGCCCCACGCCACCGTCCACAACGTCGACGCGCCTGCGACATCGCCAGGCGAGCACACCGGCCAAAACCAGGAGTCCGGTGCGCACGAACAGCTTGGTGCGCGCCGCATCCCAGTTGGCCAATCGCACGAGCGCGTCGCTTTTGACATACAGCGGATGCCCGACGGGATATTCTTCCACCAACCGTGCGAGCATCAGCGGCAACGACTGATTGCGCAGCACCGGCACTTCCACGCCGTTGTCCGAGGGATCAGCCAGTGTCAAAGTATGCGTCACGAACGCGAACCACTGCCGATGCAGAGCAACATCCTTTTCCCAACCCAGATGCAGCGCCGGCAACAGACAAAACAGCGTGCTCGAAGTGACCATCCAGCCCGCTGCGCGCCACTGCCGCTTCCATAGCAGGTAGGGCAGGAAAATCGCTGGCGTTACTTTATAAACCGCGGCCAAGCCCAGGCTGCAGCCACACAGCGCCACGCGACCCTGCACGAGCCCCCACAGCGCCATGCTCAACAAGAAGAGCAAGAACAATTGGAGCCCACACTCGGGCAGATCGCGCAGGATGTAGCAACCGGTCACCGCGAGCGCCGCAGCGGCGGGCCGGCCCCAGGCGTATCCCGGTTCCTTGCCCAGCGACGACCAAAACTTCACGCACCAGGCGAGCCCGGCACAGGTTGCGAGCAACCAGATGGCACGATCGACTCGGTACGGCAGCCAGGCCGTGGCGGCATCGATCATCGCCCGCGCCGGCAGGTAATGGAAGGCGAACGACTCGTAGATATTGTCGTTGAGAAACGTGAGGCCGAAGTTGCGATGCCAGAGAAAATCGTTGTCCCTCTGAAAGACACAACGATAAAACTCGCAGGCAGCGAACACAGAAAGCGCGAGGATCGCGAGCGCGCGCCCCAAGCGCCCCCGGGGCGATACGCCCGGTGCCGATGCGGCCCGTACCGATACGGATTGCGCAGTGTCGAATGCCATGGCCGAGGCCCCCCTCGCCGTTAACAACGATTGCACGCGCACGCCGACCGGCGTATCGCCCAACGCCAGGTGCTAGCAGCGAGCGCAGAATTTACGCGACCGGCAAAGTCGCTCACTTTTTGCATCGGCGCAATGCGCACCAGGGCTTGAGACCAATCCCGACCGGAATAGGGGGCGTGCGAGAGAATCGAGAGAAGCTGCCCGTTGCTGGCGCGAAGCCTGGTGCTCTGCCACCGCGACAGTCGGTCACCGCCGCGGCTCAGCTCGTCGCAACGCCGAAGGAAACCCGGGCGTTGGAATATGCACGCCGGTTTCCTCGAGCGCGCCCCCCTTTACGGCGAAGAGTACTAATCGCTTTGCCGCGTGCTCTTGCACGACCAGGTATTTTCCGTCGGGCGAGAAGCAGACTCCTTCGGGAATGCGGCCGATGCGCAGCTCCTGCACGCGCGCGAGCGACTGCCCGTCGAGCTTGAAGAGGCGCAGCCAGGCGTGCTCGGCGCGCTGCGGATCGTCCGCCGGCACGTTCGAGCCTTCCATCAGCACCACGGCCACCAGCCGGCCATCGGGGCTGATATCGAACGATTCGGGCCCGGTGCCGACCTTCACGTGATCGATCGTGTGAATCTGACGCGCCCTTAGATCAACCAGTGTCAGCAGATCAGCGTCGAGCCCCTTTTGATTTCCTGCCCCCGCGACTAGCGCCAGCGCACCGTCGGGCGTGATCTGCGCGTGATACGGTTCGCCATAGAGCGGGATCTTGCGCTCGTCGACCTTTACGTGCCCGTCGACGATTCGCAGCACCCGTGCGGCGGCCCCTTTGTTCAAGCTGACCAGCGCCAAATCGCCAGCCGGATTAATGGCGACGTCCGAAGGTTCGCTGGCCGCGTCGCCGACCGTGATCGTTTCGCGCACCGTGACCTGCGGACCGTCGATCGCCAATACGGAGATCGTGCCATCGGCGCGATTCGCCACCATCGCCAGGTCCCCCGACCGACGGATCGCGATACCGGACGGCTGCTTGCCCACGGTCACTCGCGACACGATCTTGCCATTCCCGCCATTCAAGTCGACGACTTGTACCACGTCGTCCGGCACGGGCTTCTTTGGATCGTCCGTGTAGCGGCGCACGGAATTCGCGACCAGCACCAAGCGCTCGTCCGGCGTGATAGCCACGTTCGTCGGCGGTCCGACGACGCTATTCGCGACGCCCGGAATGTTTCGCACGCGCGGCGGAAACTGACCGAAGTCGAGAATCGTCAGACTGTCCGCCTCGGCCGTCGCCGAATCAATGACCCGGCCGACACCGCTCGACAGGTCGTACTTCCCTTCATTGGCCGAAACCATAATTTGCGCCGATGCCGCATCACCCCAGAGCAAACACCCCAGGGCGATGAACACGGCGTTCAACCGCACCAACAAACAGCAACATCTTGTCATCGGCGTAACCTTCAAACCCCTCTCCCTCCGGGAGAGGGCAGGGTGAGGGGAAACAGCAGTTGGCTCAATAATCAAAAGGACCCCTGCGCCTAAGCATCAGCGTTAATGCGATACATCGCACAGTGCCTTCAACTCAAAACTTCCGAAATCACGCGTCCATGCACGTCGGTCAATCGTCGTTCGATGCCGTTGTGATAAAACCGTAGCCGCGTGTGGTCGATGCCCAGAATATGCAGGATCGTGGCGTGGAAATCGTGGATCGAGACAACATTCTCGACCGCTTTGTAGCCCAGTTCGTCCGTGCCGCCGTACGAAAGCGGCGCTCGCACTCCCGCTCCCATCATCATGCAAGTGAAGCCCAGCGGGTTGTGATCGCGCCCCGAAGCCCCCTTTTGATACATGGGCATGCGGCCGAACTCGGTGCAAAAGACCACCAGCGTATCCTTGAGCAAGCCGCGCCGCTTCAGGTCGTTAAGTAGCGCCGCGGCCGGTTGATCGAGAATTGGTCCGTGGATGTCGTATTGCTCTTTCAGTTTGCGATGGCCGTCCCAGTTGCCGACCCCCTCGCCCATCGCATACGCGCCATTGAACAACTGCACGAAGCGCACGCCCCGTTCGATCAATCGCCGGGCGAGCAGACAGTTGCGCGCAAAGCCCGCCTTGAATTTGTTCTGCGTGTCATCCGCGCCGTACTCGGCCAGGATGTACTCAGGCTCGCTCGACAGATCGGTCGCCTCGGGCACGCTCAATTGCATGCGCGCCGCAAGTTCGTAGCTGGCGATGCGCGCCGCCAATTCGCCATCGGCCGGAAACTTCTGCCGATGCTCTTCGTTCAATCGCGCCAGCAAACGCCGCGTTGCCAAGGCCTCGGCTTGTGAGATCACGGCCGGCGGTTGCAAATTTGCGATCGGCCGCTGCGCGTTGAACGCCGTGCCCTGGAACACCGCCGGCAGAAAGCCCGGCCCCCAGTTATTCACGGCCGCCTGCGGCACGCCGCGCGGATCGGGGATCGCGACATAAGCCGGCAATTCGCGGTTCTCGGACCCCAGCGCGTAAGTCACCCACGAGCCGATCGACGGAAACCCGTCGAGCGTAAAGCCGGTCGACATGCAGTTCTCGCCCGGCCCATGCGTGTTCGTTTTCGTCGTCAGCGAATGGATAAAACAAAAATCGTCGACCAGTTCGCCCAGTCGGGGCAGCAGATCGCTGACCATCTTGCCCACCCGCCCGCGCGGGCGGAACTCGTACAGCGGCCGCGCGATCGCGCCGTTCTCGCCTTGAAACGTCACCGCGGCCTCGGGCTGCGGCATGGCCTGCCCGTCGCGCTTCACCAGCTCCGGCTTCCAATCGAATGTTTCCAACTGCGACAGCGCGCCGGAACAAAAGATCACCAGCACATTGCGTGCTCGGGCCGGCTCGGGGGCGGGCCGGGCCTGATGCGGTGCAGCCGGATCCATCGCCGGGCGGTAGGCCGGCGGTGCCTCGGCGGCCAGCAACCCTTCTTGTTGTAAAAGTGACGCAAGCGCAATCGAGCTCAGCGCAGTGCTGGTGCTTCCCAGAAAGGCGCGCCGATCCAAGAGCAGATCGGCAGGGCTCGGCGATCGGTGGTGAAGATTCTTTGGTCGCATGCTACGGCAAAAACAAAAACTCGTTGCTATTGAGCACCGCGCGGCACACGGCAGCCAGCCCGAACTCGTCGGCGACTTGCCGCGACGCGGTTAGTTCGTCGTCGCTGGGGGCACGTCCCAGGGCGAAGCGAAACACGCCCCGCACCTGGGCGCTATGATCCTCGCCCGCGGATTCGCGCACTCGCGTGGCGAGACGTTCGCCTTGTTCGCGCATGAAGGTGCTGTTGAACAAATTCAGCGCCTGAATCGCGGTGGTCGAGCGGCTGCGACGCGGCGCCGGTTGTCCCGCGTCGGGACAATCGAGTGCGCCGAAGACGCCGTCTTGCGCCATGCGCACGCGATGGACATAGATCATGCGGCGCCAATCGCCGGGCCCCCATTCCTCCTTGGGATCGTAAACGCGCACGTAATTGTCGTTCGCCTTGAAGACACTGAAACCCGGCCCTCCCATCGTCAGATCGAGCGCGCCGCTGGTAGCCAGGATCGTGTCGCGCGCCGGTTCCATGTCGAGCCGGCGTGACGGAAAGCGCCACAACGACTGTGCCCCAGCATCCTGGGCCAGACCGGCCTCGTGCGCCTGACTGGCTTGGCGGTACGTGTTCGAGGTAAGCATCAGCCGATGCAGCTTTTTCAACGACCAGCCGCCATCGATCAATCGGCGTGCCAACCAATCGAGCAACTCGGGATGCGTCGGTGGAAAGCCCATCGCGCCAAAGTCCGACGGCGTCGCCACGATGCCGGTGCCGAAATGATGCTGCCAAACTCGGTTCGCAATCACCCGCGCCGTCAGCGGATTGTCGGCGCTCGCCAGCCAGCGGGCCAGGGCCATACGACGCTCGGCGTCCGGCGCGGTCGAAGCGAGCGCGAGCGAACCGAACACGGCCGGCACATCCGGCGACACGCGCTCGCGCCGCTGGCCGGGATCACCGCGATAGAGCCGATACGTCGGACCGGGCGCCGTGAATTTTCCGCCGAAGATCGTTTTCGGCAGCACCGCGGTTTCCGCGTCACTTAGGCGCACTGCGGCCGGATCGCGCATCGGGCGGTCGCCGTATTGCAGGCCCGCGAACACGGCTTGCAACTGGTAATAGTCGCGCTGTGCGATCGGATCGAACTTGTGATTGTGACAGCGAGCGCACCCCACGGTCAGTCCCAGGACGCCCGACCCGACCGAAACAATCACTTCGTGTAATTCATCGGCGCGGGCCTGCCGCATCGAGGGCTCGTCCTTGCCGACCTGGCCCGGCAACACGGCCGGCGCCGCCACCAGGAAGCCGGTCGCCGCATCGACGCCCAATTGATCTCCGGCCACCTGCTCGATGATAAAGCGATCGAACGACTTGTCGTCGTTCAGGCTTTTGATGACGTAATCGCGATAGGGCCAGGCATTATCGCGCGGCGTGTTCACTTCGAAGCCGTGCGTATCGGCGTAACGAATCACGTCCAACCAGTGCGAGGCCCAGCGTTCGCCGTAATGCGGACTCGCCAGCACGCCGTCGACCAGCCGAACCCACGCGTCAGGCGCATCGTCGTTAGCGAATCGATCGATGTCCTCGGCCGTCGGTGGCAGCCCCAGCACGTCCAGATATAAACGGCGAATCAGCGTGCGCGGATCGGCCACGAGCGACGGATGCAGCCCCTTCGTGCCGAGGTGGGCGAGGATAAAGGCGTCGATCGGGTTGCCCGTCGTGGCGAACGGGTCAGCGCTCGGCGGCGGCTGCGGATCGCCGACGGGCTGCAGCGACCAATGATCGCTGTGTACCTGCGGCGGTTCGGCGTGGCCGGCCAGTTCGTCAGGCCATGTCGCTCCCTGATCGATCCAGCGGCGCAGCATCGCGACCTCGTCGTTCGCGAGCCGCGGCTCCTCGGGCGGCATGACGAATTCGGCATCGTTGCTCGTGACGCGCGCAATCAGATGGCTCGCGTCGGCGTCGAACGGCGAGACGGACGGTTCGCCCGACTCACCACCACGAAGGGCCCAGTCGCGCACGTCCAGGCGCAGTTCGTTCTCTTGCTTCTCGGGTCCGTGGCAGGCGAAACAGCGCGCGGCCAGCAGCGGGCGCACGGCAGCCGCGAAATCGACCGGCGGTCCCTGCTCGCCGCGGGCGGCCAGGTAATGCTCGCGAACTTCACCCTGCGACAGGGCGCGGCCGTAGATGGCCACTTCGTCGATGTCGGCCACCAAGGGGCGAGACGCTGCACCGTTGTACCACGCGCCTAGCGCCGCCGTGGCCAGCACGACTTGCGGTCGCGGCTCGACCGTCGCTTCCAGAATCATGCGGCCATCGCGAAACAGCCGCTCTCGGCCGTCGCGCGCGTCGTACGTCGCGACCAGGTGCGTCCAACGTCCTGGCCGAATCAGTTGCGCTTCGGAATTCGGATACGTGTTCGCGCCGTCCAGCGCAAACTCGAGCGCCCCCGACGCCTTGAGATTGAAATGCAGATAGCCGGGCTCCCAATGATCGGCCGCGAAGAGGGCGGCGATTTCTTCCGTAGGAAGCCGCGTGACGTTTACCCACAGTTCGACGCTGACCGCGTCATGCCGGCCGAGATCGGGAATACGCAGGTAGCCCCCTGGTCCCAGGCGGAGCGCTTTGCCGAGCGGCTCGTAAGCCGAATCGACGCCCTGCGCCGTCTCGCCGACCAGTTCCGCAGAGTGGGTCTGAGTCGGGGCCGCGTCGGCCGACGGGTTGCCCGCTTCCTCGAAACGATAATAGGCCAGCAATCCCACACCGCCGCGCACCGCGTCCGAATATTCAGCGGCAGCCACGTTGCGCGGTAAAAGCCAGACCACGAGCGCGGCCGACAGCGACAAACAGACGATAACGCGGGCGAGCAGCATGTGTCCGACAATAGCCGGATTCGCGTCGCATTGCCAGTTTTGCGTGACGAACGGCCGCTCTTCATCCACTCGCCGCGCACAGGGCCCCGGTCAGAAAAGCGAAACGCACGGTCCCGCGGGGGCCGTGCGCTTGGCTCGCATCTTCGCTTGTTTCCGCCGGGACGTCCTTAGTTATAGCGGGGTGAGGTTGGGGTCACCTTCACGTTCCACGTGCTCGTCAGGATCGAAGTGCGAATATCGTCGACGATCGCCGCGCGAACGGACCGCATCGTACTTTGCATGTCGTCGCCCGAGTAGTCGTTCATGGCGAGCGTAATCGCGTCGGTTCCTGCGCCGCCTGCAGCATAACCGCTGACCGCGCCGGTGCTATCCTCTTCGACCTTGATGTTGATGTTAATCGTGTCGCTGCCGTCACCGCCGTAGGCCGCCACGGAGAGCGAACCGAAAATCAATCCCGTGGCAGCGGCTTCCAGGTCGTCGTTTCCGGCGCCGCCATTGAGCACGACGTTCACCGTCGAACGGGAGTCGACATCCACGGGCGCGCCAAACAGAATCCGGTCGTCGCCGGCGCCGCCCGAGAGACAGAACATGACGTGGGCGTTGGTGATCATCCCGAGCGAGGTCGAAATATAATCCGCACCGCTGCCGCCGATCACGCAAACCGACAGGTTCGCGTTGGCAACACCCCCGCCGAAGTTCAGCATGGCGTGGTTGCTACCGTTCCCCAAATCAATGTAGACCATCTCCGAAGTGCTCAACTGATGGGCCAGCGTGTAGGTAACCGTGTCGTCGCCTGAGCTGCCTTCGTAATGGACCGATCGAACGTTCATGGCGCCACCGAGCATCATGCCGGCGCCATCGGTTACCGAAACGGACCGATTACCCAGGTCGAGAATATTGATCGTGGCCGGTCCGCCGGTGTTGACGATCTCGAGATCGTATCCGGCCATGGGATGCCCAGCGCTGATGGGAACAGCACTCACTGTAACGCTGGGGCAGTACCGATCCTCTAGATGTTCGATATTAAAGCGACGGCTCTTCTTCCCCTTCTTTGGGGAACTCCAGAACGGCATTGTTAACTCCCTAAGCCGCGGCCCCCCGCGCGAGGATGCTGGCCCATCCCAGGCCTCGATTGTAGGGGATAGCGAAGGTGGCGGGAATGGCAGCAGTTTGCCGGCATTGGGCAGCCGTTTTGCCGCGAAAAGCATCCGCTAGCGAGGTCACGGCCGTGTCAACTGCCGCTTCCACTCGCGCACTTTGGCCAGATTCTCTTGCGCCTGTGGCGAGTTTGGTTCCAGGCGCGCCGCCTGCTCGAAACACTCGACCGCCGCGTCCGCGTCGCCCAGTCGCGCATGCACCGCGCCCCGATTGCTCCAAGCCGCTGGGTAGTCGGGACGCAGCCGCACGGCGTCGGCCAGTTGCTCAACCGCGCCGCGCAGATTCCCCTGTTCCGCCAGCACCTGGCCCAGCCCGTAATGCGATTCGGGGCGTTGCGGATCGAGTTCGACGGCGCGAGCAAAGAATTTCTGCGCGTCGCCGGTCGCGCCGCGTTGCGAACAGAGCAGTCCGCTCGCCAGCAGTGCGTCGACATTTTCCGGTTCGAGTGCCAGGCTGTGTTCGAGTTGCTGGGCCGCCTCGTCCGTGCGATTCTCGCGCAACAGGACCAGTCCCATGCCGACCTCGGGCAGGGCCCAGCCCGGCGTCAGCCGCGCCGCCTCGCGAAAGTGCGCATACGCATCGGCCAGATCGTCGGGGCCGAAGCCGGCGCGCTCGCCACGGTCCAAGAGCAGCTTCGCATAGTTGTATTGGACGCGCGATTTGCCGGGATCGATCTCGATCGCATGCGTCATTGCGTCGAGCGCCTCGGCATAACGTCCTTGTTCTCCCAGTTGCATCCCCAGGTTCGACCATCCGCCCCAGGAAGCGGGATTCTTGGCCAACGTGTCGCGGTACAGAGTCTCTTCGTCGTGAAAATGCCCTGCTGCCCGAAACGAAAGAACGCCCAGCGCGATCAATATCGCCCCGGCCGTTACACGAAAGAGATTTCGCGGCACGACCGACGCCGCGTCGGGCGCAAGCCGGACGAATACCGCAGTGAGCGCGGCCGCCGCCAGGGCGAACAACGCTGGACTGGCGTGATATTGGAAGTGGTCCGCCACGAACGAGAACGTGTGAAAGTAAACGTTCAAGAAACCGAGCGTCGGCATCAGCACGCCGACGTAGATCAATACCGCCGCCAACGGACCGCGCCCGATTCTCTTTCGCGTTACCCAAAGGATTGCTGGTACGGCCAGCGCGGCCGCGGGAAACACCCATTGCCACCACACGCGCGGATCCATAGTCCAGCGCGGATAGAAGAACATAGTGGGATACGGCCACAGCAACTTTCCGGCATAAAACCAAATGGCACGTCCGGCTACCAAAAACCGCTCGGCGAACGACAAGTCGAATTCGCTTCCTTGCGCGCCGACATGATTTTTTTCCAGCCACAACGTCACGCTACCGAGCGCGAATGCTAGCGCAAAGTACGGCGCTGTTAAGGCCAGGTCATGACGCGTGAGGCGTCCGCGCCGCCACCACTCGATGACCAGGATCACCGCCGGCAACGTGACCACGGCCGTCTTTGAGAGCAGCGCTGCGGCAAACAGCGCCAGCGACGCGGCATACCAGCGACCACGCCCCAAAGTCTTCGCCGAGCCTGCCGAAACCTCGGTCGGAGCGAATCGCACGTAGCACAATAGCGAGCCCAAGGCGAACGCCATCGACAGCAGGTTACGGCGCTCGGTGATCCAGGCTACGGATTCGACCTCGACCGGATGAACGGCAAAGATCGCTGCCGCGAACCAGCTCCCCGGTAGTCGTAACGCCTTCAGGACATGCCACAGCAGAACCGCGTTCGTCGCGTGGATCAGAACATTGACGACGTGGAAACCGCGCGGATGACGTCCCCACAGACGGGTTTCGATCCAGAACGTCGAATACGTGATCGGGTAGAACTGTTGGGCCGCCGTTGGTACGAGCCACATATCGCGCAGGCCGGTCGCCGAGTAAAGCGTCGGATTCGCCGTGACGTTGACGTCGTCATCGGTGATGAAATCCGCGTCGAGAACCGGGATATACGTCACGAGCACCAGCAGCACGAGCATCGCAGCGGGCCACGTGCGGCGCCAGGTCGCCCCGCGAGACTGCGGCGCGATTACGTGACCGGCTCGCGGCAAGGAACTCTCGGGCTGGGAAGAATCGTGCTTCATGGCGCTACAGCGCACGATTGCCGCGTGATTATTTCGAAGTCACGCCTTTGCGGATGCGTGCCACGGCGTCGGCCGCCGCTTGCTGCAGCAGCAGAAAATCGGCGCCCACTGCAAACCAGGAAACTCCCTTGGCGTGCCAGTCGCAATAGATTTCCGGCCGATCCCCCAGCGCCATGCCCACCGGCATGCCGACTTTCGCCGACCGCTCGAGCACGGTATCGATCGCGCGCAGCACGTCGGGGTGACGCGGCTCGGCTCGGCGACCTAGTGAAGCCGCCAGGTCTTGCGAGCCGATCACCAGCGTCGTGAGCCCTTCGACGGCCAGGATTTCGTCGATGTTCTGCACCGCTTCGATATGCTCGATCTGCACAATCACGATCACCGACTCGTTCGCGGTTTTGCAATAGTCGGGACCGCCCGCAGTACCATAACGTCCCGGCCGGCGCGGACCATATCCGCGAATACCTTCGGGCGGGTACCGGCATGCTGCTACGGCGCGGCGCGTTTCGTCGGCCGTGCGGACCAGCGGCACAATGATGCCTGCCGCGCCAGCGTCGAGCACGGGCTTGATCAGTACCGGGTCATTCCAGGCCACACGCACCAGCGGCGTCGTTTCGCTGCCGCGGGTGGCCATGATATGTCCTTGAATCCCTTCCACCGAGAACGGGCCGTGCTCGGCGTCGATCCATACGAAGTCGAGCACGGTGGTCAGCGCTTCGGTGACCGTGGGATCGGTGAACGTGATGCACGTTCCCAGACACGGAACAGTCGCTTTGATTTTGCGGCGAAAGTGAACGGCGTTTTCCATGGATCGTGCTTTATCCTGTGCTGTAAAGAGCAGCGCGCTTGAAACCAGCGACAGCGCCGAGGAAATGGCTCGTCATG
Source organism: Pirellulales bacterium (assembly GCA_036499395.1). Lineage (NCBI taxonomy): Bacteria > Pseudomonadati > Planctomycetota > Planctomycetia > Pirellulales > Pirellulales bacterium. The sequence goes on from DASYDW010000129.1 coordinate 99,840, forward strand.
CGCGCGCCTTAGAATAAAGCAATCGCGCGTCCCGGCCCACCGTGGCAACCGCGAATTTTGATCGGCGCAAACAGAAAGAACGCGCCCGCCGGCATCTTGTCGACCCCGGTCAAGAATTCGACCGCTACCATGTTCTTGGTGCCCAGCGTCCAGTAGGTCGACAGCGCCCTCTTCGGATCGACGCCTCCCAGCGAGGGTCCGTCGGTTCCGACGCAGCGAATTCCCTTCGTGGCCAGGTAGGCGATCGCCTCGGGACCCAGGGCGGGCCACCCTTCGCGTTTGCCGTTCAGCGGGTCGGACAGGCAGGCGTTCCCCTCTGGGAACGACTTGAAATATGTGTCGCTGTAGCCGCTGGTGAAAATCACGATCGAGCCCGCCGCCAGCGGACCGTGCAGCTTTTCGTCCTGCTGGATATCCTCGAGGCGAATCTCGGGGGATTCCGGCCAGTTCGAGGCTTCGGTCGTACCGACGCGATGCTTCACATCGATCGTCCGCGACAGGCCGCAAGTCCACGCCAGCGGAACTTGTTCGGTGGTCATCGTACTCGTGCCACGTGGGCCGAAACGCTTCTCGTATTCGGCCAGCCAGGGACGTACCTCGGCCGGGTAATCGCGATTGTTAAATCCCGGCGGCGGCAAGGCGTAGCTCGGCGGCACCAGGTGCGTGCCGACGTGGGCATCCATGACATGCGTTTGATGATAAGTTCCCAGGTTCGGTGCGAATTGCAGCGGTACCTTCAGATAAGGAACGCGATTGCGCCCTGCGCCGCGCCCCGGCCAGGTAACGGGATACTCGGTCGACAAAAGAACCGACAGATCAACGGCCCGCTTATTCTTTGCCGACTCGATCAACCGCGGCGCCGCCTCGCCCACGATCGCGATCGCCCGCGCCTCGGCATACGGCCCGTCCGCGTGCTTGGGCGTGAGCAAGCAATAGAACGCGCCGGTGTCGGGCAATTGATCGAAGCCGGTGCCGGACTCGGTCCAGACCATGCCGTACTTCAAGCCGGCCAGGTGCGTCGGCTCGGCCAGGTCAGGAATCGGGCCCATGCTGGCGCTATCCGTGGCCAGCGCCATGACCTTTTTGCTGGCCAGGTATTCCATGCATTCGGGGTCGGGGTCAGGCCACGCCGGAGCGGATCCCTCAACGGGATCGGCGAGAAAACGTCGGCCCGCCGGCAGCGGCTGGTAAAACTTGTCCGAGTAATCGCTGCGAAACAGGACCACGTCCCCAAAGCCCAGCGAGCGATGCTCGCGCTCCCAGGCGATGACGCGGTTCTTTTTCACAAGCGGGCTTTGCCCTTCGGGCGCCGTATCAAATAGCCCCCGGCAATCGATCACACACGCTTCGCCGCCGAATTGCCAGGCTGGTACCTTGTCAGTGAAGATCCGGCCCGCCGGGCCCGCGTTCGGCAGGTTCGTGTCGGGGTGCGGAATCGAATGCGGAGGCACGTCGAACTGCGTGCCGGTATTCCCGTCGATCATCAGGATTTCGCCGTTGTACGCGCTTATCGGACCGATCCGCAGATAACCGTTCATTGAGAACGGAGGAAACCCCGGAGCCGGCCAAGTGCATGGATACTCAGGCGCCACCAACAGAGACAAATCGAGCGCGCGCGAGTCGACCTCGCGATCGGCTGCCGCAGCGGACAGCGGCGAAAGCCACCCCAAAAATGTCAAAATCAGCAGGACTCTGCCCCACCAGAACCCCGCATAAGACCTGCGATCGCTCACGGCCAATGCTCCCAGATGCAAACGACGATGTGTGCCAATCGTAACTGGCACGTTTCGGGTCGCAACCCTGGCGCAACCCGGCACTATCAAATTGACCGAACGGCGTGGTTGATTGACGCGTAAATGCAGACTAAGCACGGCAGATTCACCAAACTTACACAAATCGGCGGGGCTGGCGACGCGCGCTCGACGCCTCGAATAGGGCGATAAATAGGTCGCTTACGGCCAACGACGCGATTGCATTTGCGCCGCAATTCTGCCGATTCTTTGAGCGCTCCGCGTTCACGTCGCGCGCCGATCGAAAGCTTGTGAATGCCGCCAACCCGTCTCTCCTTCTAACATGCAGACGGCACGACCCCCTCACCTTAATGGTACACTTCGGCAGCGGCGTTTGTTTGGCAGCGGCGACATTCAACGTTTAATAAGATAATGCGAACGACAACGAGTATCCTGACGACCGTGCTCTTCTTTCCAGGATCGTGGCTGCCGGCTTCCTCGGCCGACGAAGCCCCGCAGCGGGTAAACGTCGATAACTTCCGCCGCGCAGAGACAGACAATTACTTCGCCCGGTTCGCTAAAGATGGTGGCTTCGGCCGTCTCGCACACGAGCGCGCTCTAGCGGATATCGATCATCAAGCTGTGATCCGCCTGAACCGCGACACGCTCTATTCCTTCGGTGTGTTCGACCTGGACGCCGGGCCGATCACAATTACCCTGCCTGACACCGGCAAACGGTTCATGTCGTTGCAGGTCATCAGCGAAGACCACTACGCCGTAGATGTGTTCTACGCACCAGGCACACATACTGTCACAAAAGAAAATGTCGGCACTCGGTACGTTTGCCTGGCGGTCCGTACCTTCGTTGACCCCAACAATCCGGACGACCTGCAGGCCGCGCACAAACTGCAGGATGCAATCAAGGTCGCGCAGCAAGGCGCGGGGAAGCTTGTCTTACCTGACTGGGATCAGGCGTCGCTTTAAGAAGATCCGCGAGGCGCTGCTTAATCTGACGACCGCCAATGGCGGGATCGATTCGGCACGAATGTTCGGCCGCAAGGACCAGGTTGATCCGGTTCAGCACCTGCTGGGCACGGCAGCAGGCTGGGGCGGTAACCCGCGGACCGCCGCTCTTTATGCCGGCGCCGCGCCTGAAAAGAATGATGGGCAGACCCCATACGTACTCGCGATCAAGAATGTGCCGGTCGACGGATTCTGGTCCGTTAGCGTCTATAACAAGGACGGCTACTTCGAAAAAAACGCTCAGAACGCCTACACGGTGAACAATATCACCGGCTCGCCCGATGCAGATGGCGCTGTGACAATCCATTTCGGCGGGAACGAAAACGCCAAGAACTTTCTGCCCGTCACGCCAGGCTGGAACTACCTGCTGCGGTTTTACCGCCCGCGCCAGGCTCTACTGGACGGCGCTTGGCAACCGCCAGTCGCCCAACCGGCAAAGTAACCTTTCAATTCTCTCTCATCGTCCCGCTTCCGCCTGGCGATGCCACGGCAGCTACGCGCTTCCGACCTTTGAGCATTAGCTCACATGCTTGAACTTCGATGCGGTGGCTTGGCGCTTGGGTCCCCGCGAGGCGCCGCCAGTCCCCTCCACAATGCTGTGTAGAGAATTCCTGACAGTTAAGACGAAAAAAAGAAATCTGCCACCCGTTCCGGCTCGTATTTGCCTTTGTCCAAGTGCCCTCATGGGCATGCGGGCGTGGGGGGGAATGTCTTGCCGGACCGGCCGCGACGCTCCTCAGCGAATCGGACCCAAGTCGAAGACTAGTAATCTTTTGATACACACCGCAGGGCGCGATTTTTGATCCCGTGTGGCCCCTTCGGGAGCCCGCGGAGCTGAGTCCACGCGATACCGGTCGGCGAGACGTTCGCCGGCCACCATTAGCTTTCAACGACAGATTTCGAACGACTTTCAGGGCAGAACTTCTCGTCCTGGGCTATCACGAAGGAGCCGCAAATGAGCAGGACATGTAAGGCGACAATCTTGTGCCTATGCTTGGCACTTTGCGCCGGCCGATCTCAGGCCGGGCCAATTCCCGGGTCGCCAAGCCCGGTCCCCTCCGCAGGGGAATCTATTCTGACCAGCAGCTTTACGGTCGGCAGCAGCGTCAACATCGACTGGGAAGTCATTCCCACCACCGGCACCGCCTTTTCGCCCGGTCTGTACGCCTACCTGTATCAGATCGAAAACACGTCCCTCTCGGGCGTCGACATCTACAGCGTCAGCCTGCCCAATGCCGGCTCGTTTAATAGCATCGTCTCGGCCGGTGTGCTCGGCGGTGACAATCTCGACACCTTGACCGCGAATCATCCGGCGCATGACGCTGCGACGTTTCCAATCCTGGCCACCGAGCAAGAAGGCTTCGCCCTGCAAGGCTTGACGAGCGTCAACACGAGCCTCGATCCGAACGACGACACCGTGACCTGGACCTTCAATCCTTTGGCGGCAGGCTCGCAGTCGACCACGCTCTATTTCCTGTCGACGGAGCCGCCGACCTACGGCAACGCCACGTCGCAGGATCATATTCCTCCCTCGCCGTGGACCAGCCTTGGCCCTGGTGCCCAGCCAGTTCCAGTCCCCGTTCCCGAACCTGCGTCGATCGTTTTCCTGGCGCTCGGGTTCGTCGGGTTCGCCGCCTGGCGACGCGTGAAGAATTAATCCGGACAGAACCGCTTCCCTGCTGTTCGGGCAAGGACGAGCCGCTTGATTCCCTCAAGCGGCTCGTTTTTTGCGATTGCGCGCCACTTCTCCTGCCAGGCGAGCGCCTCGATGTCGCTGTCTTCACGCCGCGACGGGTGCTAAGGTGAAGTGTGAGCCGTTGGGCGTTACTGGCTGTGGGGGGGAGCCATGCTCTTGCAATTTTCCATCTTTCGGGGAACGTTCCCGCTCGCCGTCGCGCTCGCGATGGACTTGATCGGTCCCGTGGCATCGCGCGCTCAGCCCGCCGCGGCGCCCCCTCCTTCCTTGCGTGACACACTACGCGGGGAGGTGTTCGACGAACACGGCAAACCAATGGCCGGCGTCATCGTCTCGAATAATCACGCCCGGCTCTGGGGCCAGCCGGTAAACACCCTCACCGACGCGACGGGCAACTTCCGGCTGAACGGCCGGCCGGGATATTGGCGCAGCGGAACGCTGATCGCCACCACTCCCAACCACGAACATCAGTCGTATGTGAAAGTTCACGAAGAGCATGCGCTGCCGCGCCGACTGGAAATCATGCTCAAGCCGCCGCGAAAGACCTTCGTCACGGTCGTCGATGGCGCGGGCAAGCCCGTCTCCGGCGCAACGGTAGAAGTCATCGGTGACTACTCGTCCGTGGCCGTCAGCGCAACCGACGGCGCCGGCCGCGCCGAGTTGTGGTTTCCGGCCGATGTGAAAATCGATTGGGTTCTGGCGTTCAAAGACGACGTCGGATTCGATTATCACGAAAACTACAAGGCGTTTCCCACGAACGACCGCGGACCGCTCGCCGAGGATATTCGTCTGACGCTCGACGGCGCGCGACCGGACGTCGTTGCCGAAGCCGAGACGCCCGACGGCAAGCCGCTGGCCGGAATCGGCGTCCTGCTGTGGACGGTCAAGAAGCCCGGCAAGCTGTCGTACGCGAACATCGGAGGAAGTCTCTCGACGCGCCGCCTAACCGACGCTGACGGACGTGCCCACTTTGCATTTCTGCCAAGACTGATGGCCGAAGGCGTGTCGTTCTTGGTTCATTCGGACGATTATCACGCCACCGAATCACTGCACATTCCGACAGGCGATGCAGGTCCGCTGCACATCACGCTCAAGCCCAACGTCACGATCCGCGGCCAATTGACCTTTGCCGACGGTTCGCCGGCGCCGCAGATTCTGCTGCAAGCTGAAGGGAACGGCTCGCCCCATTATTTCCGCGGCTTCGCCCGCTCGGATGAAGAAGGGAATTACGCGTTCAGCGTCTATGCGGATCAGACGTACGCGGTCAACGTGCTGGACGACGATTGGGCCGCCCGCAGCCACACCGGCGAACAGGTGCAGCTAGGGGACCAGCCGCACGTGGTGAATTTCCAACTCGTTCCGGGAACTCTCATCGAGGGAAATCTGACTATCGGACCCGACCACGCTCCGGCCGTCGGAGAAACTGCCACCCTGCTGCAAGAGCCGCAGTTCGTTCGCTGGTCGAACGCCGACGAGCAGGGGTATTATCGCTTTCGCGTCGGGCCGGGGAATTACAAGCTTCGCTTTCCCTCTGGCATGACGCCGGCGCAGCTCGACGTCAAAGTTAACGACCAAGCGTCGATCGTGAACGACGCCCACGCCGAGCGCAAAGCGCGCGACCAGTTACAAGGAACCGTGCGCGCGGGGGAAGATAACGCGCCGGTAGCCGACGTGGTCGTCTCGGGCGAATCAGTTGAACACAACGGTCATGCCGGATTTCACGCCGTCACCGATGCCGAAGGGCATTTTCAAACCGAACGCTGGACCGATGTGATGTTCGCCATTGCACGCGACGTTGCGGGAAATCGGGCCGACACGGCGCTACTGGTCGAGGATGACAAGACTTGCAACTTCAAGCTCGCCCCCGCGGCCACGCTCGTGGGTCGCGCCGTCGACGAGACCGGCCAACCCCTGGCGCAGGCCCGCGTGTTTTGCGCGATCTCGATGCCGGACGATTGGCAACTGCCTGGCGACGAGCCTGGAAAGCCGCACAACAATCGCAAGGTCACCCTGCAGCTCGCCGCCAACGCCGACGGCACATTCAAAGTTCCCGCGGTCCCGCTGGGCGTCAAAGCCGAGTTGTACGTCGACTCGCAGAAAGGGAATTCGGGATCGAAGGATTTCCGTGCGAAAGAGCCAGGTGAATTCGTGGCCGGCGACATCGCGATCAAAGGGAAAGACCCGGCCGCGCCGCGCTGAGTCACGTTTCTCAATTCGACAAATCGCGCCGCGTCTTCGAACATCGGCTCTCAGGCCGCTCGTTTTTTCTGCTTGCCGGAGACGATCAGAGATCAATTTGGTCGGATCTTATTGCGTGAAGGCTGCAACTGCTTCTACTCGGCCCTTCTCAGAAATTCTGTACTATTGACTTTGCCGTCGAACTTGCCTGTTGCGGTGATCACCTCGCTCAGTTGTTTGCGAACATCGTCGAGCGAGAAGCTGTTCGCGGCCACGCGTCCGTCGGGGTCGATCAGGACGTAGGTCGGAATGCTCGACACGGCGAACCGTTTCGGTATGTCGGTGCTCGACCAATCTCCCAGCAGCGCGTGCTTCCACGGAAGCTGATGCGTGTTTAGAAACTCTTTCGCGCGCGCCGGGTCATGATCCAGGTTCGCGCCGATGACGATCAGTTCCGGTCGGGACATGAGCGACTCGCGCAGCTTTTCAACTTCGCCCATGCGCGAAACGCAGGCACCACACCACGAGGCCCAGAAGTCGATCAGCACGTACTTGCCGCGCAACTCGGCCAGCTTTTGTTTCGTGCCGTCCATCATTGCGAACTCAACGTCCGGCGCTGGGTCGCGCACCTTGAGCACCGGCACCTTGACTGTATCCAGATCGAGTGTCGCTTCCCCCTTGGGCACGTTCACATGCATGACGAGTTGCCCCACGGGATGCGTCAGGCATCCTTCCGTACTTCCATACAGCTTGAACGCAAGGTCATATTCGCCCGGCGGTACGCCTGAGATGCGAAATCGTCCGTCGGGATCAGGCTTCACAAAAAAATGATCGAGCGTATTTAAGAAAGCTGTTCCTTCGAGAGAGTTCGTCCACGCATCGTTCCAGCCTTGGCTGCCGTCAAAGCCATAGGCCGCGATCGCCGGCGGCGGTGTGATGCCCGGCCGGCGCGGCACCAGATAGTTCAAGCCGAAGTGATAGTCGAAGCCCGCCGGCGCCGCTGGATCGAGCGCCAGTTGCCCGCTGATTTCCGTTCCGCCTTCGCCCAGCGTCACTGAGATACTTTCTCCCGGCGCAGGATGAAGCGACAACGAGCGACTCGAACTCAACGGACCTTCGCTCGACCAATGAATGCTCCCTTCGACGTGACAGGGGATCGGAGGAACGCGGCCAAATTCGAATGAGCCATCGTCCGACGTCTTGGCGTGCAGGCTGAAACGTCCGCGCGGAGCGTCCCCTCCTTGCTCGCGAATTGGATCGAGTCGTACATCCCACTTCGGAATTGCCTTGCCCGCTTGCACCAAGCGCCCCGTTACCTTAGCCCACCGCCGCGTTTGGATCTCGCCGGGAACCTTGTCCGCCGCGCGTTCCGCTTCGCCGTAGTGATCTGGCGACACGATGACCAATGAGTATCGCTCTAACTGGTGAGGGATCTCGAAGCGTCCTTGCTCGTCGGTCGGGACGGAATCATTCGATGGCGGGCCGCCAGTCTCTTCGTCGAGGTTGCGCAAATCCAACTGCTCGGAATAGCTTCCCACATAGACCCGCGCTCCGGCCAACGGACGTCCGTCGTCGGTAACGACGCGCCCTTCATAGTGCGGCGCTGGCGTGAGCCGAATATCTTGATCGGAAATTTCATCGCCGACGCTATACCACCCCAGCCGCGCCGTGGCATAGCCCGGCGCCTCGATCTGCAAGCTGTGCTTGACATCGGTGCGATCGGGCCGGTAATCGAATCTTCGCCCTTTCGCCGTTTCGGCCTGGTCACGTTCGACGAGAGGAAAATCAGGCCGGAACGAAATCATCGGTACGATTATGAAGTTCGAGATCCGCTTACCACTGACAGCGTCCGTCACACGGCCACGGAAGCGCAGCTTCGGCTGCAAGACGAACTCTTGTTCCGTATCGTCCGCTGTAAATGTGGTCTCGGCCATGGCGTAATCGCCAATCGCCGAAACTCGAAACGAAACCGCGTCGTCGGGGGCCCAGGTCCACTCGTAGATACCTTGTTTGTCAGGATGTCGCGGAATCTGCGAGTCGAGGACGTTGGGATGATCGCAGTTGTAAAGTGATTCCGCCCCCCGCCAGCCAGCAATCTGAAACAGCGCCTTCGAAATCGGCTGTCCCTCGACATTGACCAAGCGCACCCGCAACGTCTTCCCCGGCTTCAATTGCACGTCCAATGGGGACATGCCGGCGCCAACGTTGACGAAGCGCATCTCGGGCATCCACCCCTTGGCGACGATCGTCACGCGCATCTTGCCCGGCGACAGTGGCGGAAAGCGGTACGCGCCATGTTCGTCGGCGCGTACCTCTTGCTCAGGCCGATGCTCCCAATACGGACGATCACCCCAAATCGCCAGCGCGCCCACAACCGGTTTGCCGTCAGGGTCGGTGATCGTACCAGTCAATTGCTTGCCGCCGTGCATTACCATCTCGGCCGTCTGCTCGCGCAGCGCCTTCATCGATACCGTCGGCTCGGCCCAGTTCGCATCGCTCACATAGTCGGGGTGACGGAGCTTGATCTGAATCGGCAGGTTATCTCCCGCCGGCGCGTTTCGCAGTATCCAGCGCCCCTGGGCGTCGGTGCGGATTGCCGTGGCTCCGTTGGACAACCAAGTATCGACAAATGGGCGGCTCTTCGAAATTTCCTTAACCTTGCCACGATCATATTTGACGTCGACGTACGCTCCCTCTATCGGCTCGCCTTGTTCGTTTTTGATCACGCCGCCGAGTGCGGTGCCAGGCTGCATTTGAAATGTGAACTCGTCGGGAAGTACACGGTCTTCGGGGACGTTCGTGTCCCAATTGGCAAACAACGGAACGTAGCCCGCCTTCGACGACCACAGCCGCATAATGGTTAGAATCTCCGGCAGCGCGACCTCGACCTCACCCTGCTCGTCGCATGTGTAATCTTGATTGGATTTGAAATCCTTTTCGTCCGTCCAGACGCTGGCATGGATATGAGCCCCGGCGATGGGCTTGCCATCCGAGTCGACGACGCGGACCAGAATATTTCCTTTCGTCGTTGCGATGACTCGATTGGTTGATGGCGAGATGCGCTTGGCCGGCTCAGATTCCGCGGTGTCGGCCGGTGCTGTCGGGACCGGCTTTGTCACTTCCTTCTTCTCTGCTTCGACGCTCGTGGTTTGATCGGTGGTCTTCGTGCTCTGCCCCGCATCCTGGACGACCGGAGTGTCGTTACTACTCTTTTCCGAAGTATTCTCTGACTGCGCCGCAGCCGGCGCTTCATCCGCATCACTCGCGATCGGGCTGAACGGGCGCAGCACGCCCAGTACCACCACGACCAGCGCCGTTGTCACGAGCAGCCCACGGCGAAATCGCGCCGAGGCCGGATGGCGCCGCGACGTGCGATCCAGAATCCAATTCACCCGATCCGCAAGCTCCGAGCGCTCGGCCATGCCGATGCCCGCCACCAAACGGGCCGGGCGACCCGCCAGCGCCGCGGCCACTTCCACGAGTCCGGTCGCATAGTCGACCGCCGCGACTCCCATTGCCAACACGCGATCGTCGCAAGCTCGCTCGCGCTCTTCGCGCATCCGCCGCAGCGCCAGCCACGCCAGCGGGTGAACCCAATACAACGTGGCCGCCACGCGCGCCGCCAATTGCCATACGATGTCGCGCCGGTCGACGTGCGCCAGCTCGTGCGACAACACCAGCCGGATCTTTTCCCGCGACCAGTTCGTGCAATCGGCCGGGCAGAGAATTCGCGGCTGCCAGATCCCTATCACTACCGGCACGCGCACCTGCGGTGAGATGCCAAGCCGTACGCGCGACCGCGCCGCCAAGTTCGGTATCAGTTCCCGCATCGCTTGCTCGAAGCGCGCGTCGTGAATCACCGTGGCGCCGCGCGCCAACAGCTCGGCCCGGACAATGCATCGCAACAGCAACAGTCCTTGCAAGACGATTCCCAGAACCCACGTGCCAACGACGATTCGTAGCAATGTCCCGGTAAGGGATACGCCATCGATCACGACAGGTGATGCAGCGGCGAGTGACGATTCGACGGGCACAGCGTCGACGCGCGTCACCGGCGCGCTAGTCGGCAGCGACTCCGCCGATCGCTGCCCCTCGATCGGCAAAGCAAAAGCCCACGGGTTCTCGCGCGTGCGGGCCGACTGTTGTTCACCGACTGGCGATTGCACGAGATCCGGCGTGGACGAGTTTTGAACCGCGTATGGTGCCACAACACGTTCGGCCTCGGCCGTGGCGGCAGCCGGCTCGAGCGTGAAACCCAACGGCACGCCGGGTAACGCCAGAAACAGAGCCGGCACGGCCAATAGCCCGATCAAGGCGAATTGCCAGATGCAATAACGCACGCCGGCCGACGAGCGGCGCGAGAGCCGCGCCGCGATCCAGGCCAGTCCCAACAAGCATGTCGCCCACGCCAGCGACGAAACCATCATCGGCACGCCGCGTTCCTCGATCGTGCCGAGTAGCGAGCTTAGGAGTGCCATCGGTATGCCCTCGATTTACTTGTTCTGGTTCTCTTGCCGCGCGTTTTCGATCAACGCGGTCATTCGCTGCCACTGCTCGTCGGTCATGTCGGCGGCCGACAGGTCCAACAGTGCCGCCACGGCATCGTCGGGCGAGTTGCCGAAGAACGTGCCCAGCAGTCGGCGCAGGGCGGTACGCTGCGAACGCTCGCGCGACACGGCCGAGCGATATAGATAACGCTTGCCGTCGCGGCGAAACTTCAGCCATCCCTTGTCGACCAGCAGCCCCAGCATCGTGCGCACGGCGGAATAGCTGGGGGGATTGGCCAGATTGGCTCGCACCTCGGTCACGCTGGCTTCGCGCAGGCGCTCGATCGTTTCGATGATCTGCCGTTCGCGTTTGCCCAGTTCCAGCGGTGTTTTATTCGACATGTCGACCCATCCTTAAGTGCCATTCATTTGGCATGTGTCAATCTATTGGCATGTAACGACGAAGTCAAGAGTTTTTCACATCGAAAAAAGTCATCCAAAGCTGCATGTCGACCGCCACGCCTTGGTTGCCACTGTTAGCTCGTCTAGCAGTGTCAGCAAGTCAGCAGCGGCACACGACTATGGTATCGTTTTAAATCTTGACGGCGTTCAAATGAACGCTATGATGACTGTCAATTGAACGCCATTAAGCGAGGGCTATCCGCTTATGTCCAAGCGACCAGAACTGGCCAAGTCGGAACTCGAGATCGCCCGCATCGTGTGGGGCCTGCGGCAGGCCACGGTGCGCCAGGTTCTGGATGCTCTGCCCGAGAATCGTGGGCTCGATTTCAAGACCGTGCAAACGTATTTGCGCCGCCTCGAGGCCAAGGGGTACGTCAAAACCAGCCGTGATGGGCGCAGCAATGTCTACAAACCGATCATCCGGCCGGGCCGGGTCATCGGCGAAGTCGTTGATGACATGCTGAACCGGCTGTTCGATGGCCAGGTTCTGCCGCTCTTTCAGCACATGGTCAACGATCGAGGGTTGTCCAGCGACGAAGTGCGACAGCTTCGCGAGCTTCTCGACCAAATGGAGAAGGAATCGCCATGACCTTTTCTTCAGAGAACTTTGCTCATCTCGCCTGGGCCCACCTTTGGCAAACGACGATCGTGGCGCTCGTGATAGGCCTTATCGTAAGAATCTGCTGCCGGTCTCGGCCGCGGCTGGCCTACGCGCTCTGGATGCTGGTCATCGTCAAATCGCTCGTGCCGCCCGTTTGGAGCAGCCCCGTCGGCATCTTTAGTTGGGCACTGGCCGATCGTGCGGCCGTAACCGATCGTGGAGCACTGACTGACAGCTTGGCAGCGCGAACTCCTCAGCTCATCGAACCGAGCGAGGCTGCAAACAGTCCGCCGCAAGTCTCCGTCGTGGGCGACATTACTTCGCAGGACACACACGACCTTTCTGGCGAGACCATCGCGAAGGAATATCCGGAGCGACCACGTCTTCACGTGATCGTCTTTGCACTTTGGCTGACCGGGTTGCTTCTCGGCGCGGGATACGTACTAGAGAAACGACTTATCGCCGCGCGTCTGATCCACCGCTCGCGCCTTCCCGTGGACGAACGCTTATCGTCGGCCCTGCGCAATCTGTCGCGACAGCTTGGCGTAAAACGGAATGTCCGATTGATCGTGACCTCGAGGCCTATCGGTCCGGCCGCCTTCGGTCTGTTTCGGCCTACAATCCTGCTCCCCGAGGCACTGCTTAACGGTACGCCCCCAGAGCGCGTCGAGCTGGTGCTCGCGCACGAGCTTATCCATATCCGCCGAAGGGACGTTGCGGCCAGCACGGTGCAACTCGTCGCGCAACTCACCTGGTGGTTCAACCCGATCATCTGGTGGGTGAATCAAAAACTCACCCGCGAGCGCGAACGTTGTTGCGACGAAGAACTACTCTCGGGCCTCGGCTGCAAGCCGGCGCTCTATGCGCGCACGCTGTTAAACGTTCTCGAACTGAGCGGACGATTGCGCTCGCTCGTCGCGCAGCCGGGCATGCGAGCCTTGGAAGTCAATTCACAAAGATTGGAGTCCATCATGAAGTATGCACAGATCGATCATCGGTGGACCGTGCGAATCTCGCGAATCTGCTTCCTGGTGGGATTGCTAATGCTCCTTCCGGGAACGGGACTGACTCTGCAGCAGCAACTGCAAGCCAACGACGATCGCGGCGCTGCACCCGCTGCCGCCGACCCGACGCCCGAGCAACAGGTGCAAGGGACGTGGACTGTCGCGCGGTGTGAATTCTCGGGAAAGCCCGACAATGAAATCGTCGACGTGGAACATGCGATCGTCGATGGCAAATGGTTTCGCCCCAACCGTCGGACGTCGATGTACCGGTTGAAATTCGACGCCACCAAAAATCCCATGTGGGTCGATCTGTCGGCCGACCGCTTGGGCGATCGAACCTTGAAAGGGATCTGCGCGCTGGACGGAGATAAACTAACGATCTGTTACTCCTACGACCCGGACCTGGCGCGGCCGACCGAGTTCAAAACCACACCGGACGCCCAGGCCTATCTGTACGTCCTGGAGCGGGTGAAAGTCGGCGCTCCGAAGACCACACGCCGTGTCGAATCTTCGCCATCGATTGCCAGCGCAGTTCCGCAGCCTGATCTAGCAGCAATGCAGGGCAAATGGAGAATCACTCGCTGTGAATTCACCGGCGGGGATTCACGGAGCATTGTCGGCACGGAAGACGAGATCCGCGGCAATAGTTGGCTACGGTCTAAACGCCGCACGGCCGAGTACCGGTTCCACTTCGACGCCAGCCAGAGTCCGATGCTGGTCGATCTCTCGGCGGATCGCTTGGGGGATGAAACGCTCAAAGGCATTTGCTCGCTGGACGGCGACACGCTCAAAATCTGCTATTCGTACAACCCAAGCGCGCCGCGGCCGACGGAATTCAAAACCACGCCGGACGTCAGAGCCTACCTGTACGTGCTGGAGCGGGTGAAAGAGTAGCCCATCACGCGCGGCACGTTTCTGGCATTCCGAGGCGACGCCCGACGCGCTCGCGCACGATATATGAACTCAATCTACAGCAGCCCGCTCACCACGTTGCCAGTCGTCAATGTAAACGGCCGGCCCAGGTGGTCGTGAATCTCGCTGCGTGGATCGATTCCCAGGCAGTGGAACATCGTGGCGTGTATATCGACCGGATCGATCGGCGTGGTCGCGGGGAACGCGGCGATCTTGTCCGAGGCCCCGATCACTTGCCCGCCGCGAATGCCGCCGCCCGCCAGCAGCACCGACTGGCACGATCCCCAGTGATCGCGCCCGGCGTTGGCGTTGATCTTCGGCGTGCGGCCGAACTCTCCCATCACCACGATCAGCGTTTCGTCCAGCGTGCCGCGCGCGGACAGGTCATCCAACAGCGCCGACAGACTGTGGTCGACCATCGGCAGCAGTTCCCCTTGCAACGCTTCGAAGTTTTTTGAATGCGTGTCCCAGCCGTCGCAGACGGTCATTTCATTAAAGTGAATCACGGTCATCGGCACGCCTGCCTCGGACAAACGTCGCGCGAGTAGCATGGCCCGACCGAAGCGATGGTTCCCGTAAGCTTTGCGCAGTTTCGCCGGCTCACCGTCGAGCGAGAACGTGCTGGCCGAATTCCCACTGGCGCCCGATAACACGACCGCCTGATCGCGCAGCTCCAGGTACGACTGGGCCGCGGCCGCGATCGGCCGGCGCGATTCCACCAGCGACAACAGCCGCGCCCGGCGCTCCATACGTTCGGCCGCCACATCGTCGGGCCGATTCAGGGCCGGGACCGCGTCCCCTGCGCCGGGATCACCATCCACACACAAAGGATCGAAGATCGTTCCCAGAAAACCGGCGCCACCGCCACGAAATACCTGTCGGGCCCGCACGAATTCGCCGGATATGCTGCTGCGTGTGGCCAATTGCGGGATCGCCACGTAGCCCGGCAACTGCGCTGCCTGCTTGCGCTGCGCCGCCACCAGCGCGGCCACACACGGAAAATCAGTCCGGTCGGGAGGCCGCACGTCGTTGTCGATCTCGGGCCGTTCGACTTCACGCCCGGTCAGCGTGTAGTAGATCATCGGCGTATGGTTGTGATTGTGATGGCTCACAGAGCGCACAATCGCAAACTGCTTCGAGCGCGCCGCCAGCAGCGGCAAATGCTCGCAGACTTGCAAGCCGGGCGTGGCCGTGTCGATCGCCTGAAACGGTCCACGAATCTCGGCCGGTGCTGCCGGCTTCAGATCCCACATGTCTAGGTGCGAGGGGCCACCCAGTAGATAAACGAAGATGCACGACCGCGCCCGCCCCAGCGACGGCGTTGTCGCTAGTCCGCGCGCCAATTGCGGCGCCATCCCGCTGGCCAGCGCCAGACCCCCGCCCACCCGCAGGAAACTGCGCCGGTTGATCGACGTCGCGAGGGATGGGTGAGGAATCGGCATAGCCAGTCGAACTCAGTCAACTTCGTGGAGACTTCTGGGCCGTCGATATTCACCGCCAAGCATTCGTGACGCGAACGGAACGCCTACGAAAACAAATCCCACACCGGTCCTCCGTCGGCCACGCGCATCGGCCGGTCGAAACGGTCGCGGATTTCGGTTTCGGGTCGCACGCCCAGCGCATGGTAGAGCGTGGCGGCGAAGTCGCCCGCCGTGACGGGCCGATCGGCCGGAAAGGCGCCGATCTTGTCGGACGTCCCGTACGTCTGGCCCCCTTTGATTCCGCCGCCGGCCAACATTGCCGAGAAGACATTGCCGTAATGATCCCGGCCGGCGTCACCGTTGATCTTCGGCGAGCGGCCGAACTCGCCCGTCACGGCCACCAAAGTTTCATCGAGCAGGCCGCGTTCGCCCAGATCGGCCAGGAAGGTCGTCAGCCCACGATCCAAGGGGGGCAGATTGTGATCCTTCAAACGCGGAAAGTTCGGCGTATTACCAACGTGATGGCCATGCGTGTCCCACGCCGCCACGGCCACCTTGTCGACCACGCCATTATTATTGAATGCCTCGGGCTCGGACCGATCGGGCCAATACACAACGGTTGTTCGCACGCCCGACTCGACCAATCGCCGGGCCAGCAGCAGGCTCTGTCCGAACACATTCTGACCGTAGCGTTCGCGCACCGCTTCCGGCTCGCGCTCGACGCGAAATGCTTCCAGGAATTTTGGCGACAGCAGCAGATCGAAGGCGCGCTCGTAGATCGTGGCCAGCTCGCCGAACGAAGCGCTCGCACGCGATGTGGCCAAATCGTCGAGCAATCGCCGCCGCGCTTGCAGCCGGCGCGGATCAACACCGTCGGGCAAGTTCGCCAGCGGCACGTCAAACGTCGGCCGATTCGCCGCGGTACCGGCAGATGGCCCCGTTGCTGCAGCGGCAGATGGTTCGACGCGCCACGGATCGAACGATTGACCCAGGAAGCCGCCATTCTGCCCCGGCACGACGTTGGTGCTCGTAGAAATGTTCCACGGATAGGAAACGAACGGCGTGGTACCGGGGGCCGTCGGTCGCAGCTTGCCGAGCACGGCGCCGAAATTCGGAAAATCATCTTCCCGCGGCGGTACCTCGCCCAAGTTGCGCGGCCGCCGCCCGGTGAGCATCGTATGGCTGGCCGAGCCGTGCGAACTGTCGCCATGTGTTAGCGAGCGGATGATCGCGTACTGGTCGGCACAGCGAGCAAGTTGCGGCAAGTGCTCCGTGATCTCGATGCCCGGCACGTTCGTC
Organism: Pirellulales bacterium; assembly: GCA_036499395.1. Lineage (NCBI taxonomy): Bacteria > Pseudomonadati > Planctomycetota > Planctomycetia > Pirellulales > Pirellulales bacterium. The sequence goes on from DASYDW010000129.1 coordinate 116,653, forward strand.
GCGATCGGTTGGAACTCGCCGCGAATGCCGGTGGGAGCCGAGGGCTTCATGTCCCACATGTCGATGTGGCTCGGCCCACCGAACAAATAGACCAGCACCAGCGACTTGGCCCGGCCGAAGCTTGCCGCGCCGCCACCGACCGGCGCCGCGAACGCCGCGTCATGCGCCAGTGGCAGCCCACCTGCCAATCCCGCGCCGGCGGCCAACCCCACGCGCAACACATCGCGCCGCGACCACGCGCGTCGAGCGTCCGACGAAGTGCCGCGGATGTAGAGCATTGCCAAGGCCTGCAGGTTGCAGAATCAGGTGGGAACTAGCGTGGCAGGATCGCCCTCATGCTAAAGCTGGCGTTACGCGGCGTCAAATTTGGGGTCGACCGGTACTGGTTTACTTTGAATCTGAGATTTTTCAGGAGCGGTATGGGCCGTTTGGTAGAATCGGGACATGAAGACAGCTTTCGCCGGCACCGTTATTTTCGCAGTCGCCTTAGGCGCTTGTCTAGCGCTTAATGCAGCCTTTTGGCTGCACATGTCGGTCGATATCGGCCTCGCGTTCTTTGCTGCGATATGGCTCGGGTGGAAGCCCAGAATCGGAGGACGCCAACAGTGACCCGCGACCAGTCGGCCGGGTAGCGGGTCAGCTTGACTTCAAGAATCCGGCAACACGCGCCAGCCAAACTTATCCTTAAAATCTCGGAAGCACGTATCGCAAATCCACCACGGACCTTCATCGGTCGTGTAGCCGTGATGAAGGATCTCATGGGTGCTTCCGGGCAGATCATGCTCCAAAAACGTCGCCCAGCAGCCCATGCAATGATCGTGGCTAGGCTGCTTGTAAGCGGCCCGATAGAACGCGATTCCTACCAGATAGTCTCCTAGGAATGAAAGTCGCCAATCGTCAGGGGATTCGGTCATTGCCCTATCGTACCCGGCCGCGTGCCATAAGGAACAATTCTAGAAATCGAATTGACCCATAACCGTCGACCGGCAAGGCGCTATCAGACCCTACACCGCCGGCATCGCTTTTGGTTCACGCGTATTATCTACGTTTCTGCGGTATCGGGCAGGCGCGTCAGCAGGCCTTTCCGCTTCTCCCCTTAGTCGCGCGGATGCAGGTTTGCTTTGCCGTGCAAACGGTCGTACTCGGTTTGCCATTCCGGCTCGTCCAGTAGTTCCCCGGGCGGGCCGTCGATCGCTTGGACGATATCGCCATCGGTCAGCCGAAACACAAGAATCGAATAACCGATCTCGTCGTCGGGCTCGCGCTGCCGCAAGAAGCTGGCCAAACGGCCGAAACGCAGATCCTCGTAAGTCTTGAACATCTCGGTCCACTGATCCTCGGGCTGAAACGAGAACAACTGCTGGCGACCTTCCGTGGTTTTCGACAGCGTGTCGTAAACTTGGACGTTTCGCCGACAGTTCTGCCAGCGTTCTTCGTAGACGCGATTCCAACGCCCCGCGTTAAACAGCATCACGCTATCGAGCATCGTCGCGCTCACCAGGTACGTACCACCGGTCAAGGGGCGAGGACTGTGTGACGGATAGCGCGGCGGGAAGCCCGGCAACTGCTGGGCATGAATGCCGTAATAGGCCGGCGGGGCCGCGCCGTAGAACGCAAAGTACAATCGCTCCGCGGGTTGGCGATCGGCCGGGTGCACCTCGAGCCAGACGCCGACCTCTTTCAGGTCCTGGCTCCAATCCAACGAGCTGTCGATCAGGTGCCTGTAGCCGTTCTGTCTTCCGCCCGCGAGTATGTTGAAGTGCGCCAGATAATGTGGCCAGCACCAAACGCCTTCGACGATCGACGCCGTTAGCGCGACGGCAACCAACAAACGCATGACGGTCACGACCATCCGGCCTGCGCGCTCGTCTGGCGGCAGCGGCGCTGTGCCCTGGGACGCATCGCGTCGACCGGCAGGTGATTGAATCCACCACGCCGCCATGCCGGCGATAATGAACATCGCGGGATACGTCGGCAGCAAATGGCGATGCCCGATATTCAAATGGCTCGTGACAGCGAACAGCCAATAGACGACCAGCAATGCGAGTAGCGGCGTGAGTTCGTAGAGCAGCCCCGGTGAGCCTTGAGTGCCGGTACGACGATCGTCGGGCCGTCTCATCCTGGCCGCGGCGACAGCCAGGCCCAGCATCGCAAAGAGCGATAACGATGTCTTGAACAGAAGGCAATACGGAAAGAAGCCGAACCATCCGTAGAGGCGATATTCGCCATTGAGGAATGCGCTGCGCGCCTCGGAATGGCGGATCACGTGCGCAAATCCAAACAGATATGCCTCGGGAAGTAGATGATATTCGCGCCCGGCATCAATCGCGCGATTGACCGTGGTTGACTTCGTCGCCACATCACTCCACGCCAGCGGCTTGTCGGGCGGATTCCGCCCGGGATTGTTCGTGGAATAGCGAAACCCATACGAAGCCCAGATCGATAGCGCCACGGCAAATACCAAAAGCGGCACCACGCCCAGGAAAACTGCCATTTGCCGCGCGCGGCCGTGAATTTCCCGCCCAGCGGCGCGCCCCACGATCAGCGGCGCGCCCCCCGTAATCCGTACCGCAACCAACAGCAGGCCGATGGGCACGATGATCGGAGCAGAAAATTTCGACAGGAACAGGCCCGATAAGGCACCGCAAGTAGTGACAAGCCCGACGATCGAAAGACGATGTAGTAGTCGCCACAGCGATCCGACCGCGGCGGTAAAGAACAGCGCGCTGGCCATATCCGAAGTGACCAGGAATCCATGGGCGAGCATGGTGGGCGAAAACGTAAACAGCGTCAGGCTGATCAGTCCTGCCAGGGGGCCGAACAGTTGTCTCGACCAGGAGTAGACCAACAGCGCCAGCGCCACGCCGAAGACGCTGGTCATCGCGCGGGCGCGCAGCAGCATGGCATCGGCGTCGTTGCCGGATCGGTAAAGAAAGTCCTCGCCGAATAACCACGTCTCGCGCCATGCCTTCGAGTCTGTCGAAGGAAGCTGGTAACCGGCTAACCAAACCGGCAGAGCACAGAAGCGCTGCGGCCAGTTGCCGTTTTCAGGCTGAATTCGGTAATCGTTCCGCGCCCAATAGCTGACACCGCCGCCCAGGTGGGCCGCCTCGTCACAGGTTTGCGATTTGCGGCACGAGGCGCTCAGCCCGAGCACGAGATAGCAGGCCAGTAACGTTGCTACGGCGACAATCCGGAGCGGTACGCTGATCGCCGACGATCGCTCAGCTGTGCCGCTTGCGCTAACGATCGGCGTGACTCGCGTCGCGAGGGAGATTTTGTGCGAGTCTTCGTGAGCCATAGCGTTGGGTTATTTGTCGACCGAGGCCGGCATGGCAAAGCGGGCAATCGGCTGGTTGACGACGCAACAAGGTAGTCACGAAGATGACGCCGCTCCCGCTCGTTACGAAGCCATTTTCGGGCCGGCCAAGCGCACTGATACAGTATAAGCACGCGATCGATCGCCGAGGGGGGCGAGCGGCGCCGGACAGGATCGGCAACCCTACGAATGCCACGACATCTCCTCCATTCGCGGCATTCGTCTAAATCGTGGTTTCTCCGTGCATTTCCGTGGGGCTGCGCCAGCATGCGGGCGACCCGTCCCGCTGGGTTTTTTTGCCCCGCGCCCGGCATTACACTGGATGACGCGGCTCCTGCCTCGATCGATCCTTCCCCGCCCCAGGTCTTCTCATGCGGTTGTTCGGTCTCCGCGTTGGTTTTGTCGTGCCGGTGGTGTTCGCGGTCGCGGCTTCGTTCGCGCATGCCGCCGAGACCGCTCCTGACTTTGGTCGCGACATTCGGCCGATCCTGGTACAGCACTGCGCGAAGTGTCACGGCGCCGAAAAGCAGCTTTCCGGCTATCGCCTCGACGTTCGCGCCCGTGCGTTGGCCGGCGGCGAGTCTGGCGAAGCGGCGATCGCGCCCGGTAAGCCAGACGAGAGCCCGCTGCTGTCGCGCATCACCAGCGACGACAAAGACGTCCGCATGCCGCCCGAAGGGGAACGTCTCAACCCGCACGAGGTCAAACTCGTTCGTGCCTGGGTCATGGCCGGCGCTCTTTGGCCTGATGAGCTGGCCGGCGAAGAAAAAGCAAAGACGACGCATTGGGCCTTCATCGCCCCGGTTCTCCCCGCAGTGCCCGAGATCCAGAACGCAGCGGCCGCGCACAACACGATCGATCGGTTCATCGTCGCCCGGCTCGATGCCGAGCGGCTGGCGCTTTCCCCCGCAGCCGATCGCACGACGCTCTTGCGCCGGCTGTCACTCGACCTGGTCGGCCTACCGCCGACGGTGGCCGAAGTCGATACCTTTCTGTCCGACACCAGCGAAGGAGCTTACGAGCGGGCAGTCGAACGATTGCTCGCCTCACCCCATTACGGCGAGCGTTGGGGCAGGCACTGGCTCGATGGCGCCCGCTATGCCGACAGCGACGGCTATGAGAAAGACAAGCCGCGGCAAGCATATTTCTATCGCGATTGGGTTACCTCCGCGCTGAATCGCGACCTGCCGTACGACCAATTCGTCATCGAGCAGATCGCCGGTGACCTGCTGCCCGACGCCACGCAGGATCAGATCGTGGCCACCGGTTTCCTGCGCAACTCGATGACCAACGAGGAAGGGGGCATCGATCCCGAGCAGTTCCGCATGGAAGCCATGTTCGATCGTATGGACGCCATCGGCAAAAGCATGCTCGGCCTGACGATCCAATGCGCCCAGTGCCACAACCACAAGTTCGATCCGCTGACGCAAGAAGACTATTACCGCGTCTTCGCATTGTTGAATGACGCGCACGAGGCGAACATCGCGGTCTACACGCCGGACGAGCAAATGCGTCGCGCGGATCTGCTGGCCGAGATCGGCCGCATCGAAGGCGGTTTGAAAGAACGTTCGCCCGACTGGCTCGAACGTATGACGCAATGGGAAGCGACGGTGCGCGACAACCAGCCCGAGTGGATCGTCGTCCGCCCCGACGTCGACACCAGCGGTGGCGAGAAGCACTTGCCGCAAGAGGACGGATCGATCCTGGCCGCGGGCTACGCGCCCACGAAGCACACGGTGCAAATGACGATTCGCACCGACGTCACGCCGATCAATGCCTTCCGGCTGGAATTGCTCACGGATCCGAATCTGCCCCTATCCGGTCCCGGCCGATCGATCCTGGGCACGGCTGCACTATCCGAGTTCGCCGTCGAGGCGGTTTCCACCACCACGCCTGACAAGCGCGAGAAGGTGAAATTCAAAACCGCCACGGCTGATGTCAATCCGGCCGAAGCTCCGCTGCCCGGAATCTACGACGATCGATCGAAGAATAAGCGGACGACAGGCGGCATCGCCTTCGCCATCGACGCCAATAACGACACCGCCTGGTGTACCGACAACGGACCCGGCCGGCGCAATCAACCGCGCAAAGCCGTATTCACCGCCGAGCAGCCGATTACGAATGAGGGGGGCACGATCCTCAACGTGTCGCTCGTCGAGAATCACGGCGGCTGGAACAGCGACGACAATCAGAATTACAACCTGGGCCGCTTCCGCTTCTCGGTCACTGCGGCTGCAGACGTCGCGGCTGATCCGCTGCCAGCCGCGGTGCGCGATCTTTTGCGCGTGCCGCCGGCCGAGCGCTCTCCGCGTCAAGTCGCCGCGCTGTTCAGCTACTGGCGTACCACGGTGCCAGAGTCGCAAGAGGCGAACTCACAAATCGAAACGCTGTGGCAGACTCATCCGGCCGGATCTTCGCAATTGGCGCTGTTGCCGCGCAGCGAGCCACGCGAGACGCACCTTTTGAAGCGTGGCGATTTCCTCAAGCCTGATCGCACGGTCACGCCCGGCGTGCCCGCGTTCCTGCACCCGATGGAAGACGCAAAGCCGACGCGGCTGTCGTTCGCCCGCTGGCTGGCGGATCGTCGTTCGCCGACCACGGCCCGGTCGCTGGTGAATCGCGTGTGGCAAGCCTACTTCGGCACCGGACTGGTCGCGACCAGCGAAGACCTAGGCACGCAGAGCGAAGCCCCGTCGCATCCGGCATTATTGGACTGGTTGGCCGTCGACTTCATGGAACACGGTTGGAGCCTGAAGCAACTGCATCGTCAGATCGTCACGTCGGCCACTTATCAACAATCGTCACGCGTCGCGCCGGATCTGCTCACTCGCGATCCGTACAACCGCCTGCTCGCCCGCGGGCCGCGCTTGCGCGTCGAGGCCGAGGTGGTGCGCGACGTCGCGCTCTCGGCCAGCGGGCTGCTGGACGCGCGTATCGGCGGGCCGAGCGTCTTTCCGCCGCTTCCCGAATTCATGCTGCTGCCGCCGGTCAGCTACGGTCCGAAGACGTGGCCCACGTCGTCGGGCGGAGATCGCTATCGCCGCGCTCTCTACACCTTCCGCTACCGCTCGCTTCCTTATCCAGTGCTGCAAACGTTTGACGGACCCAACGGTGACTTCTCTTGCGTCCGCCGCGTCCGTTCGAACACGCCGCTGCAAGCGCTCGTCGGCTTGAACGAGCCAGTCGCCGTCGAATGCGCGCAAGCCCTCGCGCGGCGCACGTTGAAAGAAGCAAAGCCCTCGGATGCCGCGCGCCTGGAATACGCGTTCCGCCTGTGCGTGGCCCGTCCGCCGTCGGCGGAAGAATTGGCCGAGCTCGCGCGGTTCTACGTCGCGCAAAAAGAGCGCGTGGCGGCCGGCTGGCTGAACGCCCGACAGATTATCGGCCTGCCCGAGAGCGAGATTGTGACTCCCGAAAGCGTCCCCGGCGGAGCGACGCCGACCGAATTGGCCGCCTGGACGGCCGTCTCGCGCGTGCTCTTGAACCTGGACGAAACGATCACCAAAGAATAAACGAGTGCCATCAACAAGGACCACGTTGTGAAAGACGGCAACAAATCTGACCAAGCGATCGCCGCGCGCCTCGTCGCCCGCCGCTGGTTCATGCGCGATTGCGGCATCGGCCTAGGCACGATGGCGCTCGCTCACTTGCTGGGAGGCGATTCATCATCCGGGGCGGCCACCGCCTCGTCGGCCGCGGCGACCGACCCGCTGTCGCCCCGCGCGCCGCATCATCCGGCCAAGGCTAAACGTGTCATCTTCCTGTTCATGGCCGGCGCGCCCAGCCATTTGGAACTGTTCGACAACAAGCCTGAGCTGGCGAAGTTCGACGGCCAGTTGCCGCCGGCTGAGTTGATCAAGAACTATCGAGCCGCGTTCATCAATCCGAACTCAAAGCTGCTCGGCCCGCGCTTCAAGTTCGCGCGGCACGGTCGCTGCGGCGCCGAGATCGGCGAACTGCTGCCTCACCTGGCCGGCATCGCCGACGATATCACCATCGTGAAATCGCTGGTGACCGATGCGTTCAATCATGCGCCAGGCCAGATCATGATGAACACCGGCAGCCAGCAATTCGGCCGGCCGAGCATGGGGGCCTGGACGCTGTACGGTCTGGGGGCCGAATCGCAGAACCTGCCCGGCTTCGTCGTGATGAACTCGGGCAAGAAGGGGCCCAGCGGCGGCAATTCGAATTGGGGATCGGGCTTTCTTCCCACCGTCTATCAAGGCGTGGCCTTCCGCACCAGCGGCGAACCGGTCTTGTATTTGTCGAATCCGCCGGGCGTCGATCGGCAGATGCAGCGCGAATCGCTCGATACGCTGGCGAATCTGAATCGTCGCCGACTCGATGCGATCGGCGATCCCGAAATCGCTACGCGTATTAATTCGTTCGAAATGGCCTATCGCATGCAGGCCAGCGCGCCCGAGCTGATGGAACTCGGACAGGAATCGGCCGAAACGCTGGCCATGTACGGGGCCGAGCCGGGCAAGCCGTCGTTCGCCAACAACTGCCTGCTCGCGCGGCGCATGATCGAGCGCGGCGTTCGCTACGTGCAACTGTTCCACGAGGCGTGGGATCAACACGGCAATCTGAAAGCCGACTTGCAAAAGAATTGCAAAGACACCGATCAGGCTTGTGCGGCCCTGGTGGCCGATCTCAAGCAGCGCGGCCTGCTCGAAGACACGATCGTCATCTGGGGTGGCGAGTTCGGCCGCACGCCGATGGTGCAGGGAGGAGACGACGGGCGCGACCATCATCCGAATGCCTTTACCATGTGGCTGGCCGGCGGCGGCTTCAAGCCGGGCGCCACGATCGGCGCCACCGACGACCTGGGCTTTAACGCCGTCGAGGACGTCATCCACGTACACGACCTGCATGCCACAATCCTGCACCAGTTGGGCTTTGACCACACGCGCCTGACGTATCGCTTCCAAGGCCGCGACTTCCGCCTGACCGACGTACACGGTCGCGTGGTCGAAAAGCTGCTGGCGTAAGAACGCCTCAATCAGAACCACCAAGATTTTGATCCGCAGATTTCACAGATTACGCAGATGAAAAATCTGGGGAAACTACGCGTTTTCAAATCTGCGTCCATCTGCGTAATCTGCGGACCATCCCCCTGGATCGCTACCCACACCGCTCGAAGCGAATTCCAGGCGGCCCCAGCATCCGGCAGCGAAAATCCTCGACAAGCGCCGGCCGCTGGGATAGCTTGAATTGTCGTTCGTCCACGTGGCGGCCAAGGGGTACGCCGCGCGGTCCAGAACCGAGGCACACTTCGCCATGATCGAACTCTTTTCGCCGCGCATTGGGCTGCGCGATCTGGCCCAGCTCAGCCGTCGCATGTCGATCGCGCTGTCCAGTGGTATCGAGGTGCGACGCGTCGTCGAGCGCGAGGTTGCCGCGACCCGGCGTCCCCTGTTGCGCGCGAAGCTCTCCGAGATCAACGACGCCGTCGCCGCCGGCGATACGATGGCCGAAGGCTTTGCCCGCACCGGTAATTATTTTCCTTCGCTGGTACACGAGATCATCCGCATCGGCGAACACACGGGGCATCTGGCCGAAGTGTTTCGCCATCTGGCCGAGCATTACGAAGAGCGCTTGCGGCTGCGCCGTTCGTTCGTGTCGAGCGTCACGATGCCCTGCATCGAGTTGGGCATCTCGCTGGTTATCATCGGCATCATGATCATCGTCTCGGGCATGCTCGGCGCCCGGAACGGCTCGCAGCGCGTCGATATCTTGGGGCTGGGGCTCGTCGGCGAGGAAGGTTTCGTCATCTACTGCCTGATCCTGGGGAGTATCGCCGGCGGAGGCATCTTCCTCTACCAGGCCATGCGGCGTGGGGTCGCTTGGACCGAGCCGGTGCAAAAAGCCGTGCTCTCCATCCCCGGCATTGGCGGACCGCTGCGCACCATCGCGCTGGCGAACATGGCCTGGACCATGGAACTGACGATGGAGGCTGGCGTCGAGGTGATGCGCGCCATGAAGCTCAGCCTGGCCAGCACCAGGAACGTTTTCTATACGAGCCACACGGCGGATGTCGTGAACACGATTCGCGCCGGACACGAAGTACATGAGGCGCTGAGCAATACCGGCGCGTTCCCCTTCGAGTTTCTAGCCTCGGTCGAAGTCGGCGAACGCAGCGGGCGGCTGCCCGAGGCCATGAAAAACCTGGCCCACGAGTATCACGAGCGGGCTCGTCACGCCGTAAAAACGCTGACCACGCTGGCCGGCTGGGCCGTGTGGGGCATCGTGGCGATCATCATCATCTGCATGATCTTCCGTGCCTTCTCGTCCTACATCAATATGATCAACGAAGCAGTAAAAATGTGACGCGGAATAGTCGGCCTTCGTTAGTCGGCAGATGGCAGTGGTAGTTGAACAGCAGGCAGGTGAAACCAGCCCGAAGCGCCAGCGAGGGTCTTTTGCATCGACCCTTAGGGTGTGTCCGCGACACACCATCTTCGAATACCTGCGGCCGAGAACGCCCCTCGCTCGCGCTTCTGGCTAGTGTGTTAACCCCACAATTTAATCAACACTGCTGCGCAAGCCGTCGGCAGTGGCACGCCCGTGCGTGTGGCGAGGCAGCCTTTACTCTTTGTCGCAATCGGCCGCGAGTTCGCGGACGTAGTCGAGCGCATCTTCGACGTCGCTGGTGGGTACGCCCACCTGCCGGCCGGCGCGATCGCATTGACTTAGCAGCATCAATTCGTCGAAGCTCTCGGACTCCTCCAGCCGGCGCCGCGAGCGCACTCCCAGCGTACCATCGCGCAGGGCCGACGCCTCGGAATGATGTTCGATCAGCCAGGCGGTGCGTGGCGTTATGTGGCCGTCGAGTGCTTCGAGCGCGGCCGCGATGTGATCCTGCGGATCGATCCCCTTGCCGACATCGTGCAGTAGCGCCGCCAGCAAAAACTCTTCGTCGTAGGGAAGCTCGTCGCGGGCCAGATCGAATACCTGCAAGCTGTGGTACAGTGCGTCCCCCTCGGGATGGTAAAGCGGCTTCTGCATCACCTTCTCGAGCGGCGCGAGCAGCCCGCGATAGACCACGAAGCGATCTGGCACGAGCAGTTCTTCGGGCGGGCTGGGGAGCGTGTATTCAACATCGTCAGAAGTGCGGCCGGTTTCCAACTGCGACAGCCGGGCGAGGGCCTCGATCTGCTCGTGAATCTCGCGCCGGCTGGGCATCTCGTGCGGCGGCACCGGATCGGTCGACAGCAGCCGCGCGGCCTTAAGGCGGGCGCGATAAAACTCGGATTCCTGGCGGCGATACAACAGTCGCGCAGCTTCCCACGCAATGCGCTGCCGCAATCGGTCGTTGACCATCAGAGAGGTGGGCGTCGCAGCGGCGAACGCCGATGTTGGCGAGAGGTGGAGGGCACAAAAAGGCCACACCTCAAGTATACGCAGCCTGCCCGCGAAGCGGCAACCTTGCGGGGCGGTTGGTGCCGGCTTAACGTTTAGTCAAAGGCCAGCGCTTTTTCAATTGAACGCCGAATGACCGTCACTCGTTCCAACCGTCGCCCAAGGTTTCAGTTCGGGCTCGGAACAGCGCTCGTCGTCACCGCGTTGGCGGCAGTGGCGTCAATGATTGCTAGTACTCTAAACCCGATATTCTTTCTTGTGGGCTTTGCGATCGCGGCAGTCGCGCTAGTATTCGTTGGCTTCGGGCTTCTTGCATGGTTTGCGTGGCTGATCACCCCAAACGACCCTCCATTGGACGAGCCCCCGACGCCACGATCGTAAACATGATCGGCGACGTGGTGATCTGGTCATACATCAATCTTGACCACCGGCGCATGAAAAAGCCGGCAGGGTTGTTTCGCCCTAGGGCAGTTACCGCCCTTCGACTTCCAGCAATCGGGTCTGACGCTTCAGCGTGCGCAGTACGAAGTACAGCACCACGCCGACCAGGCAGATCAATTGCCATGCCGGGTCGAGCGCCACGCGCCCTTCGACGACCAGGTGCTCACTGAGCCCCAGCAGGGCGAACGTGAGGATCACGCCCATCATGCCCGAGTACTCGCGCTTCAGCACGTTGCGGACGGAGAACGGCAGCGACGGACGGCGAAAGTTCTTGAAGCTCGGCAGGAAGGCCGGCGTATTGGCGGCCCATTTGACATAACTCTCGCCGAATTTGCGCCGCAGGAATTCCTCTTCGGCGAACATGATGCGTTCGTAGTAGATCCAGAAGATCAACGACACGATCGCGACCAGCCACCACAGTTCGCTGTACATCGTGACGCCCAGCCACATCAGGAAATTTCCCAAGTACAGCGGGTGACGCACCGTGGAGTAAATGCCCGAGTGATTCAACTCGTCGGCACGCTGCCCGTTGGTGTTGCGACCGGACGTGCCGGCCGGAGTAAAGCCGATCGTCAAGATGCGCACACCCAGCCCGGCCAGCGAGACGGCGAAGCAGACCAGCGTCCACCACAAGGGCGGTACGAATCCCGTGACGCGATTTTCCCACAAGCCCACGGCCAGGACCGGTACCAGCGCCAACGGTAGATAGCTGCGCCAACAGAAGAGCCAATTTCCGACGCTTTCGAATTCTTCCCGTAGCGGCATGAGTGCCATCCTTTGCGGTGTCGTCACCGGGGCCATGCGCGCGCCCGGGCCGTTTGATGATTCAGCAATGCTGGGCCAGCGCCTGCGCGCGGCGGCGAATCATACCGACAACACGCCAGACACCCCAAGGGCAGAATCGAGGCCGCTAGCACGGCGGAAGTCGATCGTCTCTAAAAAGGCGGCCATTGCCGCCTTTCCGTCCGAGACCTACAGCCCGCGATCGCTGGCAAACGTGATGCGCGAGCCGTCCGGGGACCATGTCGCGTCCGAGTTGAATTTCCCTTGCTGGCCCGGGATCTCGCGCGGACCCTCGGTCCCTTCGACCGCGATCAGGTTCAATCGCGACGCCCCTTGGTCATCTTTGACCCACAACAAAATCTGCTTGCCGTCAGGGCTCCAGGCGGGCTGCCAACCGATGTTCCCCGTCCAGCGCACAGCGAACGACTCCTTTGCACCGTTAGGATCGAGGATGCCAAGCTCCGCTTCCTTGTTGTGCATGCCGATGAAGGCCAGCTTGCTGCCGTCGGGTGACCATGTCGCGCCGACCAAGCGATCGTATTTATCGAACAGCAATCGCCGCCGTGACTTCGCGCCGTGCAGAAACAACGTGGGCGAACCTTCGTAATTATCGCTGACGGCCACCGCGCTACCATCCGGCGACCAGCGTGCTCGCTCGCCGTCGCAGAACCAGCGGCGCTGCGTGCCGTCGGCCTTCATCGTCCACACGCCCGTTTTCAGTCCCGCCGCATTGTTCGATTTCATGTCGAAGATCAGCGTTTTCCCATCTCGCGACCAGGCCGGGCAACTCCCCAATCCCAGATCCTTCGGCTCGGCCTGCGGATCGGCGATGCTCGTGACGAAGATGTGCGTCGGCGCGCCGCCGAATACTTCCGACGACCCGTCGAAAGCGATAGTCTTGCCATCGGGCGAGTAGCTGGGCGAACCGTTCCAGACCGTGCCCGGAACGCGCGGCAATTGCTGCACATCCGATCCGTCGACCTTCATCGTAAAGACGCTTGCCCCTTCTTGAGCACGCGCGTCGCTGGCGGCGAGCGCCGTCATTACAGTCGTGAAGCAGATCAGGCCCGAGATGGCAAAGTGAAACCGTCGATCCGCGCTTGCAGAATTCATGACGACCTCGCGCTCGAGTTCCGTGGAATTGAACTGTCGCAGGCACCTTCGCAGCGGCCGATCGGGCCGGAGCTGTCCCGCGCAGGCTCGATTATCACACGGCGCGAGATGGTCGTCGAGAAACTTCCGCGCGATGCAACCGCAAAGTCTGTAGCCGAGGTCTTCGACCCCGGGGCGCTGCGATAAAGTCCCGGCCTCGAAGAGGCCAGCTACAGAAGACACGACGCAGACTCTTAGCTCCGCCGTACTTCTGCCGACGATTCAACCGCCGGCGCCCCCTTCGCAGCAGGTTTCGCAGACGGTGTGGCACCGCGAGCAGATCAACTTGGCCCGCTGCTCGACCAGATGCCCGCCACAGACCGGGCAAGCCGGCCGGCGCGCACACGACTTGTCTTCATCCGCCGAGGGACGCCCCATCGCCTCATTTCCGAATTCGTCCAACATATAGAAAACCACAAGTCACACGAAAAGAGCAGAGACGGCACGACCGTCGAAGTATGCCCTGTTTGGTCAAACAATCTACGTCAATTGTACGCCGCCGTAGTGAGTCAGTCCGAGGTTGTCGAACCGGTCGCGGGTCATGGGGTTAGTCGTAATACTTGGGCATTTTATCGGGTGGTAGCTGTCTAACGACTTCGGACTCCTTTTAGGCGCCCCTGACGCGTGCTAACTCCTCTTTGGTTGCGTCATGCGGCAGGCCGACGGTGTCAAAAGTCTTATCACCAAGCCATCTTCGCCAAATCGGAATCGTTTCTCTGAACTCGTATTCAACCTCGGCAGAGATCGGAATAACGCCCGGCGTGCTGGCCGACAAATGCTTGATTTGCGCTAGGTATTCAGAGGCAACGCGAAAATGGCCGCCGCGCGCCTCATTTCCTTCCGAAGTGACTGCCGGTGCCGGATGAAATTCAGTTCCCAGCCGAGCCAAGCAGAAAACACGGTCAGCGCGACAAATAGCCCCCTCAACGAGACCCGGAACCAAGACCATCGAGGGAGAAACTTGCCCATGCTCAGATTCTACCGTGCGGAGCCGAAAAGCGCGCGGCCGGTTCGTCCATCAGAGTGAAGCACTACCTCCCAACAAGCCGTCAAGAGTACCAGACGCCCGTACTGCCCTCGCCGGCTGGAACTGTTGACGCGCTCCCTGCATGGTTAGAATCAACCTACCGTCCAGGCGTCGGTGAAGACGATGTTTATCCACTATTTTCTAGGTATATGTGCTGCGTTTGGTGCCGTTCTGGCGGTCGGACTCCTAATCCGAGCGTATTGGTATCGGCGCGTCGGATATCCGACGACGCCCGCATTTCTGAAGAAGGTGCGGTTTTCCTACGACATCGATACCATCTATCGGACCATTGAGCCTTCGATCCGTGGTGTATTTCTCGTCAAGCAGCGCGATAACGATACACTTGTCATCGAAAGGACTTTCGAGAATCCTCGCTGCGTCATGACAATAGACTTCTTTCGATCGCCGACTTCTTCGCACAATCGGATCGTCGTGACATGCCACGACCGACCATCGCTGAACTGGGACAGTACCAGGAGCACACGGTATGGTCCCAAGACGGTTAAAAACAAAACGCCATGAAATAGGCGTCCCTAAACCATCTAACAGTCGAGGAACATCGTGATCGATAATTCTCATTGGGCACTCCGTCTGACTTTCGTGTGCGGATTGATTGGCTTTCTCGGATCACCGTCTGCCGCCGCCGATAACATGCTCACCGAGCAAGAGGAGAAAGACGGCTGGCAATTGCTGTTCGATGGCCATACCGGCTGGAAGACCAGCACGCTCGCCGCGAGCAAAACGCCCGTCCAAGACGGCACGCTCAACCCGCACGGCAGCGGCGGTTACATGATCATCCACGATCAGCCGTGGGAGAATTTTCGGCTCGCGCTCGATTTCAAGTTGAGCAAAGGCTGCAATAGCGGCATCTTCATTCGCACGTTTCCGCTCGAGCCACGCCCGGGTAAGGACGTCGGGTTTAATGGTCTCGAGGTTGCACTCGACGATACCGCGACCGCCGGTTTCACCGACACCGGCGCGATCTACGACCTGGTCAAGCCGGCCCGCAATGCGATGCGGCCGATCGGCGAGTGGAATCACATCGAGATCACGTGCAACAAGAATCTGATCGACGTCGTGATTAACGGCGAGCAGGTCACGCACATGGATCTGGATCTGTTCACGCAGCCGAACCTGCGACCCGACGGCACGCCCCACAAGTTCGATATCGCCTACAAGAATCACCCGCGGCGCGGCTACATCGGCCTCCAAGACCACGGGTCGAACTGCTGGTATAAAAACATCAAGCTGAAAGTGCTCGACTGAGCGCTCCTCGCCTCGGACGGGCCGCCGCGAGCGCTGTCAGCACGCCTTGCCCGCGACGTGATTAATTGACTGCACACTATTGATCGTTTGCACCAATCGGAGTGAACACGTTGTCTCCTCGCACCTGGATCATCGTCGGCGCCGTGATGGGCGCCTTGGCCGTGGGTACCGGCGCTTTTGGTGCACACGGCTTGAAGGACCGCCTGCAAGAGTCAGGTACCTTCGATACTTACGAAACCGCGGTCCGGTATCAGATGTATCACGCGCTCGCGCTCGTACTGGTCGGCCTCATCGGATTGCAATTTAGCGCGCCGGCGCTGAACATCGCGGGCCTGTGCTTCACGGCCGGCATTGTGATTTTTTCCGGTCTGCTGTACGGAATAGCTTTGGGCGGGCCGAAGATCCTGGGCGCGATCGTGCCGATCGGCGGTCTGGGCTTCATCGCCGGCTGGATTGCCCTGGCCGTTGCGGCGCTCGCCAAAAAATAGCCCGGCGCGACTCGACCTCGTTGGCCGATTCGTCCGGGCTTCTTCGCAGGGGGGGCTGCGTCCGCCGTGATGGCGGATATTAGATATTAGTAGCCGCCTGTTGCGACGGCTTATCGATATTTTCAGGCCGGCGCCAGCTCTTCCAGCTCGCGCGCCAACCGCTTCCGTGCCACGTGCAATCGTCGCTTGATCGTGCCGACCGGCGAGCCGAACTCGTCGCTCATTTCGATCAACGACTGCCCGCGCACGTAGAACGCTTCCAATGTCTCGCGATCCATCCGCCGCAACCGGCCCAGGC
This sequence comes from Pirellulales bacterium, assembly GCA_036499395.1. Lineage (NCBI taxonomy): Bacteria > Pseudomonadati > Planctomycetota > Planctomycetia > Pirellulales > Pirellulales bacterium. Next base: position 132,789 of record DASYDW010000129.1, read on the forward strand.
CGGCCCGCACCTGGCTGGCCTGCTCGCGATCGAGCGCCACGGCCAACGGCGTGCGCCGTTCGACACAATTGGCCTCGAGCATCTCGCGATCGGTGGGCACAACCGGGCCGGCACGCAGCGACCGATTGATCGCCATCCGCGTCGTGATCTGCCGCAACCAGCCGCCGAAGCACTCCGGCTCGCGCAGTTGCACGATTTTCCGCATGGCCTGGACGAAAACCTCTTGGGTCAACTCCTGCGCCTCGGCATGATTGCGCAACCGTCGCAGCGCGACGCCGTAGACGGATTGCTGGAACCGCTCGACCAATTGACCGAACGCTTCTCGGTTGCCTCGTTGGGCAGAGCGGACTTGGGCCGCTAACAGCACTTTTTCTTGACTGGACTCGGTCAGAACGATCATGGCTCTCTCCGTGAAAACCGTGCTGCGGGCACGGTGCAATAGGCTCAGGAAAACGCGCGAGTCCTTAGCGTGCGGAATAGGCGTGAAAAGGCCTATCGCCGCGGCCAGGGGCTGCCGCCCGGCTGTCGTCGTGATCTTTGGTTCGTAATTCGCTTGCTTAGCGGACTAGGAACTGACCCTGACGACCGCATGATGCGGCATAACGCTCGGCGTATGCCAGCATCGCGACAGCAGCCCACTGGTAATGGAAGCGAGCGAACTAATCGCTGCTTCCATGCCGGCGGCTGCGCCGGTAGCTGCCGGTTTCATAGCGCGCTTAAGCGCACCCTGATAACCGACTAGCGCCGTAAAGAATTGCCCTGAGACGGGCCGCGTAACGTCCACGCTACGTACCCGATCATTCGCGGCAACGACGATACGACCCTGGCGATTAGCAAGGTTGTCGATCAGCGTGTTGCGATTGATGTTGGTACGCATCTGTGGCTCCGTGCGCTTGGCGCTTCTGGAGAGTATGAAGGAACGAGTCGTTGATTCCGCTTTCCCGCGAAGCGTTAAACGCGTCGCGGAAGGGGCGGACCTAAATCACTCATTTACTTATGTCGGTTCTCGGGCGAGCCCGGCACCAACTAAGTAAGCCTGTCACGGTCGATCCGTAAAGTCAATCCGGAAACGACCTGACCGGCCACGGACGAACCAAATGTCCGCCGTATGCCTCTTGGACACCCCGCCTGGAAGGAGGTTCGCGTCCTGGGGAGAAATATTTTCGGGCCCGATTCGAGGGGATCCGGCGGTATTCGGGCCACGGCCCCGCCGCTTGACGCTAACCCCAGTCACTGTCAGACTTTGCTCGGCTTTTGTGGGTGTCCAGACCCCTCGTCAGGTCGCCCGAAACGCCTTTCCTGCTATCGTCGCTGCTTACCCACCCCACAACTTTCCCACCTGAGGATTTTCCAATTATGAGTCGCTTTCGCGAATTGCTGGCCAAAGGTGAGCTAGTGCGGGTTTTTGCCCTTGGTCGGCTTACGCATCCGGTAACGATCGACCTGTTCGGCTTGGCCGGTGGCTTTCACGGCTTTTGGCTCGATCAGGAACATTGCGGCCTCTCGTACCAGGAAGTCCAGTTGGCCGCCGCCTGCGCGCGGGCCAACAACTTCGACTGTTTCGTCCGCATGGCCCCCACGGATTACGCCCTGGTGACGCAGAACCTGGAAGCAGGCGCCGGCGGCGTGATGGCCGCACAAATCAAGTCGGCCGAACATGCCGAGGAGTTCGTGACCTGGGCCAAGTTCGCGCCGCGTGGCTTGCGCGGCATGAACACTTCGGGGCGTGACGCCCTGTACACGCATAAGTCGCAGGAGCAATTTGCCGCTGACGCCAACCGCGAGCAGTTCCTGGCAATCCAGATCGAAACGTTGGGCGCGCTGGACGACGTTGATGCCATCGCGGCCAACGACGCGGTCGATCTCCTGTTCGTCGGGCCGAGCGACCTGTCGCAAGCCATGGGCGTGCTGGGCCAGTTCTCGCATCCGAAAGTGATCGAAGCGCTCGATCATGTCGCGGCGGCCTGCCGGAAACACGGCAAGCATTGGGGCACGGTGGCGCCGAATCCAGAATACACGCACCGCTGCTACGACAAGGGCTGCCGAATGCTCAGCCTGGGGGCCGACGTGCTGGCACTGAAGCAAGGCATCCAAGCCGCGCGCACCACGTACAAAGACCTCTTCGGCGGGTAATCGTTCGATCGAGTGGTCTTATGCTCGACGTTGTTAGCTATGTCGAAACGAACTGTCTGCCGACATTCGGGTGCCACTGCTAGCTTGTCTAGCAGTGTCTTCTCGCGAATCCGCACTGCTGGACGAGCCAGCAGTGGCACCCCTCGCAGGTTTTGAGACAACCTCGAGCACCTTGCCCAGGCGACGCTAGCGCTGGCGACTCCTCGCCTTGCCGCTGGTAAATCGTTTCGCCTAGAATCCGCGGCCCCTCGCTCGACCGCGCGCCGCGATACCGTTTCGACGGCCGATCTAATGCGCGGGACGACTGCGAAAACGGCTGCGCTCACCCACAGCGCGCACGATCATTGCTGGGAGAATCCATTCGATGCGTCAAACGGAACAGGCGCCGCGGCACCCGACGCCGGCCATCACGTTGTCGCCGCGCAAGAAGGCGGCTTTTGCGCTCTTCGTTCTGTCGTTCTTCCTCGTGGCCGGCTATTCGCTGTGGTGCGTTGGCTGGAGCTGGAAAGTTTACCGCTACCTGAAGGATGACCGGCGCGGCTGGCGCGGTACAGTTCATCGCGCTGACGCCGAGCTTGGCTACGCCTCGATCCCGGGCAGTGAGGGAGAGCAGACCTTCGCCATCGGTCCGGATTTGCCGATTCGCTACGACGAGAATGGCTTTCGCGTCCCACCGGCAGCGAACGCCTCTACGCCCAGCGCCGACGGATTGCGCATTCTCACGCTCGGTTGCTCGTTCACTTTCGGTGATGCCTGTCCTGCCGAGGAGACATTTGCCTTTCGACTGCAAAAGGAACTGCAAGGTACCGTGCTGAATGCCGGCAAATGCAGCTATGGGCTGGCCCAGATGGTGCTGCTCGCCCGCGAGTTGATTCCCCGGCATAAGCCGGACCTCGTCGTGGTGCAATATTCCCCCTGGCTGCTCGATCGATCGATGACGTGCTATTTGCCGTCGTATTACGGGGCGATGCCAGGTCCCTATTTCTGCGAGCGCGAAGGCAAGCTTGAGATCGCCCGGCCGGTCTTTGCCTGGAGCCCGCAAGATTTCAGCCACTATCGCGACACGCCCAAATCGTTCGGCGAGTTCCTGTCGTTCGCCGCGCGGCATGCGATCCCGCTGAAGATTCATGACGACCTGGGGCGCAGCGCGACCTCGGTGAAACAACGTCTGGGGCTGACGCCCGTACCGTGCCGTGACGCCGAGCAAGTCGTGGCTGCCGGCTATAGCGAGCTCGAAAAGCTCTGCCAGGACGCGCAGGCCCAAATGGTGGTCGTCGTACTCGGCGGCAGCAGCGAGCCGGTCACCGTGCCGGCATACCTGGCGGAGCTGGGCGTTCCGTTGGCGCATGCGCACGAGGCCATGATCGAGCAGCTTACCGAGCGCGACCAGGAAAATTATCTGAAGACGTACGCCAACTGGCGCGGCGAGCCGCCGCGCATGGTCGATACGCATCCGAACGCGCAAGCCCACGAGATTATTGCCAACTGCATCGTGGACGCGTTGCGACAAGCGGACCACGCGCGCATGGCCAACGAGCAGCCGGCAACCGTTCGCTAAAGCTGTTCTCGAACGAGCATGCGTTGCCCGGGCACGCGCAACAAAAAAAGGGCCGACGTGCATGGCACGCCGACCCTTTTGATTTTTCCACTCTTGCGCCACAACGGCGAGCTCGTCGACTACTTCACGTGCGACATGGCGTGGGCCAGGATCTTCGACGTGCTTTCGCGCATGATCCGCGGATCGACCGTCTTTCCTTCGAGCAACGTCTTGCGAACGTCTTTGCCCGAGATGAAGACCGGCTTCTCGTCCGGGTGCTTCTCCATCAGATCGACCTGTCCGGCCGAGTCGTAGTAAGCGGCGAAACCAACCTTCAGCGGCTTGATCCGCAGATCGCCGCCCAATCGGTCGAAGATCTCTTGCGCGTCGAAGTCACCCCAGATCGGGCTGCCGTCGGCATACGGTGCATCGGCGTGTTTGCGGCCGATGACGATATCCGTGAAACCATAATTCTGCCGATAGATGGCGTGCATCACGGCTTCCTTCGGACCGCCGTAGAACATCTTGATGTCCAGGCCCAGCAGGATCACACGGTCCGGCACGCTTTCCTTGCGAGGCTCCCACAACGTTTTGTCGCTATCCCCTTCGCCGAGCGAGCGCTTGTCGATCAGCGCCTCGTAGGTCAGCATCCGCACGTCGGCCGGGACGTCATCCCCCTTGGTCTCGCCGATCAACGGGTTCAGGCACGCGCCGGCGTCATGCCCGGCACGCAGCAAGGTTTCCAGGCCGTACACCAGGGCGTATTCGTGCGCCCGGTGCAATGGATTGCGCGTCTGGAAGGCGACGACCCGGTCCCACCCCTTCTTGGCCAGCAGGTCCCGCACTTCGCGCGGGCTCAATACGTACTTGCCGAACTTCGCGCTCTTCGGCTGCGGCAACACACGGATCGTGCCGCCGATCAAGTGTGTCTTGTCGGCGTCCCCCTTCAAGACCATATCCGCGCCCGGGTGATCGGTACGCTCGGTCAGGTAGACGCTCTTGATGTATTTGGCCTTGTCCCACTCGAAGACATCGGTGATGTCGAGCGTGGCCACGACGTCGCCGGCCGTGTTCACCAGCGCTACGGTTTCACCGGTCGCTAGCTTGCCGGCCAGTTCCTTGGTCACCGGCAGCGACAACGGAATCGTCCAGGCGTACTTCTCGCCTTCATGGATGATAAAACCCTTTTCCAGCACCTGGTTGTAGGTGGCCGAGTCCATCGGACCCACCAGCGGGCTGAGCGCCCCGTCGCCGAAGCGATAAACCGTCGACAGATCGGCGTCCGAGACGGGCACCTTCGCCAGGCTGGCTGCCTTGGACTTGAACGAATCGACTTCACCGGCCGGCACCGTGCGATTGACCGGCTCCTTCAAACCACCATGTACGCCAACAAGATCAGCCATCGTAAGTCCGTCCTCGGGGATTCCCCAAATAGGATCCCCACCGGGTGCCGCGGGTGGCCGGGAAACTCTCCGGCGACACCCTGGGGGCAAAGGGGGAATCGCGATATCGCCGCCAAGCGGCGCAGCCCATACCGGGCTCGAAATTGGCCCAGAATCAAACCGGCCAGTATAGGGAAACGAGCTAAAAGCTCAACCGGACCCGGCCGCCGGTAGCGGGTGTTTAATGTGTGCAGGGCGCGTCCTTTACTCAAACCGTGCCAGAATGAATGAAAGTACCACGGCCGCGATAAGGGCGCAAAGAATCCCCCACTCATACCAGCGTGCTTCTGGATAAATCCAACGTCGCACCGCCCAGAGCCCCCCAAATCCCGCCGCTATGGATAAAGTCGCCCAAACGAATAGTGGAAAATACGAGACTGGCATGGCCTAACTATCTAAGCACTGAGTTGAAAAGCTCGCTGAACATCCAGACGTGACCGGATAGCCCCGCCAGCATCGCGGCCGTTGACCGCAGTCCGGCGCTGGTCCCCGGTGCGGGTTTGCCAGCAATAATTGCAGTAACAGGCGAACATGGCGAAAGCACTCAGCGGCTGTTTATGAAGTCGCTCAACCGGCTGACCTACTGTACCCGGCCGCCGCCGAGGGACTCAGTCCGAATCGTGGCAGGCTTCAGCGGAGCAGGACGTACAAGACCATAAAACCCCAAAACGCCGCTACTGCGCCCAAATACCCCACTGGCGGCGCTACGAAGGCGAACTGCAACGGACGCCCCCATCCACCGGCCCTTAAACCAATACCGGCTCCGATCAACGACGTGCCGAGTCCTGCAACGCACCACGCGTCGTCGTCTTGAAGCTCGGTACGCGGGTTCTGCGTTTCTAGATAAATACCCGTCGCCAGGATCGCCACTCCCAGGCCAAACAATGCCGTGATCAGCAATCGTCGGCGGGTGACAGAGGGCCATTTCATGACAATCTGTTCACCGTTCGCTCGGTTTGCAATTAACCGGCGCTTCCGACCAATTGTCGTTGGGCCGGAACTACCTCTCGGCGAGCAGGGACTTTTCGTTGAAATTTGGCCCGACGCGGCTACGCCACTAGCCGGATCGCAATACACCGATCGGGCCGATTCATCAGGGGCACGCCAGTGATGACTCTGTAAAACCGAGCTTTCACGCCACGCCGGTGCCACCAACGCCGTGCTGGAAGTCAAACCCACGACCGGCAATCGAACAATCGCCTCCGACGCCACTCGCGGTTTCGGACCTTGGGGAACTTATGTGAAGGGGCCCACCGCCGTCGTGGTTGTGCCGAATGTCCCCGAGCCCTCGACCGTCGTGCTGGCCGCACTCGTCGGGCTCAAGCTCTTGATAGGGCGGCGTAAGCACGGCCGCTAGCAGCGCGCCGCATAGCCACATTGCCGTTCTGAAAGGTGATTGGGGACGACCTCTCGACGCAAATCTCGGCAAATTTCCAGGTTGCTGTGGGTTAATTGATCCATTTACCCTATTGTGGCTGTCTGCAAATAGGCGTGCATTTCAACCAGGCCCCCTTGGCCCAGTTAGCTAGCCATTGGGAGTTTCAAGGATGAACTCGCCTGCCATGACGGTTACCGCGGACGATGTCAGCGCTTCGCCCGCCGTCAAAACGCTATCCATTTGCCTGATCAATCCGCGCTTCGAGCCGTCGTACTGGGGCTTCGAATTCGCGCTCCCGCTGTATCCGGGCGATAAGCGCAGCACCAGGATCTCGGGTTCGCTCTCTTCGGTGGCCGGCCTGTGCGGCGCGCACAACGTGACGTGGCTCGATGAGAATGTCGAGGACTTCGATTGTGACTCGATGAGCCAATACGACATGGCCGGCGTGATGGGTATGAACGTCCAAAAGAATCGCATTCGCGAAATCCTCGTCAAATTGTGCGCGATGCCGTCCCTGACGCGGCTACGGCGACATCATGTTGCCGATCTTCGTAGGCACTGGTTTCGTGGCAACGCCCTTCGAGGATTATTCACGCATTGCGCACAGCTTCGGCATGTTTTTGATGGTGCTGTACTGTCGCCAGGTGGCAACCGACGCAGATTTTCGGGAAATGCGGTCTTGAACCGCTAGTGTTGTCCATAATATGACCTTTTCTACTATATCTGTAGTTCGTAAGATCCCAGACCGCTGCGTTGTGCGGATGCACCTGCACGGCGCGATACCAGCGTCACTGCTTCACTCAGGAACGAGCGACACGTGAGCGTTCTAATGCGGTTGATATTTTTTTAGGACGCCGGCATGCATTGCTTGAATGGGCGGTCACTTTTCGTTAGCCGCGGAGTCTAGGAAATAGCAAGGATGAACGCGAATACGTTGACCGTCATGGAAGCCGAGAGCACCTCGAGCCGCCCGCAAAGGGTACTCTCGATTTGCCTGATCAATCCGCGCTTCGAGCCGTCGTACTGGGGCTTCGAATTCGCGCTCCCGCTGTATCCGGGCGATAAGCGCAGCACCATGATCTCGGGTTCGCTCTCTTCGGTGGCCGGCCTGTGCGGTGAGCACAACGTGACGTTGCTCGATGAGAATGTCGAGGACATCGATTGGGATTCGATGAGCCAATACGACATGGTCGGCGTGACCGGTATGAACGTCCAAAAGAATCGCATTCGCGAAATTCTTGTCAAATTGCGCGAGATGAAGATCTTCTCTGTCGTGGGTGGTCCCTTCGTCACGGTCGACGAAGGATTCTTCGACGGTCTGTGCGACGTCAAGTTCATCGGCGAGGCGGAGACGACCTGGCCCCAATTCCTCGAAGACTATTCTCGTGGCCGGCCCACCGAGACGCGCTACAAACAGGCCCAGCCCACGGACATGTCGCAGGTTCCCCGCCCGCGCTTCGACCTGTTAAAGGTCGGTCGCTATGCGTCGGGCGCTTTGCAATATTCGCGCGGCTGTCCCTTTCAATGCGAGTTCTGCGACATCATCGTGATCTTCGGCCGGCGCCCGCGCGTCAAGCAGCCCGAGCAGCTCGTGGCCGAATTGGATGACATGCGTCGCGTCGGGTTTCACTCGGCGTTCATCGTCGACGACAACTTTATCGGCGACAAAAAGAAGGCGAAGGCTCTGCTCGAAAAGCTCATTCCTTGGATGGAAGAGCACAACTATCCGCTCCGTCTGACGACCGAGGCCAGCATCGATCTGGCCGAGGATCCTGAGCTGATGGACATGATGTATCGCGCGAATTTTCGCAGCGTCTTCATCGGCATCGAAACGCCGCGCATCGACTCGCTGAAAGAAACCAAGAAATTTCAGAACGTGCGCGGAGATTCGCTCGAAGCCAAATTGGCGCGCATCCAGCGTGCCGGCCTCGACATCAATGCCGGCTTCATCGTCGGCTTCGATAGCGACGATAAGGGAATCTTCGACGACCAGTTTCGCTTCATCCAGGACAACGGCATCACGCTGGCTATGGTCGGCATGCTGCAAGCCATTCCCACCACGCCGCTGTACGAACGGCTGGAGCGCGAGGGGCGGCTGGTGATGGAGGATCCGAATTGCAACTTCGTTCCCCGGCAAATGACCCGCGACGAGTTAGTGGCCGGCTATCGCGACCTGGTGAAGCGGCTCTACTCGCCCGAGGCATTTCTCGAACGCTATTTTCAGGTGTTCAAACATCCCGAGTTCCTCGCCCGGCGGGCCGACATCTGTCGTAAAGCCGGCGAAGGCAAAACGCTTCCGACGTTGGCCTATGGCCTGGCCCTGCTGTGGTCCTTGTTCTGGACGCTGTGGCGGGACGGGTCGTTGTTCACGGTGGGGCGGGTCTATGGGAAATCATTTTTCGCCCGTGATACGGGGCAGCCGCGCACGATCATCGGCTTTGCCCAATTCATGAACCGCTGCGTGACTCACTGGCACTTCTATAAATTCACGCGCGAGATGATCGCCGGCCGGCTGCGCGCTTACAACAGCGGCTGATTCGCGCGCTCGCATCCTCGCGGACACGAGACATAAGCAATCGCCGATGCTTTCTGGCGACGGGTCTCCGCAGGTCTCGCCGTGGAAATTCCAGGAACGTCCGTGGTTTTTGCTTCCCAAGGACCTAGGGATTCGGTATTAAGGACTTAGGAACCGGTCTAGGCGGCATTGGCCCCCTAAATTCGCCAAGCTTGCACTGAGGGGGAAGCTCGTCGCAAGCAGAGCATCCGGCGACGAAGCGTTTGCGCAGGGGCTGATTGCATCTTTTCAGGGCCCATGGCTGATTTTTGTCCATGTGCCGTATTGGGGTGGCGACGGCGGCGTGCGGCTGGCACAGTACCGTCGCTTTTCTCTCCCAAACGACCGCGTTGTAACATCGTCGGCCAAGGTCGGGCTCTGGTCGCTTTACTGTGAGCGTAGGAAACGCTCTGCACCCATCTATCTAATCCTTTGACCAGGGAAGTCTAATGCGATACATCGCAGTCTGTGGGCTGTCGCTCATTTCGCTGCTTGCACCTTTGCATAACGTCCGGGCCGTGGTGATCTCGACGGGCAATGGCACCGGAAACACGACCGCGCCGGCCAACGACCCTGGCTTTGCCAACGTCGGTATTCTCGCCAGCGGCAGCGCGATCTATCTCGGTGGTGGCTGGGTGCTGACCGCGGCCCATGTCTGGGATAACCCCGACGGTGCGCCGACGCAAACCTGGCTCAATGGCACCTTCTACAACAACGTCGTAAGTTCGGCCGTGCAGTTGACGAACCCCGACGGCGCCGGCTTTACCCCCGACACGGACCTGGAAATGTATCGCCTGGCGTCGAATCCTTCGCTCCCTTCGTTGAGCATCAGTTCGACGGCCCCGCAGGCCGGCTGGAACGTGACAATGATCGGCAATGGCCGCGAGCGGACTAACGACCAGGTCGGGTTTTGGACTTCTTCGTGGCAGCCCTCGTCCACTCCCAGCAAGTATGCCGGCGAGATCTGGAATAACTCCCAGGATATTCGCTGGGGCACTAACGTGATCGACGGACCGTCGATGGCCCGCGCCGCCGGCGTGAATTCGGAAATGGCCTTCACGACCACGTTCAACCAGAACGGCACAGCCTTCGAGGCGCAGGGGACGCCGGGTGATTCCGGCGGCGCCGTGTTTCACCAGAACCCATTGGGACAATGGCAATTGGCCGGCGTTATGTTCTCGACTACGTCCATGCCGGGTCAGCCATTTGGGCTGTCGGTCTTCGGCGATACCACGATTTCGGCCGACCTCTCGGTCTATCGCGACGAAATCAACCAGATCATGGCGACCTCGACCACCACTGCCGCGGCCCCCATACCGGGCGATGTGAACGGCGACGGCGTCGTCAACATTCAGGACATTGCCGCTATCACCAACCACTGGCTGCAAACGGCCGTCAATGGCGTCGATCCGGTGGGAGACGTCAACCAGGACGGCATCGTGAACTCGCAAGATCTGGCCTACATGGCCAGCATCATGCACGATGCTAGCGGCATGACCATGTCCGGCGTGCCTGAGCCCGCAAGCTATGCGCTCGCTCTATCTGCCCTGCTTGGTTTGCTAGGCCTTCGCCGCTGCATGGGACGTCGCGTCGCATAAGCAACATTACGTCGAACAGTATTGTTCAATCGCCGTGCGTCTTGACTAAGGGAGGCATCGGGCAGGCCAATGCGTCGGCGATGACGCGCAATAATTCCCCCTCCTCGACCGTCACCTGCACGTCGGCGCCAATGCACGCGGCGCATCCTTCGAGGACGTTCTTCTTGAGCGCCGGCGCTGCACAGGCCAGCACATCCAGCGCCCGATCGAAAGCCGTCAGACCGCTGTCCGCGCGGTTGGCCAGCGTCAGCCCATGGGCGGCCGCGCCCAGCATCGTGGTACCAATCTCAAACGCCCGCGCCGCTTGCGCGTCGTCGCGTGTGCCGGACCAGGCCAGCGTCGAGATCAGGGACCGGCAGGCAGGCAACACCTGCGCGAGCTTATCGTATCTCTGCTTTGACGGCGGCGATTCCTCCAGCCTTGGCAGCAGCCGCTTCAGCACCAGGCGATGAACCGCATATTCGAACAAGCTCAACCGATCGTCGGCCTTGGTGAGAAAGATAACGTCGGCGCGAAAATTCGCGAGCTGCTGCGGCGACAACCGCTTCAAGGCGGGCAACACCAGGCTCACCAGCGGCAGCTTCGCCTCGGGTTTCACTTGTGATGCCACTGGCGCGATGCGCAGTGTTTCCGCGTTCGCCCGCGGATCGGCCTGCGTTGCCAGGTATGACAGTTGTTTCGCACGAATCTCGGGCTGCCGGTCATCGAGCAGTAGTGCGTAGACCGTGGCCACCGCCCCCAGCGGATCGCGGGCGCCGGCCAAAAGATCTGGCGGAAGCGACGCGACCAGGGCTGCCGCATAGTCCAGATGCTCCAGGCGCGGCGCGCCGACCTGCGCCACCGCGGCCGCCGGCTGAAACGCAAAGCTCTGTGCGCCGGCCGTGGCCTCGGCATGTACCGCCGCGCTCGCCTGTCGGCGTGCCGCCAGCGCATGGGGATCAATGACGTCTGCCGCGGAATACGTGATCGCCGTGACCTGGGGGAACTTTCCATCGAACGACGGGTCGATCCTGCGAATCCGTTCGGCCAGCGGCGGGTGCGTCGCCAATAGTTCGAACAGCGGTCGCGCCAGCCCATTGCCGAAGAACATGTGGCTTGCCTCTTCGGCCTGCGGAGTTTGCAAGCGCGAGCCATCGGTCAGCCCGCCGATTTTTTTGAGCGCCCCCGCGATCCCATCCGGCAGCCGAGTGAATTGCACGGCCGACGCGTCGGCCAAGTACTCGCGCTGGCGTGATACGGCGCTTTTTATCAAGTGCCCGAAGAAAACGCCGATGTACCCGATTACGTACAGCAGCAGCCCCAACAGCGGCAGTGGGTTGCCCCCCTTTTTTTCGTTGGAGGAACTGGAGAAGTACACACGTGATGAGCCCGATCTCATCAGCACGTAACCGATTGTGGCGATCAGCAAGATGCCATTCAGAATGCCGATCAAGCGCAGGTTGATCCGCATGTCGCCGTTGAGAATGTGACTGAACTCGTGGGCGATGACCCCCTGCAACTCTTCGCGGTTCAGCGTCTCGATCGTGCCGCGCGTGACCCCGATCACGGCGTTCTGCGGCGTGGTGCCCGCGGCAAAGGCGTTGATCGCCCGTTCGTTGTCGAGCAAAAACACGGGGGGTACCGGCGTGCCCGAGGCAATGGCCATTTCCTCGACGACGTTCAGCAAGACGCGTTCGCGCAATTCACGCGTGTTGGCCGGCACCGGGCGGCCGCCGAGGCTGCGCGCGACGACCTCTCCCCCCTGTGACAACTCGGCAATCTTGTACAGGCTGCCCACGGTGATCAGCAGCACGGTGCCGCCGGCCACCGCGGCGAAGACATCGGGAAACCACAGCGTCGGCCCCGATCCGTTGTGCCCCTGTCCGTAAAACAGCACACCGGCCACGGCCAGATAGACCGCGATCACGATCGAAATCACCGCCATCACGAAATAAACAATCAGCAAGCCAGTCTGGCGGCGGGCCTGCTCTTGATGTTCGAAGAAGTCCATCGCGCGTTACCAAATCGCCATGCAGCATGCCGCGTGTGTATTTGCGCCGGTGTAGGCCTCAGGCGAACAGCCAAGCGTGGGGCGGATAACCCTTCGTTTATGGAGGCTTTGGCATTTCGTCTTGTTCTCTTGCTGCCTGCAGTGCTTCTGCCGCCAATTCGCGCGGGATGGCATCGTCAACGTCAATCCACATATTCGTCCGATCCTTCCACAGAATGGCATCAGCTTCAGGAAACAGACGCTTGGCTTCAGATACCTCGCGACGCCGGTCGTCCGAAAACGGCTCGTAATAGTATGTCGCGTTGCTAAAGTCCAAGTGAACAGCAGCGTAACCGCGTTCGCCAAAATAACTCAGCAACCCAGGTGCGACGGAGGGCGGCACGTGTGGCAAGTGGGGAATGCGTTCCCGCGTACTTGCCGACCTGCCCGGTGTGGCGAGGAAACGCTGCCGCGCACGCATCCAGTTGACGTGATATCCGACGAAGACACCAACTGCCGCGATGAATAGAAGCATCGACCCTATACCAAACTGAAACCAGCGTCGGCGAGTAGACCGGGTGAGCTCGCTCATTGGTGGTTTGATCTACTTTCGCCGGACGACAGATTCTTGTTGCGCGCCGCGTACTAACGGACGACACCATTTCTTGCTAGGTCGAGCCCGCGCTTAGAACTGCACCTTCACCCCTTCACGCTGCTCGGGCGCTGTGACCTGGAACAACTCGGCAGCCGGAAAATCGCCGAAGCCGGCCACCAGGTTGTTCGGAAACACTTCCCGCGCCGTGTTGTACGTCATCACCGCGTCGTTGTAAGCCTGTCGAGCGAAGGCCACCTTGTTCTCGGTGCTGGTCAATTCTTCTTGCAGCGCCAACATGTTTTGATTGGCCTTCAGGTCGGGATAATTTTCCATCAGCGCCATGAATCGTGTCATCGTGCCGGTGAGCGCCGCCTCGGCCGCTCCCAGCCCTTGCATGGCTTGCGGATTGCCAGGATTGGCCGCGGCCTGTTGGCTGGCGGACTGCGCCATGTTGCGCGCCTTGACCACGGCTTCCAGCGTTTCGCGCTCGTGCTTCATGTATCCCTTGGCCGTTTCGACCAGGTTGGGAATCAAGTCGTAGCGCCGCTTCAACTGCACATCGATCTGTGCATAAGCATTCTTGAAGCGGTTCTTCAGTCCGATCAGCCGGTTGTAAACACCGACAAAGTACGTCAGTGCCAGAAACGCCACGACCCCCAAACCAATCAGAATCGCCAGTCCCGTCCCGATCACGGCGAATAAGGGTTGCATGAGATCAACTCCCGAAAGGTGCGAATAAGCCCGTGGAAAAACTCGACGAAGCAAGGGAACACTTCGACGGCGCGTCACGGAAAAAAACCGAATCCAGCCCAACGCCGTTCGCCCGCCGCCACAATACTAAGATAGCACGATTGCACCCGAACCTGCAGGCCCGCCGCAGCGGCCTCCCGTAAACGCCCTTCGACGAAACGCTGTACGAAGCTTCTATTTGGTCGCGCCAAAGAATAAGAAAGCCAAGGTGCAACCTTTTCCGCCCACAATGCCACTTATAAGGCAGGTATGGTACGTAACGACCGAACGCCGACGTGCGAGGCGATGTGATACCAGATGCTGTGACCCATGGACGACTCCGCGCAGGCGATCCGGCGGCATTCCAATGGTTGGTTGATGCATTTGCGGGGCCGCTGTTCCGCTTTTTTGTCGTTGGGCATCGAGATTACCACCTTGCCGAGGAACAGGCGGGCGAAGTGTTCGCTGAACTCGTCTCTGCGCTGCAGACTATGCGCGGAGAACCTAAACAAGTCCCTGCATTCGTTTTCACCGTGGCACGGCGAGTTAGATCGCGACACTGGAGACGTTCGCGTCGAACCTTCGGCAGTTTGGATGATGCGTGCGCCGTTGTTGACGCGCGTCCCTCGGCTGCCGAACACCTTGAGAGGCGCGAGGAATTTGGGCGAATTTTGACAGCAATCGGCGCACTGGAACCCGTTGTCCGCGACGTCCTGTTGTTTCGTTATGTCGAAAGCTGTTCGCTTGAGCAGGTGGCTGCACTCGTAGGGCTACCGTTGGGTACCGTAAAAAGTCATCTGCATCGCGGGCTAGCATGCCTGCGAAATACACTCTCCGATTCGGATGCTATTCATGACTGACCAACCGCCGTCATCTGCCGACGAGGGGGATTCGCGGCTGATGGAAAAACTTGCCCAGCTGCAAGGAATCGAGCCGACGCCATCCACAAAAGCCGCTTTTCACAAACTTGTCGCGACCAAGCTGATCGCGAACCGTCACTTACATTCGGTGCGTTGGTGGCGCCGGTCGGTTCGCGTTCCGGTACCAGTCTGCGTAGCCGTTGGGCTGACGATCTGTGCCTTGCTGTTTTCACGGCTGCCCAGCACCGCCGAACATCCAAGCAGCGTTCCGATAGCGCCGCCAATGATTCCTGCGATGACGGCAGAGCCCACGCTTCGGACCACGACCACTTACATGCTGGGAGTCGGTGCATTGGCGACCGAAACTCGCTACTTATCGCAAGAGGACCGACGATGACATCTCAACGTTTCTTATCGCAGTTTGTGCTGGTTCTGGTTTTTGCCACACTGGATTTCGTTGCTCGGGCGGAAGACACGGCTCCGATTCGCACGGGTTGGGCCGAAGTGAAGTGCTATTCGATCGATCCGACAAAGGGACTCGAGAGCTATCGCCCCGGAAGCTCGGGAGGGACAGGTCTCGGCGGAACATTTGGTGCTACCGTGCAATTAACGGATGCAACCCTAACAATCAATGTCTCAGCACGACAGCGCGGCGACAAATTTGTGGTCGAATTGAAAACCGATAAAGCAGTTGGTAACGAGGTAACCAGTCCGCCGGAACTTAATCGAGAAATCGACTTTACGGATCTGGCACCGTTCGCGTGCGAATTGGGCCGTGATCCAAATGGACGTGTCCATCGCCTGACCATCGTCCCCGTCGTCAGGTCTCAACCCTTGCCCAAGCAATTCCGGCTGGCGGACCTGGACCTCACGGACTTCAACCTGAGCAGCCTGCCGGTAATTCTGAATGAGCAAGAGTTCATCGGCACGGCGGGGGTCGATGGGGGTGAGGTGATCTCACTGGGCATTGCCGGATTGGCGGACATCGAGTTCTCGTTACGCCCCTTCACTGGCGCAATTCCCACTGGCGAGCTTTACAGCGGGACGCTTACGATCCGTCATGACAAAGACCAGCTGCAAATTAGCGGCGTGACGAACGGCGAACGCAAGGAGAGTTTGGTGGGTGGCCCTTATATAGTGTTCGTCCGGTGGGAAGCGCCGCAAATGTCACTTCCACAATACGTAGGCTTCCTGCAGAAGCAGCTCGAGGAATTCCATATCCAAGCCGAACGAGGCGACCTTCACGCGAAGCTGTTGCTACCGAAACTTCAAACGATGACAGTAGCCTTTATTGCATCAACGGAGATGAAGAGCAGGACGGCGAGCTTATACTCATCGGGCGCCCGCCAACTCAGCAGCAAGGAAAGATCGGATACACCGTAGCCGGGGTCGACGACTCTAGAATGACATTGTGAAGTCCCGGCCTCGAAGAGGCGAGCTACAGAAGACAAGCTTCAGATTCGCGACTTTGCAGGTCGCTGCAAATCTGTACCGTTCCGACGTTCCAACTTATGATAGAAGTGCTTGGGCGAATCGCCAGGGACGTACGCGTAGCACCTTCCAGATTCTTCCGGAGCACAATGATGCGTGGGGCCCTTCAGTTCGCTGTTTGCTTGCATCTGATCTTGCTCTGCCTTGCCGGTGGCGCCGCTGCGCAGCGGACCAAGGGAACAAAGCTCGATCCGCGCATCGCCGCCCAGGTCGATGAGGTCATTCGTGCCAAGATCGACGAAACCGGCGCGGTAGGTCTTGCCGTCGGCATCATCCAGGATCGGCGGGTCGCCCTGGTCGAAACCTACGGCCTGGCCAACCGCGAGACGAACAAACCCGTCACCCGCAATACGATGTTTCGCTGGGCGTCCTGCTCGAAGCCGGTCACGGCGTTGGCGGCAATGCAACTTGTCGATCAGGGACGTCTGAATCTTGACGACGATATTCGCAAGTACGTCCCGGAGTTTCCGCAGCACGACGCGACGATTACCGTACGCCAGTTGCTGTGCCATCAAGGCGGGATCGTTCACTACTCGAACGGCAAAGTGATTCCCACGCTGGTCGACTACGAAAAGGCGCACCCGTTTGCCGACGTCGTCGTGGCGCTTGATCGTTTCAAGGCGTCACCGCTTGTCGCCGTGCCCGGCACGAAATACTCGTATTCGACTTACGGTTACATCTTGCTCAGCGCCGTCGTCCAGCGTGCCGGCAACGAGCCATTTGCCGAACAGGTTTCAAAACGCATCGCCGGGCCGGCCAAACTGAAGTCTCTGCAGCCAGACTATCAGTGGATCAACATCCCGCACCGCGCCGAAGGCTATCGAAAAAAAGACGACATGATCGTGCCTTCGGTCGACGAGGATGTCAGTTGGAAACTGGGTGGCGGCGGCTTCATCTCGAATATCGATGATTTCGCCGGCTTTGCCGCCACCTTGTTGCAAGGAAACCTCCTATCGCCAACCGCCTACGAAGCCATGTGGACACGGCAACACACCACCGACGGCAAGGAGACCGAATACGGCCTGGGCTTCAACATCACGCCGCAGCGCGCCGGGCTGCGCGTTTCGCACAACGGCTCACAGGAAAAAACGCGCACGCGCCTGGTCATCTATCCCGAGAAGGGAAGCGGCGTCGTCCTGATGACCAATTCCGAATGGGTCGAGCCCGAGGATTTCACCACGGCGATCTTCAAAGCGCTGAAGTGAAGGTTCGCATCACATCGGCGCCGCTGGCCGGCTAAGGCCTAGAACGTTGGCCACGGCTGTACTGACCAGCGCGAAACCCGAAGGCGCGGGAACCGGCGTGAGAAGAACGCTGTAATTTCGACGCCGAATCTGGCATCGCCAGGATTCACTCGTCGTTGTGGATAGCCGTTGACATTCCGTCGTTCGAAGCACGTTCGAACAAATAATGCAGTGTCGCGGCGGGCGGGCCATCGGCAATATAAGAGGTAGAGAGCGCGACTGTTTCGTCGTTTGCATAGCATGGGGCGAAACCCGTGGCAGACGCAGCGTCGAGATGTCTCTAAGTCCACAATCGATAGGGGTTTACTGCGATTTTAATTTGGTTGACACTCTAAAATCATTCGGTAGACTCTCCGCCCGTTAGAGGTGTTTGTGAATCCCCCATAGCTGCTAGGGAGAGTTTCATGGTTGATCATGGAAATGGTGGTAAAACGGCCTCGCATCCAGTGTTCGGAGAGCCGGTTTTCAACGAAGCCACCGAGCTGCCAAATCCGGCCGGCTTTACGACATTTCATACATCGGATACGCAGACGTATCGCGAGATTCAGGAGCTGCTGAAGCGTGATGTGGTGGTCGTCCCGCAATCGCGGATGGCCTCGGACGAGCTATATACGCTGGCGAAGGCGTTGGGCGCACGCGGCGCGGATGTCGTCCGCGAAATAAAGAGCTCCGGTCGCATCACGTTTCACAGCGTCGGCGATTCGGGGGCCACAACCAAGGGCTTCTACAAGAACGAAATCGCGGTTACCGACCAACTCACAACCGACGCCCATACTTCGCAGGTGGCGAACCGTCCGGCCTTCCTGTTTCATCTTGGCGATTTGGTCTACAGCTTCGGCGAATCTGAGTACTACTGGGATCAGTTTTACGACGCGTTTCGCAACTATCCCGCGCCGATTTTGGCAATCCCCGGCAATCACGACTCGTTTGTTGTGCCAGATCGTAAGGGGGATACGCCGCTCACGGTGTTTCAGCGCAACTTCTGCGCGGAAAAACCCGTCCGCACTCCCGAAGCGCGCTCGTTGCATCGCACCGCCATGACGCAGCCGGGAGTGTATTACGCCTTCGATGCGCCATTCGTCCGCATCATCGCGCTGTTCAGCAACGCCCTGGAAGACCCGGGCGTCATCTCGAGCGAGGATGGG
Organism: Pirellulales bacterium; assembly: GCA_036499395.1. NCBI lineage: Bacteria > Pseudomonadati > Planctomycetota > Planctomycetia > Pirellulales > Pirellulales bacterium. The sequence goes on from DASYDW010000129.1 coordinate 151,464, forward strand.
CATTGGCCTGACGTGACGGACGTTCAGCTCGAATTCCTGCGTAAGCAGCTCGAACGCGCAAAGTCCGAAAAATATGCCGGAGCCCTGCTCCTGGCGATGCACCACCCGCCGTTCAGTTATTCGCCCCCCCGCAGCGCCGGCCATTCAGGAGGAAACCATAGCGGAAATTCGACCATGTTGCGGCAGATCGACCAGATCGCCAAGGATGTCGGAATCTACCCGCACGCGGTCCTGTCGGGCCACGCCCACAACTACCAGCGCTATACGCGGACCGTCGAAGGTTTCAGTGCTGAGGGATATGACGTGCCGTTCATTATTTGCGGTAACGGCGGTCACCACGTCAATAAACTGGTGCAATCGCATCGCGGCCAACCATCATCCGAGCCGCAATACGGCACGGACGTCTCGTACCTTGATCATCAGCGAGTGGTAGATGGCCAAGGGCTGCTGCTGGAAAAGTACGATGACGAAGATTTCGGCTACCTCCGCATTTCGGTGGACAACCAACAACTGCGAATCGCCTATCACGCCGTCACCGACGGCAGCTTGCTGCAATCGCGATTCGACCTGGTAACGATCGACCTCGCGTCGCACACGATGGTGGCGAACTAAAAAGGATGAGCTCCGCGCGCCCCGCAGCGCACACCGAAGATTTTCCCGACACTCACGGCGCCGTTAAAGCCTCTCCCCCGCGAGCCTTGCGGGAGAGAGGCCAGGGTGAAGAGGATTACACCGCGCCGGCGAACGCCGCTGCGAATTTGTCAGCCCTAGCGGAATGCTTCCCGACGCGTCTGATACCTCACAGACGGCGACGAACGATGACGCATCCCCACACAAGCGCGACCAAGCCTGCCGCGATCCCGGCGAGGATTAGCAGTGCTCGGCGCTGAGCTTCCTCGTAGGGATTGCCTCGTTCGTCACGCCGTTCATTCGCCAATTGCTTCTGGGCTTCCTCAATGGTGCCTTCCAGCGAGTCGTAATACTTCGTGGCAAAAGCTTGATCGACGTCCACGCCCGCGGCAATCCAGCGCCGCTCGTCCGCGGCGATCCGGTCGAAGTACGCTTTTCCCTCGGCCAGTTCACGGTCAAGCTCGGCGGATAATTTCTGAAGATCGGTATCCGGCCAAGGGCTTTCGTCCGCGTGCTTTTTCCGATGTCTGATGTAGTCCTGATGCCCCTCCACCATATGCGCCGCGGCTTTGTGGAACTCGACTTTAGTGCCCTCGTCGCTCGACAATTGAGCGACCCGATAATAAGCGCGCGCGGCCAGCTGCAAGGCGTCGTCGCCGTACGTGGGCCAGGCGATCAATAAGTCGCCCAAGACCTCGAGTAGTAGTGGCGAGTCGTAGTTCGCAAAGTGCATCATGCCCAATACGCCTTTTTGTGCGGCCGCTAACTCTGCTTTGAGCTCGTCCGCATATGTCACATCGTCACCATCCGACAGGCGACCGGTAAACCCTCGCTTCGCCAGAACGAAGTTGGCAAAGCCGTAGAAGTCCCCTTTCGGGCGAATAACGAGAGTCGATTCGGACGCAGGGTGGGGCGACTTTCTTTTAGTAAGAAAATACTCGGCCACCAATGACTGATATTTCTCACGCCCGAAATGGGCATCCGGATTGATGACGATGGCCCGGTCGATGTATTCCTTGCCGACTTTCAGATCGCCGGCCAGCATGTAGATCGTGCCCAGATTTGCCAGCGTCTCGTAACGATCCGGATGCGCTGCCAAAGCCTGTTCCAGTAGAGTAATCGCCTCGGCATTTCGGCCGAGCTTGGAATACGCTACCGAAAGATCATCCGCCAATGCCGGATCTTCCGCCGGGCTGCGCATTCGCTTCGTGCGGTCTTGAATCCGCCATTCGTAATAGGCAGGGCTGTGCCGGACGAATTTGCCGGTGATCGTTTCCAGCGTGCCGGGAAAACGCCGACGCTCCATCTGCAGCGTATCCCAATCCCAAAGACACGCCTGCGCCGTCGACGTGATGAGAAGAAAGAAAAGTCCTGCGAGCAACCGGCCAACGCGCAGAGATCGACACAAATCGCGGATATGCACTTGAGCGGCCTCCCCTGTCCTCTTGCATTCTATTTGCGTCAGCCACGCTTTACACCAGGAGCGCCGCCGCAAATGTTGTTTCGCTAGCGACGAGTATGCGTCTACACCGGCCGACACGGGACGAGAGTGTGTAGTCATGTGCATTACACCTCAGCGTACCGGCGGTTGGCCGGCGTTCTTCTCGCGCAGGAATTCCGTGGGATCGCGCCACCCCTTCGTCGAAAGCCCGTACCCGATGATCGCGAAATTCGGATTCTGGATTCTGTGCAGGACGGTTGCCGGCAAGAAATGCTTGCCGTCCCGCGTCGTAACTTCGAACATCTGCCCCGCAAGTTGAACTTTCTCCGGCAGCTCCCGATCCGCGGTGATCTCGATTTCTGTGTCGCCTAACTTGACAGCGCGAATGGGCAAGCTTTCGCCTTGGAATTGAATCGACAGCAGCTTATCTCCCTCCTCGAAACGTCGGCCTTCGCGAATGCCGAAGTGCAGATGCGGCTTATAACCTCCGTTTTCTATTCCCGCGCGACCGACCGTGCCGATTGCCTGCCCGCCGCGAACGGCGGCCCCCTCTTGGACGAGTCGCTTTTGCGACAAATGCCCGTAGACCGAGGTCATAATCGATCCGTCGGCCAGACGATGCTCGATGACAATCAGATTGCCCCAGTCCGACGCGCCGCGTGCGCTGCGGGCCGGATCCCGTTGCTTCGGCTTCTTCGTGCGATCGGGACCTTCCGAGATGCGCACGACGCCGTTGGCCATGGCAAACACCGGCTCTCCCGGGCGAAGCCACGCCACGTCGGCCCCCAGATGCAGCAGGTTCTGGCCTTCGCCCTTCATCACAACGGGCAGGCCGTAGCCGCCGTTGGGCATGTGCTGGGTCAGCACGCCGTCGGTCTCGATCACCGTCTCGACGACATCCTCCGCATAAGATCGCACAGGCAGGAAAAAGGCGTCGGCCACGGGATAGTCGAGTACATAACGACTTCTATCCTTAGGTTCCTCCGCGCGAGCCGAGATCGCAGATACCTGCGCGAGCATCAGCAGGATCAGCGGTAGATTCGCGGCCCGCCTTCGGGGGTTTGGCGCGCACACTCCGCCCATCGTCGTATCCCCTTCGATGGAAACCACCAAGAAAGGAACCGGCGGCAGAAGGGGCCTCTCCTCTCTGCCACAACGGATCATACCGGCGGCCGACATCGTGCAGCAAGCAATAACTGCGCGGACGACGAATACCGCTAAGGGTGAAGCATCGCGCGACCAACTAACCGCAAGATAAGAGCGACCGCGCTTCGCCACTATTAATCCGCCACGGCCACGCTCCCGTGAACTAAATCGTCGGCCAGATAAAGTGCGGACGCATATACGCCATCGTCCGTCTCGGCGCGTACCTCCTCGCCTTCACCCACCGACGGTGATGGCAGCCAAGGCGCATTACGTATCCTGCTGACGAATTCCTCGACCTGCTTTGGTTCGACTTGCTCCGTGCTTTGTTCAGCGACCAGAGAATCAAGCAGTACACCTGATAAAAGGCGTTCCCAAACCTTGTGGCACGTTGTCGGTTTATCGAACATGTCAACGGCAACGAGCTTATTACCCAGGGCGATAGCGACACCAGTCGCTCCAGGAACATAGGCAAAGCGCTTTTGCAGTTCAGCCAACTTGCCTTTGCGGGCCTCGAAGATATCCTCCATCGCTGCGGTGCCGGACGTGACGTCATGTTCTCTGTGGCGAGTGGCAACTTCTTGCCATATTCGACCCTGGTCCGAGGTGTGCCCGGCCCCACGGCTCAGCGAACCGCTAACACTGGCCTTTAGGGCTGAGCGAATTTTGGACGGCGAGTAAGAGTCGCTCGATCCAAAGTGCTTCGATTTGAATCCCCACCGACCTTGCTCGACGCAGGACACAGGAATCGTGGTCTTGCTTTTAGCGGCAACGAGCAAGGAAGTGTTGAGTATTCGGTTTTGCTTGGCACCAACGAGCTGTTCCCCCTCCAGGAATAACACACGATGATCTGAGTCATTGGTGACTGACAGATTCGGAACGGAACCCGCCTCGCTGATCTCTTCGACAACGATTTGTTTTGCTTCGATGGCGTCCGCAGCCAGCACATAATCCACCGGCTTTGTCTCGTCTGAGAACAGCGGGAAGACAACTATTCGGTCATGGCAGATTGGCTCGCCGACGCGGACTTGCGGAAATGCAGTAGGCATGGTTCAACCTCCTCATCGTCAAACGAAGATGCGGGACTGATTCACTCCCCAACGCACTTCGTCCAGCATATAGCTTGAGATGCCCAACATCAAAAGAGCATCACGCTTACGGCGCTGACGAACGGATTGAGAGCGTTCCAGGCTTCCGGCGAGTGGGGGGGCTACAAATCGCGGATCGCGTTTTCCGCGTTGCGAAGAATCGATTTTGATAATTCCGCATCACTCACAACACGCGACATCAGCAAGGCGCCGATCATTGTCGAGGCGGCCACCAAAGCCCGCTTTTTTGCTTCGGCCGGAGTGACATCGTCGAAGCAGGCCGCGAGCATTTCGACAAGCTTCGCAAAACTGTCCGTCGCCACGGCGCGCGTTTTTTTGTCGGCCCGGGCCAGCTCGCTGCCGATCGCCGCGAAGGCGCAGCCCGCTTGTGGATGATCTCGATGCGCGGTCGATAGATATTTTGCGACGATGGCTCGCAGCGCTTCGCGCCGTGGCTTCCCCGTCGCGGCGCCACTAAGTGTCTCGGTGGTCGAGGCCAGCGCCGCGGCGCAAGCCTCGGTGACGAGCTGTTCCTTCGAGTCGAAGTGCCGGTAGAAACCACCATGGGTCAGGCCCGCGGCCCCCATCAATTCGGATAGGCCCGTTGCCACGATCCCCTGCCTGCGAAATTCAGTGGCAGCGGTGCCGACGATCCGCTCGCGCGTCTCGGCAGTTTCTTTTTTCGACTTTCTCATGTTTGATCCTCCCCTCGATCAGGCATCGCGCGGATTGCCGTTGATTCCCCGTTCTAACCCCGTTATAGTTTAGATGATGATCGTACTCTAAACAACCTCATTCGCTTTCATGCCACGAACAATTGCTCGGTCCGGTTGCGATTTTTCAGGACCAACCCCAGGAACCAGTCCTTATGAAACTCGACGAACACCCGACCGTGCAAGATTTCCGCCGCCGCGCGCCGGCCCTTTCTCCTGTGCCGGAGCGGCTGGACGCGGCTTGGCTGCGGCAACTCTGCCTCGATTGTGGGGCCGAGGATGCCGGCCTGGTCGAGATCGATCGGCCAGCGATTCGTGATCAGCGGGCGGACATTCTGCGAGTGTTTCCGCACGCCAAGACGCTCGTGAGCTTTGTCTGCCGGATGAATCACGAACCGATCCGCAGCCCAAGCCGGTCGGTCTCGAATTTGGAATTTCACGGCACCTACGATCATTCGAACGAGGTTGCCCGCAAGATTGTTGCCGCGTTGCAGGATCGCGGCATTCGCGCCTTGAATCCGTCCGCCGGTTTTCCGATGGAGATGGATCGATTTCCCGGCAAGATCTGGGTCGTAGGGCATAAGCCGGTCGCGGTCGAGGCGGGGCTGGGGCGGATGGGCATTCATCGCAATATCATCCATCCGAAGTTCGGCAACTTTATCGTGCTCGGCACGGTGATCGTCGACGCCGAGGCATCGGCCTACGATGCCCCGATCGAATACAACCCTTGCCTTGAATGCAAACTGTGCGTCGCCGCCTGCCCGGTGGGGGCTATCTCGCCGCAGGGCGCTTTCCAATTCTCCAGCTGCATGACGCACAACTATCGTGAGTTCATGAGCGGCTTCGCCGATTGGATCGAAAAAATCGCCGAAAGCGACGACGCGCTCAGCTATCGCGAAAAAACGGCGCTGTCCGAGACGGCCTCGATGTGGCAGTCGCTCTCCTTCGGCCCGAACTACAAGGCTGCCTATTGCCTGGCAGTTTGCCCGGCCGGTGAAGACGTCATCGGACCGTTTCTCACCGACAAAGCCGCCTTTCTCACCGACACGCTGCGGCCATTGACGGAAAAGGTCGAGACACTCTACGTCATTCCGGGCTCGGATGCCGAGGAGCATGCCGCACGGCGCTTCCCCGCCAAGACGTTGAAGCGCGTGAGCAGCGGCATTCGCGCCACGTCGATCGACGGGTTCTTGTTTGGTTTGAAGTTGCTGTTTCAGCCGGGCCAGGCCGCCGGGCTTGACGCTGTGTATCACTTCACCTTTACGGGCCAGCAGGAGAAGCAGGCGACCGTTGCGATCCGCGACGGTGTATTGGCAATCCATGACGGTCATCGGGGCCAGCCCGGCTTACGGATCGTGGCCGACAGTCAGGCGTGGCTGGGATTTGTCGCCAAAGAGCGAAACCTGTTGTGGGAGATCCTTCGGCGGCGAATTCGCCTGCGCGGATCGCTCCGCTTGCTGCTTGCCTTCGCTAAGTGCTTCCCCTCGTAGAGCACGGTACACGCGCACATCTTTTTCTTTGAGAGAGACGAAACATGAAGACTTTCAGTGAATACGGCGAAAAGCTGGTCCGCGGCGAAGCACCTCCGCCCCCGATCGGGCGCTTGCTGGGATTCGTGCCAACAAGCATCGGGGCTGGTCGAGCCGTCTTCGAGATGCAGGCCGACGAGCGCCACCACAATCCGATGGGCACCGTACACGGCGGAATTCTGTGCGACCTGGCCGACGCCGCGATGGGATTTGCCTATGCTTCGACGTTGCGCGAAGGAGAATCGTTCACAACCGTCGAGCTAAAGATCAATTTCTTTCGCCCGGTTCGCAACGCGAAACTTATCGCCGAAGCAAATGTCCTGCGTGCCGGAACGACGCTCGGCTACATCGAATGCGACGTCAAAGACACTTACGGAAAGCTCGTGGCCCGTGTCGCGAGCACTTGCATGAAGCTGCTTGCGCGCGGCAACAGCGTGACATGATCCCCTGCTTACCTATAGATTAAGGGAGGTTCCATCGATGGATCATCAGCAATTGGTTGACGAGCAATACGGCACAGAGCCGCTCGTGACTCGCGTCGAGGCGGCACTCCGCTCGGCCAATCCCGCCGAACGATCGATCAGTTGGACGGATCTCGTGCCGCTCGATCAATTCCACGTCGGCGGGTTGGGCGCCTCGCGCGACCTGGCCGAGGCGCTCGGCGTCGAACACGGCGCCACGCTGCTGGACGTTGGTTGCGGGCTGGGTGGCCCGGCAAGGTTTCTCGCCGCGACCTGTGGCGCACGAGTAACGGGCATCGACCTTAGTCGGTCCTTTGTCGAGACCGCTCAGCTACTCACGCAGCGCTGCGGAATGACAGGTACCGTCACGATCCAGCAGGCGAACGCGCTCGATCTGCCCTTCGCCGACGCTAGTTTCGATCTGGCCTGGACGCAGCACGTAGCCATGAATATCGCGGATCGCCCGCGGCTCTACGCCGGCCTGCATCGGGTGCTAAAACCGGCCGGCAAGCTGGCGATCTACGATGTCATCGCCGGAGACGGTCGCCCGTTGATCTTCCCAGTTCCCTGGGCGCGTCGGCCGGAACTGAGTTTCCTGCTGAACGCCAACCAGATGAAGGCCACTCTCGCCACGGCAGGGTTCACGGAGCTGACTTGGATCGACAAGACCGAGGAGGGCATCGTCTGGTTCGATCAACTGCGATCGAAACAAAGCGAGGGCATGCCCGCACTCGGCATTCACATCGTGATGGGCAACGAATTTGGGAGCATGGCCGCGAACCTGGGACGCAATTTCCAGGAAGGGCGCGCTCGTATAGTGCAAACCATTGTGCAGCGCAGTTGATGCACACGATGCCAGCAGGGCGCGGCGCTATGCTATCACCGTAAATCTGTCAGCTTGCGGTGGTTGGCGAGTTCTTGGCGATCGATTCAGCCGAACTCGATATGCCAATCTCAACGGCCGATGCAATCTGCATCGAGTGGACGGTCAGGGGCTTCCGATGTGAACCCGTCCTAGTGTGACCAGCCCATCCTTTGGGTCACACGGCCGGTCGGCCTACCTGATTTGCTCGTCACCTTTCGACGCTGCTTCTCGATCCCGTCGAATCATCCCTCTGGCTGTGCGCGCACTCAGCTTATGCCCCACCGAACAGCGTCGCTTGAGACGTCAAATTTACGACTGTATTCGCCCAGCAGCGTGCTGCTGACTTTTCTGTTTCACGGCGTGTTCGCCGACCAGCACGAGATTGAACGAAACGCCGTCGACCCGCAGCAACGAATTACCGTCGAGCACTTCCGGCAATTCGTGGCCCACATGCTCGATTGCGGATACGAATTTGTCCTGCCGAACCAGGTAGTCGCGGGTTTGGACGCTGACGGTCGCTATGTGATGGCCACGTTCGACGACGGTTACGCCAGTAACGCTCTGGTACGCCCGGTGCTCGAAGAATTCGGCGTCGCGGCGCTCTTCTATATTTCGACCGGCCACGTGCTCGCGAAAAAATCGTTCTGGTGGGATGTCGTACATAGAGAGATCCTGCGCCGCGGTGGAACACCCGACGACGCCCAGAAAGTCGGTCGAGGTCTCAAGGAACTAACCAACCCGCAGATCGAAGATGTGATCGTCCGCATGTTTGGCGCCGAGTCGATTGAGCCCTGGGGGGACATTGATCGACCATTCACCCCCCAAGAGCTGCGCGCATTTGTTGATTCTCCACTGGTCGAGGTGGGCAATCACACGCGCGATCACGCGATTCTGACGAATTACACTCCGGCGGGCGTAAGACAGCAGCTAGCAGACGCGCAAGACGACCTGGAATCTATGGTCGGATACAGACCGACGAGTGTATCCTACCCCAACGGCAACTACTCGCCGGACGTACTGCGCGTTGCTAGTGAACTGGGGTTTTCGCTGGGAATCACCGTCGAACGCAGAAAGAATCTGTTGCCCGTCGATGGCGCGAACGACGGTCTTCTACGGCTCGGTCGCCATATCTTATGGGGCACGCGAGACATCCCCGAGCAATGTAATGCAATCCGGTCCGATGGCTGGTGGAAAGGGGCCTGGGCGAAGTTCGTTAATAGGGATAAACGATTGTGGCAACGACGGTCTGCCTGATTCGGCCAAACCCACCGCTCTTCTATTTCGCAAACGAGCTTCACCGGCAAAATCCGTTGGCGCTGGTCGTTATTGAATCGCGTCCTCAGTCACCGCTGGCGCAATGGTGGCGCCAACTGCACGCGGCATCAGATCAGCCAGCGGGGCTCGAACCGGCCCGGCTACCGCGACGTCGGGTGCGGCCAGAGCAGGCCCGTGATTGCCGGCGGTTCTTCGGCGACGCCTGGCGGTACCTCGATCCGACCATTCCGTTGCTGGTCGTGCCCGACATTAATGCGCCGATTGTGCGCGAGCGAATCGTGGCGCTGCGTCCGCAGGTAGTCGTTGATCACGGCACGTCGATCGTGCGAAAAGAGTTGTTGGCCGCCGTGCCGTTGGCCTTGAATATCCACTGGGGCCTTTCTCCCTATTACCGTGGCACTCATTGCACGGAGTGGGCCCTGTTAAATTGGGATCCCTTCAACGTCGGTGTCACTCTGCACCGACTGACGCGAGATATCGACGGTGGCGGGGTTGTCGCGCAGGCCCGCGCGGAAATTGCGCCGCAGGACACCGTTCACAGCATCAACATGCAACTGACGTATCTTGGCACAAAACTGGCCATAGAGGCGATCGAACAAGTCGCCGCCGGGCAGCCGCTTACGTTTCACAGCCAAGATCATTCGCAGGGTCTGCTGACGCTCAATCGGCAATGGAGTCGCCCACTCGCCAAGCAGATCCGGCACTTAGAGCATCGCGGGCTGATCGCGACAATGCTCAAGCATCCGGCGCGCCGGGCGCGGCTTCCGATCATCGAACCCGCGAGCCTTGTCACGGCGCCGGCGCTCGCCTAAGTCCCGGATCATCGACGAACGAACGATACCGTGAGCACACTTTTCCGGTTTCCCAATTCGCTCAAGCATGATCCAGCAGTCGAAGCCTGGCTGAACGAACGTGCAAGCTCCTTGGGCATAATCGCCCGACACTGGTTCGAGCTCATGCGCAAGTGTGGCGACGACGTGCGTGAGCTATTGCACGACGGTCATCCCACCGCGTGTGCCACCGACGCGGCATTCGCCTACGTCGACGCCTTCCAATCGCACGTGAATGTCGGATTCTTTCGCGGCGCCGAACTCGCCGATCCGAAAGGCTTACTGGAAGGAACCGGCAAACTCATGCGCCACGTAAAGCTCCGCCCCGACAGCGACATCGACGAGAGGGCTCTCGCCAAGCTCATCGAAGTCGCTTACAAGGATTTGAAGCAACGGGTGAAGGCGGAGTCGCGGCCTTGAGCTGGTGTTCCTTAGCTCATCGCCGTGTCAGTACTGATTGCCACCGCGCGCGGGCAACTACTGCTGGTCCTACGACCTGCCTGCAGAAATGTCACCTCCACGCCCCCTTACCCCCGATCGCCCGTTCTTCTGGCAGAGGCGATGATAGTGAGCAACTCGTCATTCACCGTCGAAGCGGTGAGTGCGCCCACAGTCAAATCGTTCTGCTGATCGAACAGCGGCATAGGTCCGTCCACAATTCGTGAGGCGGAATCAAATGTGTTTCGCGACATCAGATTGTCGACTAAAGTGCTCGCCGGTTTAGTTTGCACGGCGCTAGTCGCCGCTGTAGACGCTGTTTGCTGCGGGGAACTTACGTTGACAATGACATCTCGCAGGATTTCGCGTACTCGATCGTGTTGCGAGTCGGCGATAAACAGATTTCCCGCCGAGTCCACGGCCAGGCCACTTGCGGTGAGGCTGGCGTTCAGAGCTGGTCCGTCATCGCCCAATGCGCTATCGCGATCGATGACGATCGGGATCACAATACCCGTGACAGGATTTATCTCGTCAACCTGATTGCCGTCTAGACCGGTAGTGAAGATATTCCCATCCGTCCCGAGCGTGATGGTCGTCGCCGCGACATGTGCAAGGGTCGTAATGATGCCCGTTGTATGATTGACTTCGCGAATTCGGAAGCCATTGGCGTCGGCGATAAACAGATTGCCGGCTGTATCGACGGTCACGTCATAGGGATTTATTTGGGCCGTAGTGGCCAGTTCACCATCGCCGTTGTTGGAGCCACCTCCGGCGACCTTGGATATGACGCCCGACACGTGGTCGATTTTCATGACGCTCAGGTTGCCTGGAAAATACACATCTCCAACTGCGGACGCTGCGACAAAACCTGACATCTGCGACGTCGTGGCGATCGTCGTGATCAGCCCCGTGCTGTGGTCGACCTTGCGAATCGCCAAATTATAAGCATCCGCAATAAAGAGATCGCCGGCCGCATCCACGGCGATTGCGGCGGGCGAATGCAATGTGGCGTCCGCTGCTGGACCATTGTCGCCACTGTATCCGACAGCGCCCGGTCCAACGATCGTCGTAATGACGCCTGTGTCGTGATCGACTTTTCGAATGACGTTGTCAGCCGTGTCGGCGATCAGCAGATTGCCATCGGGATCAATGGCAATGTCGCTCGGCGCATTCAGCTCCGCATCGATCGCCGGTCCACCGTCGCCACTGTAACCCACGCCAGCAATCGTTGTTATCAACCCCGTGGAATGGTCTACCTTGCGCAGGAAATTATTCGTGGGACTGTAATTGTTGAGTCCAGCGAACCCTGACTGGACGAAGTACAGGTCTCCGGCTGGGCCGACCGCCACGCTGAATGGATATGACAACTTGTAATCGAACGCCGGCACATTGTCGCCAGTTTGCGTCCCACCACCCGCGACAACGGTCATGGTTCCTGTTGTTAGATCGACTTCATGGATCCTCCATCCGGACCAATCCGAGACGAACAAGTTCCCTGCCGCATCGATAGCGACGGAGTCGGCCTCGACGAAACTTGAATCGGGGGTGATACCGTCGTCGCCACCGAAGACACGGGTCATAATTCCCGTGACAGCGTCGACCTTTCTCACAGCTTCCCCGTCGGCGAAAAACACATCTCCGGACGCTGTGGCGGCTATGCCGGTAGGCGTGATTTCGGCCTCGGTTGCGAGATGGTCGTCACCGGCATAGCCCATGGTTCCATTTCCCGCAATCGTCGTGATGATGCCCGTCGCATGGTCGACTTTACGAATGCGCGCATTGTAGAAATCCAGAATAAACACGTCGCCAGCGGCATCCGTCGCCAGGCCAGCCGGCAGCGGCGATGATGTAGCACCGTTGATCCCATAGGCAAAGTTCAATTGCGCATCGGTGGCTGGCCCGTTGTCACCGCTAAAGCCTGCGACACCAGTTCCGGCAATCGTCGTAATAATGCCCGTGGCATGATCGACTTTGCGAATCACGTCATTGCCGGCATCAGCAATGAACAGATCGCCTGCTTGATCAACTGCGACGGCGGTTGGCTTGTTCAATAAGGCGAGAACGGCCAGGCCATTATCGCCGGCGTAGCCCTCGTCTCCCGCTCCGGCCACGGTCGTGATAATCCCGGTGCTATGATCAATCTCGCGAATGCGATTGTTGTGCTTGTCGGCAATGTAAATATTCCCTTGGCTGTCGACTGCAATTCCCTGATCGTCGTGCAGGAGAGCGTCGATGGATGGATCGCCATCCGCCACACCACCCCCCACGGCCGTGACAATGGTCGACGCGGGGCTTATCGCAGCGGTTGCGCTGGTCGCGAAAATGCCACTGGGATCGTTGTACACCGCAGTAAGCTTATGCTGGCCAACAGGTAGTGACACGTTCGACAGATTGGCGTTTCCCTGCTCAACAGAAGCACTTCCCAGCGCGATACCGTCACTGAAAAACGTAACGGACCCTTCGTTAGGACTAATAGGACTTTGCGGGTTCGCCACCACTTGAGCCGAAAGCGTAATCGTTTGGTCAGCAGTTATCGAACTCGGTACAGGGCTCAGCGAGATTCCTGTCCCCAGTACATTGACGGGTGACGTCTGATGGGCGAGCCACGCACTCGAAACAACCGCAATGTCCTGGTTGTTGATGATCTGATCGCCATTTGTGTCTGCGATTGGCCGACCAGGCTGAGCCCATTGCGAACTCAATTGCGCGAGGTCCTGACCATTGACAATTCCGTCCTGGTTGACGTCCCCCGGAAGGACATTGAAGCGGAACGAAAAATCGGTGCCTGCAATGCCGTTTCCCGAAGGATAGACGCTCGTGCCGTCGCTCCATGCTCCCGCGAGCGCGTTGCCGGACGAATCATGCACTCCCTGCGCCGAATGGCCGTTCAATACCAGCAGGTAGCTGCCTGCCGGGAGTGGCGAACTGAGCGTCCACGTCACGGTCGAGGTCGACTGGTCGAACAACATTGGGCCAAAGGTGACGTTTCCGCCCTGCAAACTTATCAAGGTAAGGGCGGAGGGCTGAACAAGAACATTCTCATTGAACGAGATCTTGATCTGGTTCAGATTTTGCCAAGGGAGCGAATCAAGCTGGGCGGAAGATCCGACCGGGATTGAGTATCCTCCGTTGCCAAGCCCATCTGCCGCGAGACTCGATACGAATGCCGGAGACCAAGAGGTGCCCGCGACGACAACGTTCGTCACCTCTGGCACTAGCGAAGCTGCCGAGAATAGATAGCGAGGTTCTAACGCTTCGATGTGCCCCAGAGTGGAAGCCGAGGAGTGCCCGCCGGCGCGCAGCGGCATGCGATCTGGTGTTAGTCGTCTACGATTCTTTTCTTGAAAAGCTACCTTTGTGCTAACACCTGCCCGACGACGTGCGAAATAAGAAAACATAAATAGATTCTCCCCGAGTCGGAGTTGCCCTGCATCTCTGCGACTCGTCCAAATGAAAACGAACCAACATTCGCGCGCGAAATATGAATAGATGAATCGCGCGAACCCTAGTCGTCAAAAACGCGACGGAAAGATCTGAAAAGCTGCCTGACCGACCTGACACAGCGGTTCCTCATGCGCGCAGCGCAACAAAATCGATCGCTAAATGCGCGACGATATTGCGCAGCCTCGCTAAGATCGCGACATGAACTAAATACTTTGCAGCCCAAGATGGGCGTCGCGGTTAGATTGCCTCCTCTCCGCTGTTGAGCATCATACTGAGCTCCGATGGTTGTCGTCAACGTATTTCTATCCTCGAAATTCGTAGATTATTTTTAACATTTATAGGTGGTGTGTTCTTTAGTATCGAATCCTATTACATAGGATGCATACGTGTCTCACAACCAGAGTTCCAGGAACACATTTCGTCAACAGCTTGTGAATGCGAGGTTCTGAAGAGAGACAGCTCTACCATGGCTCAAGAGTCCGGCGCGAGTTCTCGGTGAACGCGGACCCGCCGGTCAATCGAGAGCCTCAAAAACTTGCCCATCCATCTCGCTGATGCACCTGCGGTGCTGAGCAAAATGAGCGGCGCGCTTGCCGTCGTGGATCGCAGGCGGCACCGTCCAGTGGTCTCTGATCCTGGTTGGGCGTGCAGCTTTTCGCGGAATGGTATAAGTAATGCACATTGCGCGACGGCAACGCGAGAATGGCAAACTACCGCTGTCGGTGGACGTCGGGGGCAGCCCCACACCAGGGAGAAACAAGATGGCGGAGCGAGCGAAGAACACGATCTGCCTGTGGTACAACGGCGGCGCGGAAGAGGCGGCGCAGTTTTATGCCAAGACCTTTCCCGATTCTTCGGTCGACGCGGTACATCGCGCACCGGACGACTACCCTTCCGGCAAAGCAGGGGATGTCATCACGGTCGAGTTCACCGTATTGGGTATCCCCTGCATCGGACTTAACGGCGGACCTGCATTCCAGCACAACGAAGCGTTCTCGTTTCAGGTTGCCACCGTCGATCAGGCCGAAACGGACCGCTACTGGAACGCCATCGTCGGCAATGGTGGGCAAGAAAGTGCGTGCGGCTGGTGCAAAGACAAATGGGGCCTGTCCTGGCAGATCACGCCGGTCGTTTTGACCGAGGCGTACACAAGCTCCGATCGCGCGGCCGCCAAGCGTGCCTTCAACGCCATGATGACGATGACAAAGATCGACATCGCCAAGATCGAGGCGGCACTTCGCGGTTGAGCGTGGATAGCAAGCGCGACGCGAGCGTGGCGAAAATTTGGCCACGAGTACCGGCGGAATGCTCAGCGATCCCCCGCTAATGGGAGTACTGCCGGCACCGCGTAACGAGGATTTCGACCATCGTCGGATCAGACGCTTGCCAAAGGCGCTGCTTCGCACGATCATCCAAATGTCCTACCGAGTCAGTCGCGATAATGCTGATTGACCCCCTGCGACTCTTGCCATCAGCCCACGTTCGCTATCCTCGAGCTTCCCACCCGAGAGAAATCCACTCGATGTCGAGACACCCTGCTGCACGTGGGCTTCTCCTGGCGCTGCTCGCGGCTGTTTGCCTCGGCCCATCTGCGCTAAAGAGCGGGGCGTCGGAGATCCTGATCGTGGACCGGCTTTCGAATACGGTCGATCGTTACAGCAGCACGGGCCAGTTTTTGGGAACGCTGATCAGCGACAACCAGAATCTGAATCAGCCCGACGGCATCGTATTGTCGCCCGACCATACCAAGCTCTTCGTGGCCAGTTCCCAGAACAACGAGGTCGTGGAGTACGACTACAACTATGCTGCGGGAACCGCGACGAACCCATCGGTGTTTGCCACGGCCGCGCAAGGGCTCGAATTTCCGAGTTCGATGGTTTTCAGCCCGGATGGCACGAAGCTATACGTTGCCAATCTCGGCGGAGACGGTGTGAGTCAGCTCAACCTGAACGGTACTTCTGCCGGACCGAATATCACGGGCGGCAGCAGCGCGGACTTCAGCGGGTTGGCTTTCACATCCAGCGGCCAGCTTATCGCGGGGGGCTTCGACGGTGGAAGTGTCGCGATTTCCGATCCTTCGGTGAGTTCCTTCACGGACCTGATTTCCCCGAACCCTTCCCTGCAGGGGTTGGCGGGCCTGCTGGTCAACGGCAACGATTTGTACGTCACGGGTTTGTTTTCCAGCACGTTCGAGAAATTCAACATCAACACGGGCCAGGTCGACTCGAGCTTTTCGTCGGCAGCCGGCCTGGCTTTCCCCCAAGGCGTGATACTCTCGCCCGACGGCAACAGTCTGCTTGTCGGGATACTCGGGTTCTCCAACGGCGCGGGCAACATCTCTGAGTACAGCTTCGGTGGCGCGTTCCTGGGAACGTTTGCCAGCCCGGTGTCCGATCCGTCGAAAGGATTTGTCGAGGCGACATCTATGATTGTCGTGACTGGGCCAACGGCGCCCGCGTTACCAGGAGATGTGAATTTCGACGGCATCGTAAACGCCCAGGACCTCGCTCTCGTGTCCAGCAATTGGCTGCACACAGGCACGGGCGCCAACGATCCGCCCGGCGACGCGAATCATGACGGCATCGTCAACGCGCAGGATCTTGCCCTTATCTCCTCGAATTGGTTGGCAACCACCAGCGCCAACGCGGCGGCCGTGCCCGAGCCGGCGAGCCTCGTAATGGCGGGGACTGTGCTGGTCGTGCTAGGAGTCGCTGCCCGCCGCCGCGTTCATTAACCTGATCGCAGCCTTTGCTGTCGCAACGACCGTCGCCAGCCATCCACGGCTTATTGTCCAAGAGATTCCAAGAGGCGCCGATAGGTTTCATCAGCGCTCTTCCATTTGATTGTGCGCGCCGGATGCGGGCTGGGCGCGCCGGCCGGCAGTGGATGCGAGACGCCCATCGCGGCGCCAGTGTCGATGCTTGCCGTGTTGACCATCGAACCAATCGATTGCAGGCCCGTCTGCGGCGCTCCGGAATGGCACGAACGACAATCGGCCGCTAGTTTGAAAAGCCGGCCGCGCGATCCCCAGTCTCGGGCCGTCTCGTTCTCGAACAGCACGCGATAGACCGGCAAATCGTCCGGCTCGCGGTGCAAACCGCCGTGTTGCATCCCTCCCTCGGCGAGCGCGAGTCGCCGCTTCAGGGTGTACTTCACGGCGTTCACGCCATTGCCCAGGTTCGTGCCGGGATCGGATTGCCCTTTGCTGTTCTTGAAAATCAGCAACCGAACCGATTCGACCAGTGGCGTCGGGACCAATTGCAGATTTGTATCGAGCGCAATCAGGAATTGCATGAGCGCTACCTCGGTTCCCGCTGGCAATGCTGGGGCATCAGACGTCAGCGAGATGCTGCCGTGCTGTGCCGATGCTCGCCAGTCGATTCCCTTGGCGTCGAGCTCCCGCAGGTACTCCTCCAACTGCGGCCGCCCCTCGGGGAAGCGGCAAAAAACACGAAAGTATGAACGCCCTTGGAATGCCCGCATGTGCAAGAACACGTAGCGCCGCTCGACATCTTCGGAACGCCGCGTCTGATAGAAGTCGAGTTCTTGCCACTCATTGGCGTCGGACAGTATCCGCGGTGGCAGATAATCGCGTTGCGGATCAAAATCATGCGTCGCGGCAAATCGTCCCGACTCAACGGCTAGCGCATAATTGTCGGGCAGCTTGGCGAGTGTGTCTGCCGGCATCGCGAGCGCCTGAATCACGCGGGCCAACTTACCGCACAGTTCGTCGCGAGCGTGGCGAGTCTCGATGTCTCCCCGGCGCCCGACATGACGCACTGTGAGAAAATCGAACAACGTCCACAGGTCGTGTTGCAGCAACACTCGTTTGAGCGGATCGGCCGATAGCTCCTCGCCTTTCTGGTCCAGGAACTGATCAAGTAATCCTGCGAGCTGGGTGACGTTGGCTGGCTCGTCCCAATACGTCGTCCCCGCCCAGCCGAAAAACTCGATGCGATCCCCTCCTTCGATCCGCGCCACGGCCGGCCCCTCGCGGCGCGAAGGGAGCAAGCTGGGACGAATCGTGACGGCCGCGAAAAGTCGATTCCACAGGTGTTGCGGATCGGGATCGAACAGCGCCAGCGGCTCGGTCGAGCGGAGTGAGCCCGCTAACTCGCCGGTATGGTAATAGGCGGGATCTTCTTCTTCGATTTCCGCGCCCGACGTCATGACCGGCATCAATGCCACGAACGTCAGCAGCATCAAATAAACGAGACGATGCACTGCGCACATGGCGGGTTTACCAGTCATTGAATGTCGCGCCCCCTGAAAAATGATTGTCCTGCCTCCAACATAGTAGTCGGTAGAGCTGTCAGGAACACGGACCGCAGACCTCGGCGATTCTGGTATTCTTCGTGGATGGACGAGTTGCAGAACACGCCGAGTTCGCTGACCGAGGAACGTGAGGGCCGTTGCCTTGGATGCTTTCGGCCGCGGCGAGATTGTTATTGCGCGTCAATTCCTGCGGTCGACAATCAGACCGAGATTCTGATCCTGCAGCACCGCCGCGAACGCTTTCACCCGTTCAACACGGCGCGGATGGTGCATCGTGCGCTGCGCAATGCCAACCTGGTGGCCGATCATATCTCGGGCATCGCGGCCCGGCTCGTTATCGGCCCGCAAGCCGGATTGCTCTACCCAGGCCCAGACGCTGAGTTATTGACGAACGTGCCGGCCGAACAACGCCCGCGGCAGCTTATCGTCATCGACGGTACCTGGCACCACGCCAAGACGTTGGTTCGCGACATCCCGGCTCTGCACAAAGTGCCTCGCTATCGGCTTGCTCCGCGCGAGCCGAGCCGGTATCGGATTCGTCGCGAGCCCAGTGCCGCGCTGTTGTCGACCGTCGAGGCAACGGTTGCCGCCTTGCGCGTCTTGGAACCGGCGACCCACGGGCTGGATCAATTGCTCGACGCCTTTTACGCGATGGTCGAGCGGCAATTGGCGCAACCGAAGCGTGACAACGGCCAACGCCGTAATGCCGCGCGCACCCGGCACGGCCGCAACATTCCGGACGCGTTGCTCGGTAATCTGGCTGACGTCGTCGTGACTTACGGGGAATCGGTGCGCGCCGGCAACAGTTTCGATCCGTCAGCGCAGGTGCCGATCTCTTGGGTCGCGCAGCGGCTCGGGACCGGCGAACGTTTTGCCTGCCTCATCCGACCTCCCGGTAAGCTAGCGGACGAGGTCCTCGGCCACTTGGAGTTGACCGATGATCACTTTTCGGGCGCAATACCGCTCGATCGCGCCCGGGCCCTATGGCAGGCGTTTCAGCGCCCGACGGATGTCATCGCGCTGTTCAACCATGGCACCGCGCGACTCTTGGCGCAGCTAGCCGGCCAGGAAGCGGACTGCCACGTTTTGAAGGCGATCGATTTTAATCCGCAGCGCCGCTACAGCACCTTGGACGATCTCATCGCCCATGAGCGATTAACGGTCGCCCCGCCCTGGGCCATTGGGCGCGCAGGCAAGCGACTTGCCAACGCCGTGGCTCTGGTCGAGCATCTCCGCACCCTGAAACAAGCGCGGATGCCGTTACTTGGCGTTTGAGCCCTTGCTAGTCGGCTTCTTCGCATCTGCCTTCGGCTTCTTGTTCTTCTTGTCGTTCTTCTGGCTATTGTTGCCTTTACCCATGTCTAGATCCTTCCGATGTTGTCGCGCCCCGTGATGGCGCAAGATAATAAGCCACTCGCCGACGGCCCGCGTACAGAAGGCCCATTTACCGAAGGCACTGCCTGCCCCGGCTCGAGCGGCATCACAATACTAGAGGGTGAGTCTACTCATGTCGTCGATCAATTCCTAGTCAGGCATTGGTCAAGAACCGCATAACGGTCATTAAGTAACGGTCACTTATCGCAGCGACGAAAGGCAACAAATGCAAACGCACCGTCGAAGCTTCTTGAAGGCGGCAGGTCTGGCAGGCGCTGGATTAGTCGTCCTGGGCGAGACATCGCGCGGTGACGAGGCAGCAGCGACCGCCGGACAAAAGGACGCAAAAACATCCCCTTTCGTGACGGAACTGTTTCTCGACAACCAAATGCTGGAAGTGACCCCCGGCGTGTCGCGCAGGCTTCACCGGCCGAAGAAGCACCTGTTGAATCCTGTCGTCCGTCCCGAGCGCTGGTGCGAAGGCAACAATCTGCAGCCCTATACGACGATGTACGACCCGGAGGACAAGCTCTTCAAGATGTGGGCACGGACGGGCAGCGACTGGAAATCGAAGTATCTCGACGGCAATGCTGCCTACATGCTCTATTTCACCTCGACCGATGGCATCCACTGGGATCGACCTGATCTCGGTCTGATCGAGATCGAGGGGCGTCGCGACCACAACATCATTTTCACCAGCGACATGGTCGCAGCGACACCTTCGGCAGGCTCATCGGAACAAAAGTCCTTCGTCGTGCCCAGCCAACCTGCGACACCGCAGGGGAAGAAGGCCTTCTTTTGGGCGGTGAACAAAAATCCCCACCCGAGGAACGCCCAGGAAAAATTCGTCGCCCTGGCGATTGTTCAAGACCATCGCCGCGGAGCGCACTTGGTCACATCGCCCGACGGCATCCGCTGGTCATGCGCCGCAGCCCCTTTCTGGCAAACGCCCAACGACGTTTCCGGGAAGGGGGACGATTGTCTCATGCACATGATCTACGACGACGCAAAGCGCACATGGGCCATCTATCGCCGCATTATCCCGGAATTCAGTGAACGTATGATCGCCGACGACAGCGATCGCGAGCGGCAGGCGGTCGATCGCTACTATCGCTCCTATAGTTATGCCGAGAGCGACGATCTGCGCGAATGGAAGAACCACCGCTTCATCCTCAGCATGGATGCCGACGATGCGGCCGATACCGAGCTCTACCAATTCGGCTGCCATAAGTTTGGTCAGACTTACGTCGGCTACATGAGCGTGTTTTTTCTGCGGGATCCACCATCGGTCGATATTCAGCTCGCCACGAGCCGGGATGGGATCAACTTCACGCGGGTTTGCCGAGGCGAGCCGTTCATCCCCTCAGGTCCGCTGGGATATTACGACTACATGGCGATGGCCTGCTCTCAGCCCATGCCGATTGTCGTCAATGATACGGTCTACATTTATTACGTGGCTGCGAACTTTCCGCACAGCGTGGACGCCGCACGTTCAGAGCCTGGTACGCTGCAAGCGGGCGCGGCGCTCGCCACGTTGAAGCGAGATCGGTTCGCTTCTCTCGAGACGAGTGACAAAGACGGCGGGCCGTGTCGGGTCGTGACGAAGCCATTCCTCGTGCAACACCCCAAGTTGTTCCTCAACGCCGGTACCTGGCAAAAGGGGGCGATCCGCGCCGAAGTGTTGACGCGCGATTGGCAGCCGATCCCGGGCTTCACGCAATCCCAGACGCGTGACATTCAGGGGGACGCTCTCAATCATCCCGTCCGGTGGAACGACAACGCCGACCTGAGCAAGCTGCTCGGGAAAGAAATCCGCCTCAAGTTCTACATGACACGGGCCCGGCTCTACGCAATGACGCTCAGCAAAGAGGACCGAAAACTAGGAGCGGTCGAAAGCGAGTACCAATACGACAAACTCGGCGACTCGCCACCGAAGCTCAGCTGAGGCGTCAATCCCATGTTGTACACAGTTTGAAATTGCGAATCGTGGCCTAATCCGGGAACGCGTTTCGAACAGCGTCTCGCGCCCGCGCTAAATCGTCTCCGTAGTTGGCATTATCGAGAATCGTGGCGTTCAATTGTGGCTGAATCCTTATCTCAAGCTCCCAGATCATGCGTTCTTCGGCTGGGTCAGCGAAGGGGAACACGATTCCTTCGTCATCGCAGCGTCTTAGAAACTCCCAAAGGACGAGAGCTTCTTGGCGAGTGAATTCAACGACAACGCGATCCGATTTATCCATCCCGACATGATACCCGGCCAGCAGGACACCTCGATGTTCGTCCGACATCCGCTCAAGCAGCGTTCCGTGCCATTATCCAGAACGACTATTTTATTGTCGTAACATTTGCACATTCAGACAGATAGCTCGCTATCAGACGTGAAAAAATTGCCCAACCCCGGCTAATGAGCTCTTCCCGCGAGCCTTGCCAGGCGCGAGAATAGGTCCGCCGGACAACGCCGCACAGCCGGATAGCTCCGGGCAAGAGTCTGCACCCCGCCACGATCCCGCCAGGACACCCGCCCATGTCCCTCGACGAACAGATCTCGCGCCGCTCGTTGCTGCGGCTCGGGGTCGGTGGACTCGGCTTGAGTCTGACCAGTCTGTTGCACGCGCGCGCTCATGCGCAGTCGATCGAAACCACAGGGCTCCCTCCGCTCAAAGCGTGCATCATCGTCTTTTATTACGGCGGTCCGAGTCACCTCGACACCTACGATCTGAAGCCGGACGCGCCGGCCGAGGTGCGCGGCGAATTCCAGCCGATCTCGACTTCCGTGCCGGGACTCTTCGTCAGCGAGCATCTGCCGCGGATGGCCCGCATGATGCACAAGGTGGCGCTGGTGCGCAGCATGCACCATCAGAACCGGTTGCACGATTCGGCATCTACCGAAGCGCTGACCGGTCGGCAGGCTCCGACCGGCGATCGCGAGGAGTTTGCCCCGATCAAGCAAGTGTTTCCCAGCTACGGCGCGGCGTTGACTTATCTGCGACGTGCCCAAAACCTTGACGTACCACATGCGGCTTTGCCGTACGTGTTTCATAATGTCATCGACGTCCCCTGCCAGGGAGGCGGATTTCTCGGGTCGAGTTTTGATCCGCTACAAATCACCGTCGATCCGGACAAACGCGTCTATAACGCCGGAGCGCTGGCATTGCCCGCCGGCGAATCGGCGAAATCGCTGGACGATCGCCGCCACTTGCTGGCCGCTCTGCAAGCGGCGACCCAGGCGGCCGGCCCCTCGTCTCCGGTGGCGCGCTGGCAATCGACCAGCGAGAAGGCTTATCAACTGCTGGGATCGGAATCGTTACGACAGGCCCTCGATCTTTCACAGGAATCGTCGTCGACGCGCGATCGCTATGGCTACGGTCCGCCCCCTGCGGCGGTCGGCTCGGGCGGTGGCGGCGGCAATGGCGCCGAGATGGGGTTCGCGCGCCAGATGCGCGGTCAGAATCTTCTGTTGGCGCGGCGATTGGTCGAATCGGGTGTGCCGTTCGTCAACGTGTTCGATTTCCGGCAGCAAGGGCAGAACTGGGACGCACATCATCAGAACTTCGAGCAGCATAAGTCGCACCTGCTGCCGCTGGCGGATCAGTCGCTGTCGGCGCTGATCGAGGATTTGGATCAGCGCGGCCTGCTCGACACGACTTTGGTCGTCGCGATGGGTGAGTTCGGCCGCACGCCAAAGATCAACAACAACGGTGGCCGCGACCACTGGCCCGACTGCTATACCGTATCGTTGGCCGGCGGTGGCGTTCACGGCGGTGCGGTTTTCGGCGCGAGCGATAAAACCGGGGCCTTTCCGGCCCGCGACCCGGTGACGCCCGCCGATCTGGCCGCCACGATCTTTTGGCGTTTTGGCATCGATCCAACGTCTGAGATTCATGACCTCACCGGTCGGCCCTGGCGCATCGCGGACGGCCAGCCGATTCGTTCCCTGTTCGCATGATGTGATAAGGTCGAAGCTGCTAGTTGGGCATTTGACCACGGATGACACGGGAGCCTCACGGCAACCATCGCACGCGACGGGAGTGAACCGCCTTGAGTCATTCGCCCAGCCGCCCGTCAGGACGCACCGCGTCCATCTCTCGCCGACAATTCCTGCAGGCCACCGGACTGGGGGCTCTGACCGTGGGCATGCCGGGAACGGTGACAGCCGCCGTCGATGCCCAAAGCGGTTTGGGCGCCGGAGCCGCCGGGAAGTCATGCATCTTTATCCTGCTATGCGGCGGACCGAGCCATCTTGATACCTGGGACTTGAAGCCCGCGGCGCCGGCGGAAATTCGTGGCCCCTATCAGCCCATCGCCACGACAGTTCCCGGCATGCAAATCTCGGAGCTGCATACGCGTCTGGCGGGCCTGACCAAACATTTCAGCCTGATCCGCTCGATGACGCACGTCGGCAACATCAGCAACCATTTCGACGCCATGCATCACTGCCTG
Source organism: Pirellulales bacterium (assembly GCA_036499395.1). Classification (NCBI taxonomy): domain Bacteria; kingdom Pseudomonadati; phylum Planctomycetota; class Planctomycetia; order Pirellulales; species Pirellulales bacterium. The sequence goes on from DASYDW010000129.1 coordinate 175,410, forward strand.
AGTGGCCAGTCCGAGGCGCCGGCCGACTCGCCCTATATGGGTTCGATTCTCGCCAAGATTCGGCCCACTCAGAACCGCATCGCTTCGTATGTCTGGCTGATTAAATGCGTCGGAGATCCGGTCTTCTGCGCTCCGAATATTGGCACGGGGGGCCATCTCGGCGCGCGATTCAGCCCGTTGTTCGTCGGCTCGGCAAATAATCATCCGGCGATGCCTGGCTTCAAGGCGCCCGCCGAGTTGCTTCCCGCGGTGCCGCCCGAGCGAATGGTGGACCGACGCCTGCTCCTGGGTAACCTGAATCCGGCGGCGCATGCGAACGATGGCGGCAAAGCTGTGCAAGATTGGCGAGAGCTGCAAGGCCGGGCTTTCGACTTGGCGAGCGGATCGAGCGGGCGAGAGCCGTTCGAGTTGGAACGAGAGCCGACGACCGTGCGCGAGCGGTACGGCATGAATCCCCTCGGTCAGAATTTGCTCTTGGCCCGCCGGCTTGTCGAAGCGGGTGTGGGGTTCGTCACGGTCAATGGATGGACAGGCCCGGCCGCCGGCGAGACCGGCGGAGGACCGCCCAGTTCCAGTTGGGATATGCACGGCGGCGAAATGGGAATGGGAAATGCATTTGGCACCGGTTCCTATGGCATGGGCTGGTGCCTGCCGCGGCTCGACGAAGCACTCTCCGCATTGCTCGTAGATCTCGAAGAGCGCTGCTTGCTGGAGCGTACCCTGGTGGTATGCGTCGGAGAATTTGGCCGCACACCGCGCATCAACGCGCAAGGTCCCAATCCCGGTCGCCAACACTGGCCCTCTTGCTACTCTGCTATTCTTGCTGGCGGCGGGATTCGTGGCGGAACGGTCTATGGCGAATCCGACAAGCTCGGAGCATTCGTGAAGGACAGACCGGTGCGGCCCCAGGATCTGGCCGCCACGATCTATCATTCACTAGATTTGTCGCTCGATTTGCGTGTCGGCCAGGATGGTTCGACGCGCGCCCTCAGCACGGGCCAGCCGATTTTGAACCTGTTCGGCTGACGGTCCGCGAGGACGCCAGGAGTGTCCACGTGATTGTTGCCGCGGAATATGCGACCGCTCCCTCGCGCTAAGTGATTCATGACGATCCTCAATCGAATTAAGGTCTGCGGCACTGAACCGTTGCTGGCCTGTCTCATCGACAAAATGGAGTTGAAGCGCAAGGACATCAAGAATTTGCTCAAGGCGGGGGCCGTGACCGTCAATGGGCTGCCAGTGACGCAGTTCGACCACCTTTTATCGGCCGCTGACGAGGTGGTTGTCAGCGATCTACGCACCGCCGTTGCTGCCGGGGATCTCAGGCGCGCTCGCATTCAAGTCGTCTACGAAGATGATTGGCTGATCGTGCTCGAAAAGCCCGCCGGAATGTTGACCGTCGCGACAGCCAGCGAAAAGACCGATACGCTCTTCCGCCGGCTCACTCATTACCTGCGAGGCCATTCCTCGACAGCGCCAGGACGGGCATTCGTCGTGCATCGACTTGATCAAGAGACCTCGGGATTAGTACTATTCGCCAAAAATGAATCGATTCGAGAGCGCTTGCAAGATGACTGGGGGGCCATCGAGAAACGGTATCAGGCAGTAATCATCGGCGTGCCCGACCCGACGCAGGGATTAATCGCCACCTATTTGACGGAGACCACAGCTCTGCAAGTATTCAGCAACGACCATCAGACGCAGGGCTCGCGCCTGGCGAAGACTCATTACCGGCTGCTGCGAACGTGGGGCGATGTTTCGCTGCTGGAGTTGCGCTTGGAAACCGGACGCAAGCATCAGATCCGCGTTCATCTGGCCGAGATTGGCTGTCCGGTCGTCGGAGATACGCGCTACAATGCAAAGGACCGAAGCGGCGAACGGCTTGCTTTGCACGCGACGAGCCTCGAGATGGTGCATCCCCAGAGCGGCAATCCGCTGCGATTTGAATCAGCGCTGCCGGCCGCTATACGAAAGCTCGTTCCGCGGTCAACCGGTTGAGTGTCCGCCGACACTCACCTTCCTGTGCTGCGTTTTCTCCGGGTTTGGACGGACAAATGCTTGTTCCACCATCCCAAGGCAAGTTATCCTGACAGGGTCTCGCCCTTGCCGTTTCTTCCCGCCTTGCGGAGCCTCGCCCCGTGTACTTCCTGCGACGAGCGATGCCGGTCATAGTCCACGGCCTAGGGCTGCTCGTCGCACTAAATGGAATCGGCGGCGCTTTCGGTGCGGACGACGGTCGGGCTCCGGACTATTTACGCAATGTGCGGCCGATCCTGGCCAGTCATTGCTTTCAATGTCACGGCGCTGATGACGCCGCCCGTCAAGCAGGGCTGCGCCTCGACGAGGCCGCTGCGGCCGTGGCTCCTCTGGCAAGTGGTCACCGCGCGATCGTCCCCGGCCAGCCCGACGAGAGCGAGTTGATCGCTCGCATCACGGCGAGCGATGCCGACACGGCGATGCCCCCCGCCGAGACCGGCAAAAAGCTGTCAGCCGCTGAAATTAAAACGCTGCGCGATTGGATCGGCGCCGGCGCGAACTACGCGAAGCATTGGGCCTACGTGAAACCGGCGCGGCCAACACTCCCCGCGCTGCGCGACGCGACCTGGCCGCGCGGCGCGATCGATCAATTCGTACTCACGCGTTTAGAAGCAGAGGGGCTCACTCCTTCACCGCCGGCCGATCGCGAAATCCTCATCCGGCGCCTTTCGCTCGACCTGCTCGGGCTGCCGCCGACTCCCGCAGAAGTTCAAGCCTTCGCCAGCGACGCTCGCCCCGAGGCCTATACCGAGTTGGTCGACCGTCTGCTGACGAAACCGGATTACGGCGAGCGTTGGGCCGCGGTGTGGCTCGACCTGGCCCGCTATGCCGACTCGCAAGGTTACGCCCCGGACGGACCGCGCACGATCTGGCGCTGGCGCGATTGGGTGATCCAGGCGCTGAACAACAACATGCCGTACGACCGGTTCACGATCGAACAACTGGCCGGCGACCTGTTGCCCGATGCGACCACGATGCAGATCGCAGCAACCGGTTTCCAGCGCAACACGCAACTGAATACCGAGGGGGGCGTCAATCTCGAAGAGTTTCGCCACGCCGCCGTTGTCGATCGCGTGAATACGACCTTCGCCGTGTGGATGGGGACCACGATGGTGTGCGCCCAATGCCATCATCACAAGTACGACCCGTTCAGCCAGCGCGACTACTATCAGATCTTTTCGATCTTCAACAACACGGACGACTTCAACACCGATAATCCTGTACTCGACACGCCGCGCGTCGGACGCGATCTTGATTTCGCGCAAGTAAAGACGGAACTCGTCGTCGCCCAGCGGCAATGGGACGACGCCACGAAGCTGCGCGACGCGACCCAGCCCGACTGGGAGCAGACGTTCGCGGCAAAACCTTCGTCCGAATCAGCAGCCAAAGAGGGAGGATCAGGCGAAGCGGGATCGACCCCCGCTGCTGTGCCAGGCGCGCTTCCCAAAGAGATCGTCGAAATCCTGGCCGTAGCGCAGGACAATCGCGACAAGAAGCAACAGGAGAAGCTGCAGTCTTACCATCGCCGCTTGTCGAGCGACTGGAAAGCCGTCAACGACCGGCTCGAATCCCTGAAGGACAACTTGGAGAAGATCAGCTCGACCGTGCCGATCATGCGCGATGGCACACCGCGCCCCAGCTTCGTTTATCTGCGCGGCGAATACCAAAGCCCTGGCGAAGCCGTGACCCCGGGCGTCCCCGCGGCGCTGCATCCCGCACCCAGCGACGCAAAGCTCGATCGGCTGGGGCTTGCACGCTGGCTGGTCGATGCCGAGAATCCGCTCACGGCGCGTGTGGCCGTGAATCGCCTGTGGCAAGAACTGTTCGGCACCGGCATCGTCGAAACGGCCGAAGAATTTGGTACGCAGGGAGAGCCTCCTTCGCATCCCGAGCTGTTGGATTGGCTGGCCGTCGAGTATCGCGAAAGCGGCTGGAACACCAAGCACCTGCTGAGGCTGATCGTCACGTCGGCCACGTATCAGCAGTCGGCCGCGGTGAACGCGTCGCTCGTCGAACGCGACCCGCACAATCGTCTGCTCGCTCGCGGCCCGCATCTGCGCCTCTCGGCCGAGATGTTGCGCGATCAGGCGCTCTTCGTCTCGGGCTTGTTGAGCACGACGATGTACGGTCCGCCGGTGCAGCCGCCGCAGCCTTCGCTGGGACTGGCCGCGGCCTTCGGCGGCTCGACCGATTGGAAAACCAGCGACGGCGAGGACAGTCATCGGCGCGCCATCTACACCCGGTGGCGTCGCAACTTGCCCTATCCGTCGATCGTGGCATTCGACGCTCCGGAACGAAACGTGTGCGCAGTGCGCCGCATGCGCACGAACACGCCGCTGCAAGCCCTGGTGACGCTCAATGATCCGGTATTCGTCGAGTGCGCCCAGGCATTGGCGCGGCGCGCGATCAGGGCGAACGCAACTAGCGAAACCGATCGTGCCGCGTGGCTATTCCGACAAACCGTCGGTCGATCGCCATCGCCCGCCGAAGCGCAGCGCCTGGCGGACCTGCAAGTGCAGGCCCGCACAACGCTCGAGCGCGATCCGGCCAAAGCCGACGCGCTGGCGACGAAGCCACTCGGTCCGTTGCCCGAGGGAATCAGCGCGGCCGATGCGGCAGCCTGGACCGTGGTGGCCAACGTAGTACTAAATCTGGACGAGACACTGACAAAGCCCTGACATGACACAACATCCGCAAATGTTTGACAGATTGTTGGGCCAAACGCGCCGCCATTTTCTGCGCGACTCGGCGATGGCGCTGGGAGGAGTCGCACTCGCGCTGTTGGAACAAGAACACAGTGCGGCAGAAACGCGCTCCGCGCCGACGCAATCAGGCCCTGCGTCCGACGTCGATCCTTTTCTTCCTAAGCCCGGACATTTCGCGGCGCGGGCCAAGAACGTGATTTATCTTTCGATGTCGGGCGGGCCGCCGCATCTCGACCTGTTCGATTACAAACCTGAGCTTGTCAAGCGCGACGGCCAGGATTGCCCCGAATCACTCACCCAGGGAAAGCAATTCGCTTTCACGACGGGAACACCGAAGCTGCTCGGCACTCGCCAGCCATTCGCCCAGCACGGGCAGTGCGGGGCCTGGATGTCGCAGGCGTTGCCGAATCTTGCCGGGCTGGCCGACGACTTGACGATCATCAAGTCGATGTGGACCGAGCAATTCAACCACGGTCCCGCTGAGTTGTTGCTGTACACTGGTTTCCCGCGCGCTCAGGGGCGCGCTTCGATCGGCTCGTGGGTTACGTACGGACTCGGCTCGGAAAGCCGCGACCTGCCGGGATATCTCGTTTTCGTTTCAGGCCGCTCGTTGCCTAGCGCCGGCAAGGTCGCCTGGGGCAGCGGGTTCCTGCCGTCGGTCTATCAAGGCGTGCAATGTCGCAGCGGTGGCGATCCTGTCTTATATCTCTCGGATCCCGAAGGGATGGACCGGTCGCTGCGCCGGCTCAGCCTCGACGCGCTACATGAGCTTAACACGATCGAAGCGCAGAAACTGGGCCAGCCCGAGACGGCCACCCGCATCGCGCAATACGAAATGGCGTATCGCATGCAAACGGTCGTGCCCGAAACGATGGACATCGCGCAAGAGCCAGCCCATGTGATTGCCGACTACGGGGCCGAGCCCGGCGGCGCAAGTTTCGCCAACAACTGCCTCTTGGCGCGCCGGCTGGTCGAGCGCGGCGTCCGCTTCGTGCAACTGTTCGACTGGGGTTGGGATTTCCACGGCACAAATCCCAACGAAGAAATCGAGGCCGGGCTCGTCAATCGCTGCAAATCGATGGACAAGCCCGTCGCTGCGCTGATCCGTGATCTGAAACAGCGCGGCATGCTCGACGAGACGCTGGTCGTGTGGTCGGGCGAGTTCGGGCGGACCCCGTTTCGCGAGGGGCGAACCAAAGATGGCAAGCTACTGGGCCGGGACCATCACCCGTTTTCGAACACGATCTTCATGGCCGGCGGCGGCTTGAAACGGGGCATTACCTACGGCGCGACCGACGAACTCGGCTGGGCGCCGGTCGAAAAGCCGGTCCATCCCCACGATCTGCAGGCCACGATGCTGCACCTGCTGGGGCTCGACCACACGCGGCTCACGTATCGCTTCCAGGGGCGCGACTTCCGTCTGACCGACGTCCGCGGCGAAGTCGTACACGACATCATCGCCTGAAGGCGCCGGACGGTCCTTACTTATCGCGCGAGGCCTCGAACAGGAACCACGTGCGGCGTTCGGTCTCGTCGATCCAATTCTCGATCAAGCTGGTCGTCGCCACATCGTTATGCCGATCGCAGACCTCGTGCGCCTCGCGCAGCGACTTCGTCAACCGCTTGTTGTCGTCGCACAACTCGGTCAGCATGCTTCGCGGCGATACGAACTCTTCATCATTGTCTTGCAGACGCTGATGACGCGCGATATCCGCGATCGATCGCAACGACGTGCCGCCGATCTTGCGGGCTCGCTCGGCAATATCGTCCGTCATGGCGAAGATCTGGTCCGACTGTTCGTCGAGCAGCAGGTGATAATCGCGAAAATGCGGCCCGCTCATGTGCCAGTGGAAATTCTTCGTTTTCACGTACAGGGCAAAAACGTCCGCCAGAACCATCTTCAATTCTGCGGCAATCTCTTCGACACCCTGACGTTCAAGATCCGTCGGCGTGGCAAGGGCCGCGGGTGTCTGATCCTTGACCGGTGGTTGATGAGTTCCCATCTGTGTAACCCCTTTCGACTGTGGTCATATCCTGCAGAACAATCGACGTAATGGGCAATGCTCGCGCGACAATCCATCATACAATATTTGGTGGCGACCGAGATTCCGCGACGACTCGTCAGTTGCCGCCGGCCAGCCGCGCGACCGCCAGAATCAACAGCGCTGCTGCCAAGGCACCAGCATGCGACAAAACGCGATCGAGCAAGGCAAAAGCGGCAAAACTGACAACAAACAACACGGCGGACATCATGAACTCTCCCCTTAACGACTCAGGCTTCTGTCCTACTGAGCGTAAGGGGTGGACAGCTTTTGGGCGACGGCAGCTTCTCGCCCGTCCGCGGGATTCGTCGATCGCTGCCAAGCCCAACCCATGTACGGGTTTACACGGCCGCGACGTTGCTCTGCGACCGGTGCCGCAGACTCCGGGGCTCTGCTCCCCTGCCGTCGAAGATATAAGATTTATAGATCGATGTTTGGCCCATGGCCGACCTGCGGTGCGTACCGCATAGAATCGCCCAACCGCATCGTGGCACAAGTTGCTACTCTGCTGAGCGAGATTGCGGGACAGACCCCTCTTTGCTGCGAATTCGCGTGACATGGGTCAAGGTGATACGACAATTGCCCTGCAGCGCTACCTGGGCGAGTTAGCCCAGTTAGACGGTGGCGCGCCGGCCGAGCCGATTATTCGTGAATTGATCGATGGTGCGGTCCGCCGCCTGCACCTGCTCTGTCAGAGCCTGCTAGTGCGCAGTTATCCGCGCCTGACGCGCCCCCCGCTCAACTTGCAGACCGAGGAAATGCTCAGCGCCGTCGTCGATCGGCTGCTAAAAGCGATGCAAGAGGTTCGCCCCACGACCGTTCGCCAGTTCTTTGCCCTGGCCAACCAGCATATGCGTTGGGAACTGAATGACCTGGCCCGCCGCTTAGATAGTCAGGGGGCCGCGATTGGATCAGGGCAAGAGTTGGTCCCAGCCCCCGAAAGTAGTGGATCGCAGCTAACGCAGAATGCTGCCCGAATGTTGGCCGCGATCGATGCATTGCCCGAAGAGGAACGCGAAGTGTTCGATCTGGTGCGCATCCAAGGCATGCCCCATACCGAGGCGGCCGGCGTACTGAATATCTCGACGAAAACCGTACAGCGGCGATTGAACCGAGGGCTGATGATGCTTGCCAACAAGCTGCGCGATCTCGAACCGGACGCCGCGGCCGATTAACGGGCTCCCACAGTATACCGCGGACTGAATGATCTATGGCGACCGACATACAGATCGACGAGCTGATCGAGATCATTCTCGAAACCAACCGGACCCCGGAAGAAGTCTGCGCGCAGCATCCCGAGTTGTTGGATGACGTGCGCCGGCAGCTACTGCTGCTGCGCAATGTCGAGGCGCAGATTCTCACCCTGTTTCCCACGACCGGCGATTCCGTTGCAGCGCCGTCCCACAACTGGAACCGCAAGCCCGTCATTCCCGGCTACGAGATCGAATCGACTCTCGGTCAAGGCGGAATGGGGGTTGTCTACAAAGCGACGCAACTGAACCTGAATCGCTCCGTTGCGCTCAAGATGTTGCTGGCCGGCGTGCATGCCAGTCCCCAGGATCATATGCGCTTCGTGCGCGAAGCCGAAGCCGTTGCCAGCCTGCGCCATCCCCATATCGTGCAGGTCTTCGACGTCGACGACGTCGATGGGCATCCGTTCTATACGATGGAATACGTCGAGGGGGGCAGCCTTGCCAAGCGGCTGGCCGAAGCTCGCCAACCGATTCGAGACTCGGCACAGCTGCTTGCCACCGTGGCCCACGCCGTCGAGGCGGCGCATCAAAACGGAATCATCCACCGCGACCTCAAGCCCGCCAATATTTTGCTCACCGCCGAGGGCTCGCCCAAGATCAGCGATTTCGGGCTCGCCCGTCGCATCGATTTGGACATGCAGCTGACCTATACCGGGATCAGACTCGGTACGCCCAGCTACATGGCGCCCGAGCAAATGACCGGCAAGTCGTCCGCAGCAGACCCTGCGGTCGACATTTTTGCGCTAGGGGCGATTCTCTACGAAATGCTCACCGGCGGACCGCCGTTCCGCGGCGAAACTCTTTCCGAAACCGAGCAACGACTGATCTCGCAGGAAGCGACTCCCCCCTCGCGGCTCAATCCAAAGGTTCCCCGCGATCTTGAGACGATCTGTCTGAGGTGCCTCGAGAAGGATCCTCGTAAGCGCTACGCTACGGCCGCCGAGCTGGCCGCCGACTTGGAACGTTTCCTCCGGCACGAGCCGATTCATGCGCGACCGGTGAGGCCGACCGAACGGGCCTGGCGATGGGTTCGAAGAAATCCACTCCTCACGGCCCTGGCCGTGACGGGGACGGTGCTGGTCATCATCGTCGCGAGCGACGTCGCCCACCAGTGGTCGATGGCCGCGACGCGACGTTCGGAAAAGGTTCGGCTCACCGCGCGGTACGAATCGGGCGTTCGCGCGCTCCTGGAAGGGCGCTATGCCGAGGCACGCGCCGTGCTGGTCAAACTGGGGGATGGTGGATTCAAAGATATACGCCAGCGCATCGATCGGACAGTTGCCGATCTGGACGACATAGAAGAGCTTGACCGCATCCGTGAAGAGCGCCGCCTGGCGCTAAACGGGATCGACGGCGCCCGATTTCTGAATCCACGCGCCGCGGCAAAATACGAAAAGGTCTTTGCCCGCATTGGCCTGGGGCCGGTCCATGATGATCCCGAACTGGTGGCCAGTCGCTTCACCGACTCCGACATCAAAAGGAAGTTGGTGATCGGATTGGATGATTGGTCGCTGTGCGAGACCGACGAAAGCCGGCAGCAATGGCTGCTGGAGCTCGCGCGCCGGCTCGACGCGGACGACTTCGGCTGGCGGCACCGCATGCGCGATCCGGCCAATTGGCACCGCGCCGAGGCGCTCTCGCACTTGGCTTCCACGGCGCTGGCGGCCGATCCTACGGTTCAATTGCTGGGAGTCCTCGGAGAGCGGTTGGATGCGGTCGGCCTGGATGCGACGGCGTTCATGAAACAAGTGCAGTCAACCCATCCCGATAGTTTTTACGCCAACCTGGCGCTCGCCGACACACTGCGCAACGACAACGCGGCCGAATCCATCCGCTATTACCAGGCAGCATTGGCATTGCGACCCACCGCGGCAGCGGCGCACAACAACCTGGCCGCGGCGCTATTGGCGCTCGACAGAACCCAAGAGGCCGTCGCTCATTACAGGAAAGCTCTCCAACACGAGGGCTGCCCGGGCTTCGTCCATTACAACCTGGGGCTCTCGTTGCTTGCATCGGGCGATGCCGCGGAAGCGATCGAGAATTTCCAATGGGCGATTAAATCGTTGCCCAACTTTCCCGAGGGCCATATCGCACTCGGCAAGGCCCTGTTCCAGCAGCAGCGTTACGCCGAAGCGGCGACCGCATTCGTCGAATGCCTGCGTCTGCTTCCCGAGTCCGCGCCGACACGAGCCGCGATCGAAGAGCAGTTGCGCCATTGCGAACTTTCGCACCATGATGCAACCTCCAGGCCACCCGACGCCAAAAGTGGCGCGACGAAAGCCAATTTCTAGAATCAGGTTCCAGGGCACAGCTGCGGCGCGCCCAGCATCTCCCGGCCATCAACCGGCAAGGTTTTCATCAACAGCTTGCTACGAAGTGGTCACACGCTCCGGCAGGCTCGTGGCGTTTGCGCCGAAGTTCGCGGGAATCTCGGGGTGGCGGCGCACGTAATCGACCATCGCCGGGATGCAGTCGCGCGGCGCCGCGCAGCGAATGCCCGAGCCGGCGAGCGCCGCATCCAGATTGCGCGTGTCGTACTCGACGTCATGCTTCATGTACGCAAATACCTCGGGCGGAAACTGTAGTGCCCGCGACAGGACCGGAAACAATTTGAACGTCAGTTTCCCCAGCCACGGAGGCGCGCTATAGGGGGGCGGACGTACGCCGAAGGCCTGGAACATCGCGGCGGCCATCTCGCCCATCGTCACGGCCGGATTTGGCAGCACGTGATAAGATTTGCCCGCCGCGTCGGGCTTCTTGGCCAGATACTCGGTCGCGTCGCAAATGAAATCGACCGGCACCATGTAAAAACGCGTGTCCCGTCCACCGTACCAAAAGTACCGGCTCCAGCGGATCCAACCGCTCTTTTCGAGTGCCGCCAGCGCCCGAATCACGAAGTACGGCCCGTCGTATTTGTTGATCTCACCGGTGCGTGAATCGCCGACGACGACGCCAGGCCGAATGATGATGGTCGGAATGCGATTCCACCGCGCGCGGACCGCAACCTCAGCGTCCCACTTCGTCAGCTCGTAATAGTTCTTCCAACTCTTGGCCTGTTCGAGTTCGTCTTCCAGCACGCGGCCGGTGCGCGTGCCAGAAACGTATGCCGTGGAAAAATAGATCAAACGCGACAATTTCGGCAACGTCTCGCAAAAATCGAGCACGTTCTTCGTGCCGGTCACATTGACCAGTTGCGAGATCGTGTGCGGTGTCGCCAGGTCGTAGATCGCGGCCAAGTGGTAGACGGTGTCGACCTCGGCGGCCATGCGCCTCCGGGCGTCTTCATCCAGGCCCAACTGCGGCCGCGTGATATCTCCCAGAATGATCTCGGTGCGCTCGCGGCCGTGCGGGATGGCGTCGCGCGCCGCCTCGGCCACGGCGCGCATGGTCGGGATCACCAGCAAGCGCACCGTCGTTTCCGGCTCGGCAAGAAAGCGCTCAAGTAGTTCCCCAGCGATGAAGCCGGGATAGCCCGTGATGAATATTGCCCGTGACATGCCCGTCCCCGTTGACAAGGCGCTGCGATGCGTTGGCCGCATCGCGTGGATGCCCCACGCACTTTTGCGATTACTTGGCGGCTGGCGCTGCCAGGTACTTGTCGAACCAATCGGCGATGACCGTCATGTCGGCCGTCAAATTGTCCCAACCGTGGGCTTTCCCTTCTTTCACGACCAGCTTTGTCGGCACACTCGCCGCGTTCAGCTTCTCGATGATCGACTGCGCCTGCTGAATCGGCACCAGCTTGTCGGCGTCGCCGTGAATGATCAGTGTCGGCGGATCGTCCGCCGTGACGTGCGTTACCGGTGAAATCTCCTTGCCGATTGCCACCAGACGCGCTTCGTCCGTGATTGGTACAAAGTGCTTTGTTTCCTTGTCGAACTCCTCGAAGTCGAACGGCGCGCGCAGGTCTTTCAGCACGCCGCGTCCCATCGCGTTCTCGCCTGGCTGACCGTAGTTCAGGAAATCGGTTGGCGGAAAATAACAGCCCACCGCCTGCACACGGCTGCTCTCGCGATCGATGGGATCCTTGGCGTCGGCATCACCCGGCGTGCCGGCCGTTCCCTGCATCAATGACAAATGGCCGCCGGCCGAGGCTCCGCTGATGCCGATTCGATTCGGATCGATGCCGTAATCCTTCGCATGCGCGCGAATGTAACGCACCGCGCGGTGCATGTCCTGCAGCACCTCGGTAATCGTGAACTTTGGTTGGCTGCCGTGGACCACGGCAAAAACCGTATATCCGCGCTTCAGCAGCTCGGCGCCGAACCCGGTATTGATTGATTCATGTGCCGAGAACCAGCCGCCGCTGACACAGAAGATCACCGCGGCGCCGTTTGGCTTCGCCGGCTGAAAGACATCCATCGTCAGCGCCGTGCCGAACTTGCGGCCATAGATCACGTCCTCGGTCCGCTTGACGTCAGATTCCTCTGCCGAAGCCGCACGGATGATGGCTTCAGGATTCGCCATGAGCGCCAGGCACAGGACGGCAAAAACGAACATCGGACGAACTTGATGAAGTGTATGGACGATCGGCATGGTCGATTGAACTCCTGATCGGTCGTGCGAATGCAAAGGTCGAAAGAACTTCGACCTGCCCTGCTCATGCCTGCGAGCGTACTGCCGCGCGCGGCGCGCCGCAAGAAGTTCCTGCCGCGATTCGCGAAGAAGTCGCGTTCGACAGGCCAGGCGTCGCGGGTCTCATCCGACCTTCACCAGCGCCAGGATGATCTCGAGCGCGATCAAGACGATGATGACAACCTCCATGAACTCGGCACGGAACGTATCAGCCCGGTCCGATACGATTCCGTAGACGTCCTCCATCGTCCGCAGCGAACGCTCGATGCTGCGTTCCCAGTTGTCCAGGTGGAACCGGCCGGCGAGCATCCGGTAGACCCGGGCCAGGTATTGATCCCCCACCAACTTCAAGACGTTGCCGGTTCGTTCGAAGATGTCGTTCGCCTCCATCCGTAGCTCGCCGAGCGCCCGCAGCGGCAGCGAATGCGTTCGCCAGAACGGCAGGAACGACCGCTTCACGGGATGGATTAGCCGATAAGCCTCGCCCAACCGTCGGTCGAGCTGTTCGTCCAGAAAACGGAACTCGAGCAATTGCAGATTGGCAAACTCGATGATCTGCAACGTCTCGCCGCAGTCCTGATCGAGCAAGAACGCCGCCGACCATTCCGCCACGAACAGATCGCGCGGACCGTAGCTGATCCGGCTTTTCAGCGCCTCGTCGATCTCCTGAGGACTCAGCGGCTCGTCCTCGAGCCGCACCAACCCGGCCAGCCAGGCGCCATGTTGCACGACTAATTCCGCCGGCACCGGCAGCGGGCTGTCTGGCGGCAACTGAAAGACGAAATACTCCTCGCTCAACTCACTCCAATGCGGCAAATGAATCGCCGGCAACAGGTTCGCGTAAACCGGCGCGAAAGCTTGCCGTGCCGTGCGCACCAACTCCCCCGGCTCGGCCAGTCCGCGCGCCAGACGCATCAGCGCCGCGGGCGATTGCTGAAACGGCGCGCGCAACGCTACGCTGACCGCGCCGAAATCGAAGAGCGTTGCCTCGATCGTGACCTCGGTCTCGCCCAACTCAGCCAGCACCAGCCGCGTAGCCGGCAATTGAAAACGCAACGGGGGCGGTCGATAGGCGATCGACGATGGCGTCCGCGGCCGCCGGGGCAAGCTTTGCGACTCGGCCGGCACCAACTGCCGCGCCCGCTCGAGGTTCACCTCGCCACCGATATCAAACGCCACATGGATATGCAGCGTGCCGGCGAGGACTGCGCACGCGGGCACGTCGGCCGGCAATTCGCTTCGCGTAGTTTCCGCGCGGTCGCTGCTCATGGACTGCACAAACCGATAATGAAGCCGTATGGAACGGCCTCATCTTACGAGCACGCCTCGGCGGATGCCAGAAAGGCAAGGCAGCGCCGCGGCCAACAAATGATCTACCGATCCGTTTCGGGATAGATTTTGATAGGCTCTTGCGGCAGCTTGACGCCGGGAGGCAGCCGCGGTCGCGGCGCCGTGCGATCCAGCGGTGGCAGGCGTTTTACCTCAGGTTCACTGGCCACGGCATCGGCAGTGCCGGTCTTTGCAGGTGGTGCCTGCGATTTGCTCGTTGCGGGAGCTGTTGCGGTTGTGCGCGGTTTCACCGGCACGAGCGCCGCGCCGCGGGCCACATCTTCATAACGCATCACGGGAGTCGAGCCGGCTTGAGCTTTCCCGATCGTTCCTTGGGGGAACAGCCGTGTGCCGGTTCCATTTGGCGATTCCGTTATCACGGGCTTTTCCGCGGCGCGAAAAATCTGCATCCGGCCAGTATTCGGTACGAAAGGTTTTTCGACAGCCGGCGGCGGTGGCGATTGGGCCTTAATCGGTGAGCTTGGCGCCTGCTCGTTCGTCTTCGTAACCTGTACGGTTTGCGGCAGCTTTACCGGTGACGTCGCACGAAGCGGATTCGCCACGGCCGATGCCGTGGCATTGCGGGACGGCAGTCGATTGCGCGCGGCTGACGACTGTGCCGGACGTGCCGAGGGTGGTGTCGCGAGAACGCCAGTAGGGTCGGCAATGACCGACATAAGCAGCACAGCCAGGATGACGCCACGAACTTTTCGGGCGCTCGTCACTCGCGGCATACGATCCCCGTGACGGCGTGCAACACGACAAAATGGAACAAGGGCGCAGAGCGATGGCCCGAAAACATAACCCGCCGGTCGAGATTGTCAATTTTGCCGCTGCTAAGCGTCTCCAACTAATGTATTGCCCGAGTACGATATGAACATGCCAAACGACAGGCCCATAATTGGTGACTGGAAAGGAACGATTTATGGCATCGGTGGCGATCGCACCGACTGGCGCCTATCCGTTTGGCGTGACGGCAGGTACACGCGAAGAATATGTTCGTCGCAATCGTCGGAGGATCGGATCGACGAACATGGTACGTGGGAGCTTATTGAGGATGGCGAAGCGCTTTCGCTTGTCCCAGCAACTGGGGCACCTTCACGCTGGCGGATCCATGACGTCACTGGGTGCGAGAACGCAACCACGTTGCTCGTACTACGTCGAGTTGCTGTCGCGTCCCGTAATCTGCCTATTCTGCTATATCGCGTTCATCCCTCTTCGGAACTACCGATTCCGTTGGATGCACTCGGATTTGACGACGAATGATCTGTTCAACGAATACGTCCGCCTGCTTAAACAGCATTTCGCGAAACCGCTTTGCCACGTGCGGCCAGCGCTCTATCGATCGCGGCTAGTTGAGCCGCGCTCAATCGCCAGCCCAGAGCGCCGGCATTCTCGCGCAATTGCTCCGGACGCTTGGCGCCGCAGAGCGCTGTCGTGATGCCGGGACGATGGATTGTCCAATTAATGACAACCTCGGCGACTGACTTACCGGCCTCGCATCCGACCTCGCGCAGGGCATCGACCAGATCCTGGTTCTTCTGCCATTCTTCTCCCTGGAACATCGGATACTTCACCCGTCCGTCGGCCGGATCGAATTTGTGATCGCGCGGCAGCTTGCCAGCCAGTAAACCCTTCATCAGCGGCCAGTACACCACCAGCGACACCTGTTGCTCGATGCACCACGGCAGGATGTCCTCTTCGATCTCGCGCTGCAGCATGTTGTATTTTGGCTGGCACGCCGCCAAGGGGCAGACCGCGGCAAACTCTTTCAACTGGTCGAGCGAGAGGTTCGACGCGCCGACCGATCGCGTTTTGCCTTCGGCCAGCAGTTCCGCCAGAGCGCCGGCGGATTCGGCAATTGGCACCTGCGGATCGGGAGCATGCAGATAGAGCAATTCGACGCGGTCCGTTCCCAGACGCTGCAGACTCTCTTCGCACTCGCGCTTCAAACTCTCGCGCCGGGCGTCATGCACGCGCTCTCCCTTGGGACCCCAGTTCAATCCACCCTTGGTCGCAATGACCATCTCGTCGCGGCGTTTGCCCAGCGCCTGCCCGATCAAACGCTCGCTTTCGCCATCCGGGCCATAGTTGTACGCGGTGTCAACAAAGTTGATGCCCAGGTCCAGGCAGGACGCGATCGTGGCCCGACTGTCGGCATCGTTCACTCCCAGGCTCGTCATGCCGGCAATCGGCCAGCAACCAAGCGCAACTGGCGACACCCGAATATCGGTGTTTCCCAAGGAGCGAAGTTCCATGCAATTCTCAGCTCAAAATGTAGGGTGTGTCCTCGACACACCAGATGTCATCTGCAGATTTCACAGATGGCTGAAAAGACAAATTGCCACCGAGGCCACAGAGAACTCCGAGATTTTAAAATCTGCGTCCATCTGCGTAATCGGCGGATCACTCTGTTACGCTCGGTTCAAACGGCCCGCCTTAACCACGCCCCCTTGCATCACGGCGATGAATCGCGAGCGATCTTCGAAGACGCGAATATCGACGAGCGGATCACCGTCGATCACCAGTAGGTCCGCCAACTTTCCCGCGGCGACGGTGCCGAACTCGTCGGCACGCCCCATGATTTCGGCGCCAGTTTGCGTGGCCGAGCGAATGGCTTCGAGCGGTGTGAAGCCGACGTAGTTCACGAAGAAGCTGATTTCCTTGGCGTAGTCGCCGTGCGGATTCCAGGCAAAGCCATAGTCGCCTCCCAGGCCGATGCGTCCGCCGGCGCGTAGGATCATTCGCGCCGATTCGGCCCCACCTTCGAGCGTTTCTTGATGGCCATCAATCACCGCCTGCGGCAGTTTGAATTCCCGGCCGCGCTCGACGCTGGCGTACTCGAACTGCAAGGCCGGCACGACGGGCGTATTGCGAACGAGCAGCATGTCGAGCGCCTCGGCATCCATGAACGTACCGTGCTCGAGCGTATCGTAGCCGGCTTTAATCGCGTTCTTGATCCCTTCCGTTGCGCGGCAATGTCCGGTGACCTTCAAGTGATGATTGTGTGCCTCGGCCACCACGGCATGCATCTCTTCGAAGGTCATGCACAGCGTATGATGATCGTTAGTGTCCGGCGCCGCGGCGTCGCCGGTGGGGTACGTCTTCACCCATTCGACGCCATCCTTCACGAGCTTACGAACGGCGCCGCGCCCCTCTTCCGCGCCGTTGATCAGCAGGACCAGCCCTTCCATGCCGATTTTGCGAAAGTCGGGATTCCAATCCATCAAACCGCCGGCGCCACAGATCTCGCGTCCGCTGGCGGCTAGGCGTGGGCCGGGGCTCAGTTCCTCTTCGATCGCCTTCTTCAGCCACACGTCGATATTGAACAGGCTGCCACCGCTGCGGGCCGCCGTGTATCCGCATTCGAGCGCCAACCGTGCATTGGCCGCGGCCAACAGCGTGACGTATTCCACTGGATACTTGATATCCAGATCCTGCAGTTCGGCCACGTCGAAATAGGTGGGATGGAAATGCGCCTCGACCAGCCCCGGCATGATCGTCCCGCCGGCCGCGTCGATCCGTACGGCATCCTTTGGTATCGCCGGCGCACCGGCAGCAGGCCCGGCGTACGCAATTCGCCCATCGCGTACGACAACGGCCGCGTGCGGCACAGGCGGTGCCCCGGTCCCGTCGATCAATTGCCCGTTCTCGACGATGGTCGTGCCCGTTGCGTTTTTCATGAAAGCATCTTTCGGCGGCGGCTGGCTTCGCG
The DNA here is from genome assembly GCA_036499395.1 of Pirellulales bacterium. Classification (NCBI taxonomy): domain Bacteria; kingdom Pseudomonadati; phylum Planctomycetota; class Planctomycetia; order Pirellulales; species Pirellulales bacterium. The sequence goes on from DASYDW010000129.1 coordinate 193,066, forward strand.
ACGACGGTTGTTCTTCACAACGATTCCAAGAAGTTCGTTACCAATCGCAGTGTCGTTTCGGTTTGCATCGAGTGAATCTGATGCCCGGCGGTCGCCACCTTCACGTGGGTCGCGTGTCGTAATGCGGCCACGGCACCCGCGGCGCGCCTATCGTCCAGCATGCCCCCTTGCGCCTCGTCCCCTTGCAATAGCAGCACGGGGCAAGCGATGCGCGACAAGAGCGACGCTTGATCATACCCGTCCATCCAGCGCCCTTCGACCAGCGGTGTCATCACAGCCGGATCGAGCTGCGCCAGGCAACTGGCCATGAATCGCAGCGCCGCCGGGTCGCGCACATCACCTAGCCGCAGCGGCTGCGCCTGGCCCGGCGCGTCGAGCGTCACATCGGCCAACCGCGCAGATAGCTCATCGATGCTTTGACTCGTACCCGCCAGCTTGCCGTAGGCCGAGAACATGCTGTGATAAACAGTCTGCCGAACGTCGGACCCCAGCAGACCAAACGGCGGATCTTCGAGGACCACGCCCCGCACCTGCTCGGCTCGCTCGGCCGCGACGGCAGCCGCGACCATCGCCCCCAACGAGTGGCCAAAGACGACGGTCGGCGTTTTGCACTGTTTTTCAATCGCCTGCACCGCGTCACGCACGTAGTCGATCACCAGGTAATTCGCGGCGCGCGTCGAACGGCCATGACCGCGAAAATCGAGCGCGAAAACTTGCCAGCGCGTCATGAGCATCGGAATCAGCGTGACATAATCCTGCCAGCGCCGCGCTACGCCATGCAGCAATAAAAGTGGCGCTCCGGAAGCGGGGCCGACCGCCAGGTTTAAGGTGACGTCGTCGGTGGTGAACTGCGTTTCGGTGAGCATTTCTTCGAAGGTTGTCTTCGTCGGAGGAGACTTGATCGAGCCGCCGCACGGCGTTTGACGTCGTGCCTGCCGGCAGCCCAAAATAGTCGCCGACACAGAAACTCCCGCCTCGGCGAATTTCACCTCTGAAAACAACGGGCCACACGGCTGCTTCGGCAGTCTATCGGTCCCGGTTTGATTTACAACAAGGCCCGCCCGCTATGCCCACTCCCGTTCGCTCACTTTCCACATTGCTGCTTTCGCTCATCCTCATAGCGCCGCTACTGGCAGCGGATCCGCCCGTCGATGCAGCGCCGGCCGATGCACCGCGCAAAAAGATCGTCCTCGTGGCCGGCACCAAAAGTCACGGGCCGGGTCATCACGAATACGAAAAGGGGGCGCGGCTACTGAAGGCATGCCTGGAGAAGTCTCCCAACGCGCCGCAACTGAATGTCGAAGTGCACACCGATGGCTGGCCCGCTGATCCGAAGACTTTCGACGATGCCGATACGATCTTCTTTTTCTGCGATGGCTCGGACCACGACGAGCGCGATCATCCGCTGTTGCAGCCCAACCGGTTGGCGACGATCGAAAAACAGATGCACCGCGGCTGTGGATTCGTGGCGTTGCACTACACGATCTTCGTGCCGAACGAAAAAGGGGGGCGACAGTTCCTTGATTGGATCGGCGGTTATTTCGACTATCAAAGCGGGCCCGGCGAGCGGCATTGGTTCTCGAAGATCGGCACGCACAAGACGACCGCCCAACCTGGCACGCCGGCCCATCCTGTTTGCGCCGGCCTTACGCCGTTCGAGCTGGAAGAAGAGTACTACTACAACCTGCGCTTCACGCCTGACGACAAACGGCTGGCGCCAATCCTGGTGACAGACATTCCCGGCGAGAAGGATCCGCAGGTCGTGGCCTATGCCGTCGAGCGTGCCGGCGGGGGGCGTGGCTTCGGTTTTTCCGGCGGACACTTCCACAGCAACTGGCAGGTCGAGAATTTTCGCAAGATGATTCTCAACGCCCTGTTATGGACGGCCCATGCCGTGGTGCCCGAAGGAGGCGTGCAATCGACATTGCCCGATTCCGGCGAGGCGACGAAGGCCGACAATCGCCCGATTCGCACGCTGCTCATTACCGGCAATCATCATCCGGCCCACTTGTGGCGCGAGACCACGCCGGTGCTGGTCGACTCATTGTCTGCTGCTGATCCGCGCTTTGAAATCACGGTGAAGGAAGATCCCGAGTTCCTGGCCGGTAACGACCTCGCCAAGTTCGATCTGATCGTGTGGAATTACTGCAATTGGCAAAAGCCTGGCCTGAGCGACAAGGCAAAAGACAACTTCATTAAGTTCCTGCAGGCCGGCGGCGGCCTGACGCTCGTGCATTTCGCCAACGGTGCCTTCAATTTCTCCCTGCCCGGTGCCGCGGATTCGGACTGGCCGGAATACCGCACAAAGATCTGCCGCCGCGTTTGGGACCATACTCCAGGCAAGAGCGGTCATGACGCTTACGGTCCCTTCCGCGTCGAGATCACCGATCGAGATCACGAAATCACGCGCGGGCTGACTCCCTACGAAACGACCGACGAATTGTATTTCCGTCAGCAAGGGGACGAGCCGATTCACGTCCTGGCCACGGCCCACAGCCGGATCACAAACAATGACGAACCCATGGCGTTCGTTTACGAGTATGGGCGGGGGCGGGTGTTTCAGACCGTGCTCGGTCACGACGCGGCTTCGCTGCGCGATCCTGGCACGAGCGCCCTTGTACGGCGCGGCTCAACCTGGGCCGCCCGGCGCCCGCAACAGACGGCGACGGAAAGCGCCGCGGCGAAGACGATGCCAATCGAGAAGCCAACAATCGACCCAGCGCGCGATGCGCTGTTTGGTGATGCACTCGATGGGCGAAAGCAACGTGCGGTTGCGGCCGTACGTCCGGAATATCAAAAGCCGCCGCTAACGGTCGAGTGCCGCACGCGTCTGCACGGCAAGGCGGGCTTTAACCTGCTCGTGGCCAACGGCCCCAAGGAGTCGAGCACGCACTGGGAAATCTACACCGCGGCCGGCACCGGCACGTTCAGCGCTTATCTTCCAGGCTTCACGCCGGACGTGATTGATTCCGGCATCCCGGTCGTCGACGGCGCCTGGCACGATTTGGCCATGATCTACGAACCGTCGCGCGTGCGAGTTTTCATCGACGGCCGGCAAGTCATGGATCGCGAATTAGCAGCGCGCCCTGCCCAACCCAACCCAGGTCCGCTCTATTTCGCCAGTTATCCACCGCAAGGCATGGGCTGTGACGGGCAGTTGGACGAAGTGCGCATTTCGCGCGGCGTTCGGGAAATAAAAATTCCTGCCAAGCCGTACGACGCTACCGATGCGACCATCGGACTGTGGCACTTCGACGAACCCAAGGCCGTCGCGTACGCTGACGTGTCAACGCTGCAAAACAAGGCCGTCGTTGAACCGGCCGGCACGCCGGCCCCGCTCAGCGATGCCATTGTCCCGCACGATGGCGAAACCGATATCGCGGCGGTCGATCCGCAGTTGCAGGCCGTGTTGCTCGATCGGTCACGCACCGAATCGTTCTTGGCCGTGAAGGCTGATTCCGAAGGGCGCTTATTCGTGGGCGGACGTGAAGCGCTGTTCGTCTACGAACCGGACGCCGCAGGCGGTTACGCGGCAAGGCAGGAGTTGTTTCGCTTTCCGGCCGACGCCTGGGTCTTCGACATCGAAATACGCGGCGACGATCTGTACGCCATGACGTCCAGCGCCCTGTATCTGTTGCCCGGAGCGCGCACGCGCCGCGAAGGGATTGAAGCGAAACGCCTGATCTGGGGCATCCCGGTCGATGTCCATATCAGCTTTCACGGTCTGGCGTGGGGACCGAATGGTGACCTGTATTTCACCGCCGGCGATCCGCTGTTGAACTACGGCGATTACAACCGGGCCGACCATTGGGGGCATTGGACGATCTATAGCCAACCCACCGGCACGAAGACCCAGTACACAGGCGTCGGCGGCGTTTTTCGTTGCCATTCCGACGGCAGCGGGTTCGAGGTCGTCGCGACCGGCTTGCGCGGACCCGGTGGTCTGGTGTCCGACCACGACTGGAATCTGTTCACCAACGACAACGACCACGAGTCGCTGCCGCAGCACTACGTACCCGCCCGGTTGCTGCACGTGACGTCGCAGGCAGATTTCTCCTGGCCACGCGGCTGGATGGGAGAGAAGACGCCCGATCGCAAAGAACTGTTGGAAACGATGTTCACCGGCATGGGGCGCGAGGTTCCGATCGGTCAGACCTATTACGACGAAGATTACCTGCCCGCCGCGCATCGCGGCCATTTGCTGGTCGCCGAGTGGGGCCGGCTGGCCGTGGCCAGTTATGAATTGAAACAGCGCGGCGCAAGTTACATCGCCGCCGAGCAATTTCTGCTCGCCGGACGCACACATGCGCGGCCGGTCGGGCTGGGCGTGGGACGCGGCGGACGCGTGTTCGCCACGATCGCCTACATGGCCCATAACGAAGGTTCGCCGGTGTACACCAGCGACCTGGTCATGCTCACGCGGCGCGACGATCCGGTGGACCGGCCCTTCGCCCCCTACGACGTGACGAAGCTCGCGACCGATGCTCTGTGGCGCGAACTAGATGCGGGCTCTTGGGAACGCCGTAATCGAGCTCATCAGGAAATCTTGCGTCGCGGCGGGGACATCTTGAGTGCCGCCGCTACGCGCTTGCGCAATGCGAAACCGACCGATGCAAGTGCCAAACATCTCGTTTGGTTGGCTGCAGCCAGCAATAAGTCAGACGCCCTCCAGCATCTGGCGGCGTTAGCGAACCAAAATGACTCGCCGCTACGCTTGCAGGCCCTGCGGGCGCTTGGTGCATCATCCGGTGCGGTCGCAGCACGCGAAGTATTCGCTCGTGCATTGGCCGACGATGATCCGGCCGTGCAACTCGCGGCATTGGCCGTTTGGTTCACGCTGCCAGATCCGCCGATCGACGCGATCGCTTTGGGGCCGGCGCGCAGTGCCGACAGCTATGTCCGCCAAACTGCGATGCACCTGCTGGCACGGCGCGCGCCGATCGAAAAGCTGGCGCGTCCCGAGTCAAAAGATACCGCAACACGTTTGGCCGGCGTGCTGGCCATGGGCACGCGATTAACCGTACCGCCGGCAACGGGCCCCGTACCAGAATCCTTACCGCTGACCTACACCAGCGGCAACGCGTTCTTCGACCTTCAATACGTCGGCGAAAAGATCGACCTGCGCAAGCTCGCGCGCGTCGGCAGCTTTACCATGGCCGAGTGGTGGAAGGCCGTGCCGCACACCGAGGAGCAAGAAAAGCTCTTCGCCGCGCTCAAAGAATCTCTTGCTGACAGCCACGCGATCGTCCGCCAGCAGGCGGCGTACTACCTCTATCTACTCAACGATCCGCGTACCGAAGCGCAACTGGCCGACGTCGTGGCGGCCGCGGCCGAAGAGCAGTTGGCCAAGATCGAACATCCCACGATCGACAAAATTTGGATTACCGGCCCCTTCGCTTCGAAGTCGGCTGCTACGAATGCACAATCGCCCGAGTCTGGCGCCGTCGATCTTGCCGCCGAATACACCGCGCCGCGCGGATCGGTGCAGTGGCAAACCCTCGCGGCTGGCCCTGAAGGACGATTCGCACTACCACAGGCCGACGCGACGGCCGGCGAAGATACGTTTTACGCCTATTGCCGGCTGCAAAGCGGCGTCGCACAGCGCGTGCGGTTCATCGTTACCTCGTCGAGCGCCGTGAAGATTTGGCAGAACGGCGTGCCGATTTACGAGAACGCCGTCGTGGCGGGCAACCATCGCTTTGCCAATACCGTGCTATTGCCGCTCGAGCCAGGCAGCAACGACTTGCTGATACGCCTGCGCGACTTGCGGGCGGCGGTCGGGGGCGACTTCGGCTTTGATCTGAAATACACGGCCCTGCCGACCGTCGTCCCGACACTGCCCGAAAAGTTGGGGCTGGGCACGCTCGCCGAACGACTGAAAGATGCCGCGGGCGCGCAGCAGTCGGTCGAGATTCCCGCCGCGTTCCTGTCCGTCGATTGGTCACAGGCGGTGCAAGCCGGAGACGCTGCCCGCGGGCGCAAGCTGTTCGGCGCCGACGCGCTAGGTTGCGTGAAGTGCCACGCCATCGTGCCGGGCCAATCCTCGGGGGGCGGCCCTAGCCTGGCCGAAGCGGCCAAACGCTTTACCCCCGCGCACCTGGTCGAGTCCGTGCTGCTGCCCAGCAAGCAGATCGCTCCGGTGTTTCGCGCCGCACAACTGGTAACGACCGACGGGCACGTCGAAACGGGGCTGGTCACCGGTGAGACCAACGACCGCTTGGAACTGCTACTTCTCAACGCCACGAAGAAGACATTCGCCAAAAGCGACATCGCCGAACGTCATCCCAGCGATATCTCGGCCATGCCGGCCGGCCTGGTAAAAACGCCGGACGAGTTACGCGACCTGCTGGCGTACTTATTGAGCGAGAATCCGCAGGCGCCGTAGGGAAGCCCATGCTGTATTCGAGTGCCGATTTTCAGCCGTTGACGCACCCGTAACCTTGCGCGAGAATTGACTTTCTGACGCCCCTTCTCGCTTCGTGACCCCGTTCGCCGTTCGATCATGGGCACATTCGTCGACACGATTCTCGGTTCCGGCATCAACTACGTCAGCTTGGCGGTGCCGTTTTTCTTTCTGCTGATGGCCATCGAGATCGTGGCCGGCATTGTCGAGCGCAAGAAGCTGTACCGCTTCAACGACTCGATCACGGACCTCAGTTGTGGGATCGTCGATCAGATCCTGGCCATCTTTTTGAATGTGCTGCTGTTCGCTGGTTACCTGTATCTGTTCGACCACTTCCGCCTACTCGAAATCGCGGATGCGTCGCCAACGGTGAAATGGGTGGCCGCCATCGGCCTACTGTTCGGCGTTGACTTTTGCTTCTACTGGTTTCACCGCATCGCGCATGAATATGCCGCGCCGTGGGCCACGCACGTCGTGCATCATCAAAGCGAGGAATACAATCTCTCAGTCGCGCTGCGGCAAAGCGCGTTCGAAGGCTGCTTCGCCTGGGTCTTTTATCTACCACTGGCCGTGATTGGCTTTCCGCCGATCTGGTACGTGTCGATGAAGGGTATCAACCTGCTCTACCAGTTCTGGATCCACACCGAGGCCATCGATCGACTCGGCCCGCTCGAGTGGGTCATGAACACTCCGTCGCATCACCGCGTGCATCATGCGCGCAATCCAAAATATCTCGACAAGAACTACGCCGGCATGTTCATCATCTGGGATCGCCTGTTCGGCACGTTCGAGTGTGAGGTCGAACAGCCGGTCTTCGGCATCACCAAACCACTTAAGAGCATGAACCCGCTGTGGGCCAACCTGGGCGGTTGGGTCGAGCTGTTCGAGGACGCCTGGAACGCGCCGCGCTGGCGCGACAAGTTCAAGATCTGGTTCATGCCGCTGGGCTGGATTCCACCAGGCCTGCCCGAGCGCCCACGCGCCCAAGAGGTGACCCGGGCAACGGTCAAGAAATACGACCCGCAGCTACCGCGCGGACTGAGCGCGTACGTACTCGTGCAGTTTGTCGTGGTGCTGGTTTTGGGGGTCGCGGTGACGACGCTCGCCGATCAGCACGCCCCCTGGCAAACGCTCGCTCCGCCGGCCGTTTTCGTGCTCTGGTCACTGGGGAACTTTGGCGGCATCTTCGAGCAAAAGGGTTGGGCGCTACCGGCCGAAATCGCCAGACTGCTGGCGCTGCCCGCTGGCGCCGCTCTCTGGCCCGAACTTGCCGAGTGGCACACACCGGCCACGATCAGCGCGACGATACTGTGCGCGGTTTCCGTGGTATGGCTCGTCAGCTACCGCCGGCAATTCGTCGGATCGATCGAACAGCACGAGCAATCATCCGCCGCGGCGTAGTACTGTCTGCCGCTTGTAAGAATTCTTTCGACTTGCGACATCCGGGGCGCGCCCGGACTACTTGCCCAGAAAATTCGGCGGGCGCTTTTCCAGGAAGGCCATCACGCCTTCGCCGAAATCGTGCGTCTCGAACAACTCTTGCTGAGTGACCGCCTCGTGCTCGAGCGCTTGCTCGAACGTGGCGGTGTCCTGGTTCTGCCGAATCGCGGCCTTCGATCGGGCAATCGATAGCGGCGCCTTCGCGGCCAGTTGCGCCGCGAATTGCTGCACGGATTCCTCGAAGCCCTCGGTCGCGTAGACGTGGTTCGCCAGGCCCCACTTCTCGGCATCATCGGCCGGCACGCGGCAGCCGGTCATCGCCATTTCCAAAGCCCGACCCGTTCCCACCAACCGCGACAGCGTGAACGATCCGCCGCCATCCGGCATGAGATTGATATTCACGAAGATCTCGGCGAAGAAGCCGCGCTCACTCACCAATCGCAGATCCGCCGCCAGCGCGATATCGCAGCCGATGCCGGCCGACGCCCCATCCACCGCTGCAATCACCGGCAGCGGCAACCGCGTCATGGCCAACACCAGCGGGTGATAGTGATTCTGCAGGATGTCCTTGACGCTGACGTTTTCGCCCAGCCGCGGCCCGACCGCCTTCAGATCGGCGCCTGAGCAGAACGCACCACCTTTGCCACTGATGACGACGACTCGCGCTCCCTCGTCGACGCTCTTTTCGATCTCGATCCGCATCTGGTCGGCGACTTCGGGCGTCAGCGCGTTCTTCACCTGGGGCCGGTTGAACCAGATCCACTTCACCGAACCCTTCATTTCCGACAAAACGCTAGGCGTGGCGGCCGTGGTCGACATGATCGTGAACCTCGCGGAAAGAGATGCGTTGCGAACCGAGATGCGCTCGGGCATTTTCACCCGCCGCTGCGCAAGCGTCAACGACCGAACGCTGCCTGCACTCGGGCAATCACCATCTGCGCTTCGCCCGGCTGCAAGCAGAAGGGATCGATGGCAAGCCGGCCGGCTTGCGCGTCTCCGGTGGCCACGTAGACAGCCGGCGTGCCGCTCTCCAGCGTTCGCGCAATCTCAATCGCCGTAACGCGCGACGCCGGATCGATCTCGAGGCGCACTACCGGCCAAAGCTCCGGGCGTTCAACGAGCGAAACGCGCGCGCCCGGCAGATCGGTCAACCCACTCGCGATCTGCGCCGCCGCTGCCGTAAACCGCTCGCAGTCAGCCGCATCGCTGCCCGCGGCAAATCGTTCGAGCGCGACGAGCAGGCCGGCGATCTCCTCCTTACCGACTTTCATGCCGCGGCCAATCCCATGATTGGGCACGCCTGCTTTCATGATCGTGGGATCGACAACTGCCACGGGCGGATTCCACAGCTCAGGGACAAAATCCATGTCCCACATCTGCAGCGCCGCCGAAGCAATCAGGTCGCGACGACCGCAAAGAATGCCCGAGGCCTGCGGACCACGAATCGCCTTGCCACCGCTGAAAGCGACCAGGTCAGCGCCGGCGGCAATGAATTTCTTCAAGTTCTCGCGCGGCGGCAGTGCAGCCGAGGCATCGACGATCACCGGCACGCCGCGTTGCTTCGCCACCGCCACGACATCAGCCAAAGGGAGCGGCGAGAAGCCGACCGAAAAGGCCACGGCCACGGTTTGCTCGTTGATCGCTGCCGTGATTTCCCACGGTTGCGGATCGCGCGTCCGCTCGGCCAGGCCAACCTCGACCAGGCGTGCCCCCGCCGCGCGCAACGCATGGTCATAGCCGTTGCGATGCGAGCGTGCGATGACAATCTCGTTCGGCATGCCGGCGGTGTCCGGCAGCCGGTCCATGCGGGCGAAGTCATGCCCGGCCAGGCAGGCAGCGGTGGCCAACGTTAGCGACGCGGCAGCCCCCGAGGTTACCAACCCCGCTTCGGCGCCGGTCGTTTCGGCGATACGCTGCCCCGCCGCGGCATGCAGTTCGTCCATTCGCACAAAGCCGTGCGAAGCCTCGGCCATGGCCTGCACGACCTCGGCATCCATCAACGACCCACCCAGGCGCGTGAGCGTACCGGCCGCGTTGACCAGCGTCGGTACTTTCAGATGTTCGTAGATCGAGGGCATTTACCAGACCCGAATCGTTGACTCATACAGGCATTCGCCTCGCGGGCGCCGTAAGAGGAATCGAGGCCAAGCCAGCATGTGCCGCGACTTGTCGGAAGTCAAATCCGCGACAATTCCTGGCTATTCTCACGCGTCGCCAGTTCGACTTACAATGACCCCGTCGTTTCCTGCGAGCCGTGGTCGAGGGGAGGTGTCTTGTGCTTCATGACATGTTCGTCGTCCTGATGCCGATTCTATTGAGCGCCGCCCCGGCCCCCACCGTCGACGACCCGCGATTGCCGGAAAAGGAAATCGCCGAACTCGTCGACCAACTCGTTTCTCCGAATGTTGCCCCGACGCGACGCGGCCCCGGGATGAAGTATCCCGAGGGCTTTGACCGCGAGGCGCAGAAGCGAGTTTTCGAGGCATGGCAAAAGCTTCGCTCGCTGGGATTGGACGCATTTCCCGCTGTGATCAAACGACTGGACGACGACCGGTACAGCTTTACGAACGACGGAGCGTGGGTCAAAGAGAACTGGACCGTCGGTCGGGCCTGCGCGGACATCATCTGCGGTCATCTGCAACCATTTGGAACGCTCCCTTACGCTCGTGGGAACAAAGGCGATTCACGTCCGTTTGTTCTTCGCCCGAGCTACTGTGCCGAGCATGGATTAAGCAGCCCGGAGCTTGCCGCCGCGTGGTGGTCGAAAAATAAGGACAAGAAACTGCTCGAATTGCAAATCGAGGCGATCGAATGGACGATCGCCGAGGAGTCGAAGAGCACCAGGTTCTCCGACGACGAGCGCAAGTACATGGCAGAATACCTGAAAGACGCGCAAAAGGCGGAAAAGCCGCTACGGCCATCGTCGCCGTTTCCACAATAATTGCCTGGCCACTGTTGCCGTGTTTGAACGGTCGCCCGGTTTAAATTGTCCCTTTCGATGGAGTACACCGCTTGCTTGCTGGACATATTCTCGCCCGACGTAAGATCGAACTTGTTGATATTCCCGAGCCCGAGCTGACCAAGTCGTCCGAGCCGGGTCAGATCCTGTTCGAGCCACACATCTCTTGCCTGTGCGGATCGGATCTGCCGTACTTCGATTCGGCTCACACGGTTTACCCGCAACCCATCGGTTATTCGTTGCACGAAATGGTCGGCACGGTCGTTTCGACGACCGGCCAGCGTTTTCGAGCGGGCGATCGCGTACTGGCCGTTCCGGTCCGTCAGCATGGCTTGTTCGAGCGCTACACGCTCAGCGAAGATCGCGCCATTCCGCTCGACCATCGCCGCCCGCCCGAACAGGCACTCCTCGCGCAACCGCTGGGCACGGTGATCTTCGCACTGAAAAAGGTTCCCACCTTTCTCGACAAGGACGTTGTCGTCGTCGGGCAAGGACCGATCGGACAACTCTTTAACGCCAGCCTGCGCAATCTCGGCGCGCGCGAGATCATCGGCGTCGACAAGCTGCCGTCGCGGCTGGCGATGAGCGAAAAGATGGGCGCTACCGCGGTCGTCGACAGCAGCCGAGAAGATCCGGTCGAAGCAGTCCGCAAGATTACTGGTGGAAATCTGGCCGACGTCGTGATTGAGGCCGTCGGACACGAAGATCAGGCGCTCGATGTGTGCATCGATCTGTGCGCGAAGTACGGCCGCATCCTGTCGTTCGGCGTGCCGCCCGAGACGATCGATTCGCTGCGTTGGAAGGACCTCTTCTACAAGAACATTACGGTCCACACGAGCGTCGATCCCGACTTCACGCGCGACTTCCCGCTGGCTATGCGCTGGATCGGCGAAGGGCGCATTGATCTGGCCGCTTTGGTGACGCACCGCTTCCCGCTCGCGAAAATCCAAACCGCGTTCGACACGTTCCGCGATCGCGTCGACGGCGCGCAGAAAGTGCTCGTCGAGTTTCCGCGCGCCCGTTAAATCGAGGATCCGAGTCGCAACGGTGACTGCCACGACGGGGCACAAGAAGATGGCGACGCCAACGCCTATGCTTCAGATTAAAGATGGCCAAAGTTTGAAAAGGTGTGCCGACGAAGTCCGCGACGGCGTCTTGTGGGTTTCCGACGTTGAGTTTGACGCAATTGCTGGAATAGCGCGAGTGCCAATCTGGATTGAAGAGGGAGCATGGCCCAGTCTGCAACAACCTGCTTGCCGAAAACTGCTAATCGAATTCCAGAGTGCATCGAGTGTCAAACTGGAACTTGACGCAGGTGTTGAGCCGTCGCGTCCATTCATTGTTGGCGGCCTTTGGCTCCGCGATAACAATGCCGTGATTCTCGACACGTACAATGGATTAACGATTGAAATCGACGTTTTAAAGCCTGAAGGCAAGCTCTGGAGAGAACCGGACTAATCTCGCTTCCGCCGGATGCTCTTACTGACACGGCAAGGATTATTCGAGAAGGTTAGTCACGCTGTCGACACGCGTCGAGTGTTTGTACCCACTAACAATGCATCCTGGATTCATGCCATGAGTTCGCTTGATCGACGTAGATTCCTTGAATCGTCATTGGCTGTTACGGGCGCGCTGACCGCTTTGCCCGTTCTCCATGCGGCTGAAACCTCGTACGGCACCATCGTCCACACCAAGAATCTCGGCCGCACGCCGCACACCAAGTTTGCCGTCAATGTCGAAATGTGGTGGACCAAGCTGCCGTTTCTCGATCGGCTGCGGGCTGCCGCGGCGTTTGGCTTTCCCGCCGTCGAGTTCTGGCCCTGGCAAGGAAAGGATCTGGCCGCGGTCGCCGAGCTCTGCAAAGAGCTGAAGATCGCGATCGCGCAGTTCACCGCCTGGGGATTCAGCCCCGGCATGAACGATCCCAAGAATCACGGCGATTTCGTCGAAGCGGTCGATCAGGGGTGCCGTGTCGCGAAGCAGCTCGACTGTAAGAAAATGTGTGTCGTCGGCGGAGACGACCAGCCTGGCATGACGCAGGCGCAAATGCATGAGAACATCATTACCGCTCTCAAGCGCGCCGCGCCGATCGCCGAGGAGCACGAGGTGATGCTGATCCTCGAGCCGATGAATATCCGTGTCGATCACAAAGGACACTGCCTGTATGGCAGCCCGGCAGCGGTGCGCATTTGCCGCGAAGTGGATTCGCCCATGGTGAAGATCAATTGGGATCTTTATCACATGCACATCAGCGAAGGAGACCTGTGCGGCCGGCTGAAAGAAGGTTTCGACCAGGTGGGCTATTTGCAACTGGCCGACCATCCCGGCCGCAACGAACCCGGCACCGGCGAGATTCACTACAACCGGGTGTTGAAAGAAGCCTTCGACCTCGGCTATCGCGGCTACGTCGGTCTGGAATGCCGGCCCAAGGGTACCGAATTGGCCGCGGCGCAAGGCGTCGCTGCCGCGGATGTCTGGTGAGTAACAGAGGTCCAAAGCCCCGAATCGGAATTAACACGCAACTTGTAGACTGGCGGAACGGATGCTGAACAAAGAAGCGCTCGACCAACGTGAAGAAAACGCCTCGCCCGAGAGCCGCTTGATGCAGCTCGTCGCGGGCAATTGGCCGATACAGGCGGTTTACTCTGCCGCGAAGCTCGAGCTGGCCGACCATATTCATGATGGTCCCAAAACGGCCGAGGAGCTCGCCGCGATCGTCGGCGCGCACGCTCCGTCGCTGTACCGGCTGCTGCGCGCCTTGGCCAGCCTCGGCGTATTCAGCGAGGACGCGCAAGGCCGTTTTAACATGACGCCCATGGCGGAACTGTTGCGCAAAAACGCGACGCGTTCATTGTGGGCCTCGACGGTGATGATGGCCGAGGAGCATTACGTCGCCTGGGGACGGCTCTTGGATGGCGTGCGGTTGGGCAAAACCTCGTTCAACCTGCAATACGGCGTTGGTGTGTTCGACTACTTCGAGACACACCCGGAATCAGCCCGCATTTTTCATCGCGCCATGACCGAGCTGACGAGCCAAACGCACGTCGCGGCGGTCGAAGCCTACGATTTCGGCCGGTTCCAGAAGTTGATCGACGTCGGCGGTGGCCGCGGCACGCTGATCTCGGCAATTCTCAAGGCCAATCCCGCTCTGCGCGGCGCTGTTTATGACTTGCCCAGCGTGATGGAGCAGACCCGGCAGTTCCTGACCGAGCAAGGCGTGTCGGATCGCTGCGAAGCGATCGGCGGCGACTTCTTCGCGTCGATCCCCACCGGCGCCGACGCCTACATTCTGTCGACCGTGATTCACGATTGGCATGACGTCGACAGCCTGCGAATCTTGCGCAACATTCACAGCGCTATGAAACCGTCCGGCACGCTGCTTTTGGTCGAACTGGTGCTGAAGGGGCGCAACGAGCCCGATTTCGGCAAACTGATGGACCTGAACATGCTGGTCATGGCCGGCGGCTTGGAACGCACAGCCGAAGAATTCCGGGCGCTGCTCTCCGAAGCCGGCTTCGAGCTGACGCGCATCGTACCGACCAAGTCAAAATCGCACGTGATCGAGGCCGTGCGACGGAATTAGTGTCAGCTGCAGTTACTGAAGTTTGCCGTGCCGCGTTGCCATACTCCGGAGTGCCATGCCTTTTTTCCGCCAACGACGGAATAAGCATGCCCGCTGAATGCGCTCGCATTCCACGCTCAACTCGCCGCCGCTCGCCCGGCCCATTCTTTGATCGCCCCGTCAGTCACCTTCACCAGTGGTTCATACCGTGGATGCCGTGAATCTTTGTACGGATCGTTTCGCGCCGCGTTATAGCAACAGATCAACGACCAGCGCGAGCGCGGCGAGCGGTTCTGGTCCGAGCGGTGCAACAGGTTCGAGTGAAAGAACAGCGCGTCCCCCGGCTCGGCCTCGACATAGACCAGCTCCATCCGCCGAAGCGCTTCTTCGACGCGTTCCATGTCGGCGCCGGTCTGCTCGCCAACGCGACCGTGATCGATCCGCCCCATGTGGTGCGAGCCCCGCAGCACTTGCAGGCAGCCATTTTCGCGCGTCGCCTGGTCCACGGCGATCAAGCAACTGGCCAGCAGCGGAAACAAGCAGCCGTTGTGATACCAATAGCCGTAATCCTGGTGCCACTCCCACGCGCCCCCCACGAGCGGCTCCTTGAGCATCATCTTGGTGTGGTAGTGATAGACCTCGCCCCCCAGCAGGTTTTCCATCCGGTCGACAATCCGCGGCGACCGCGAGAACATGCTGTACAGGTCTTCGCCGGCATGATTCCACAAGGCCAGCCGCGTCTCGTTGCCCGAGGCATCTTTGCGCGCGTAAGCTCCGGCAGCGAGTGCCGGATCCTGCCGGGCGAAAGTGAGCAGGATCGACATCTCCTCGGCGTCGAAAAGTTGCCGCACCAGTAGATATCCGTCGCGATCGAAGGCGACCAGATCCGCGCCCGACAGCACGCTCGACATAAAAAGGCTCCTTGGCACACGGTCGTGACAGCGCCTCTCACTATATCAAGGTCGGAAATCGGCTGCGTGTTGCGCGGACCTTGCCAAGCGCTTCGCCAGACCGATAATCGCACTTGCATGTGTACCCAAATTGCTCGTCGAATAACCCGCGTCACGGGGGATGGGCGAAGCTCGCTTACACGCTGCAGGGAGTGCCGAATATGAAAGCCGCTTACGTCAAACAACCGGGTCCGCCCGAATCGATTATCTACGGCGATCTGCCCGATCCGCGTCCCGCGGCGGGTGAGGTGCTGGTTCGCGTGAAGGCCGTGGCCGTGAACCCGATCGACACTTACATCCGCGGTGGGCTGGTCAAAGCCGAGTTGCCGAGCCCCTTCGTTATCGGATCGGACCTGGCCGGCGTTGTCGAACAATGCGGACCCGGCGCCGCGCGGTTCAAGCCGGGGGATCGCGTGTGGGCCAGCAATCAAGGAATGGCCGGCCGGCAAGGTTCGTTCGCCGAGCTGTCGGCCGTCAACGAGCAATGGCTGTATCCCACGCCGGCCGGCGTCGACGATCGTTCGGCCGCGGCTGGCGCCTTGGTGGGCATCACGGCGCACCTCGGGTTGTTCGGTCGCGCCAAGTTGCAATCTGGCGAAACGCTGTTCGTTAATGGCGGAACAGGGGGTGTCGGTGCGGCCGTTGTTCAAATGGCTAAGGCCACGGGAGCCCGCGTCATCACGACAGCCGGAAGCGACGAGAAGGTTGCCATCTGCCGCGAACTGGGGGCGGACCTGGCCCTGAATTACAAAACGGCCGACGTCGATGCCGAGATTCGCAAATTCGCGCCGCAAGGCGTCAACGTCTGGTGGGAAACGCTGCGCGACGCGAACTTCGATCGCACCGTGGGCTTGCTAGCCATTCGCGGCCGCATGATCCTGATGGCCGGCCGTGACGCGCGCCCCGTATTTCCCGTCGGGCCCTTCTACGTGAAAGACTGTGCGCTACACGGCTTCGCCATGTTCAATTCCTCGGCCGCCGAGCATCGGGCCTGCGCCGAGGACATCAACCGCTGGATGAGCGAGGGAAAACTGAAACCGCGCATCGGCCGCGAATTCAAGCTCTCCGAAGCCGCGGCAGCCCACAAGCTGCAAGAAGAAAACACGCTGCAAAAGTCCGGCACACTGGCAGGCAAGATCGTGCTCGTGCCGTGAGGAAGAAGTTGGCAGTAAACAGAGGGTGGCAGGCAGGACGAAGCAGTGGTTAGTTCGAGGTAGGGTGCGTCCGTGACGCACCGTCTTCCTTTTGCTCTGCGAGAGTCTACGTCATCCGCGGATCGAAGTCTCTTTCAGGACCTCGTCGTGGGCAACGAGAGCAATGCGGTGCGTCGCGGACGCACCCTACAGCTATTCAGGGGAAATTGTGCTTTCAACTTCGGCTGAAGGAGTTTTGTTCATGACCATGAGCACTTGGAGCGGAGTATCGTCATCGTAGCCGCGATCGACGGCTCCCGCGCAACCTTCCAGTGCGAGGTATACGACCGGGTGTCCCGGCGCTTCCCCTTTCAACCAGCACCGCTCGAATAGCAGTTCGCGATTGCGGCTCGTGTTCCTGGTTGACCTAGCCGGGATTTCGCGAACGATTTCGACGTACCCGCCGCCGTCCGTGAGCTGCTGTTGTTCAAAGACGCGTACTTTATCGAAGCTCTCGAGCGCGTCGGACAGATGCATCCAATCGCGGAGAACGAACGAAATGCGCGCGCCCGAAACTGGTAGCCGCTCGTCCGTGTCAATCACGCGGATGCGGATGGTTAACTTTTTCGGATGATAGAGGCCCACAATACCATCGAGTTTTGCGCGGTGCGCCAAACCTAGTACGCCAATTAATGCGACGATTACGCAAAACAAAAACGCTGCCACGCCTGTTAATGCGCATCTCATATTCCGTGCCTCACTCGCACTCTTGGCTAGCAGACAGGACGAAGAAATAATCGGTCTCACACTAGCTCGAATCGCCAGTGAGGGGCTCCGTCCATTCCCTCGCTCGCGCTGCGGGCTAGTAGGTATCGCGCGCTACTACGTGAGCCGCCCTCGTGCTACTTTCGCTTCACGCGGATCTTCACCCGGTACTCGCCGGGGAACTGTTGATTCTGCGGGTCGCCTTGCATGGCCACGGCCAGTTGCAGCACGCCCGAGCGATCGGCCGTGAGCGTATGCTTCGATCCGATGCGAAATACGTTGCCGTTCGGGCCGATCTTGCCCACCAGCGCTCCGCCGGCAATCTTATTCGGCACGAACCACCCGTAGTTCGGCGCTCCGTCCGGCGTGCTGAGCGCCTGATTTCCCCACGGCGTCATCGTGATCGTGCCGTCGGCGGCAAACGTGATCTTGTCGCCCCGTTCGACGCGGACGCCGGTGTCCTTGATATTGCGGGCCACCAGGTTCGTGCCATCGACAGCCACGGTTTTCTGCGTATCCCGTTTTTCCACCGCGTCGCGCTCGATGCGGCGGATGTCGCTGAGCTTCACCTTCAGCACGCCGTATTGGCTGGCGATCTCGAACTCCTGCTGCACGACCTTGCCGACGACGGTGAAGTCCGTCGTTTCGATCGTGTCGTGTTCAATCAATTTCGGCGCTGGAGTCGATTCGTCGTTTTCGGCGTCTTCCTCGGCTTGGTCGAATTCCTCGAGAATCGCCTTTACGCGGCTGCGACGTTCGGTATCGGCGTCTTCGGCATGGCGTGCCAGCTTAACGCGAATCGACGGGCCCATTGCGATCAGCGATTTCTGCGCCCCCTCGCGCTCCGAGAAAACGGGCGAGCCGAGCTTCTCGATCAATTCGCTCAGGCTTTGCCCGATTTGTGGGTGGCTTCCCAAGCCAGGGGTTAGGCTGACGATCGCCGCGACGGGGATCGACAATTTCCCGAACGCGGTTTCCACTTCCAGGTCACGCGCCGCGAGCTTGCCACCGATTTGCGATCCATCCATCAAGTGGATCTTCAGCACTTCGGGATCGGCCTTGGCCGTACTTGCTGGTGGATCATCGGCGGCGGCGCAGAATCGAGCGTTCGTCGCCCCGACCAACAGTCCCAGACCACACGCCACTAAGAACGACGCGCGTGCCATGCGAAACCCCCTTCGTGTTCTGTTCCGCCGCGCGCGTTCGCTCCTGGCAATCTCCAACGAACAGGAGATGTCACGGGTAGAAAAAAAGCCCTCTCCCCACGAGGGGAGAGGGTTTTTTTGGCTGAGTGGTGAGCGTCCTCGCCGACTCGCCCGGAGCGCCGCCGCGCCAGTCGTTCATTCTGACGCGTGCGCGAGCGAGAATCCAGTCATTGGCACGAAAACGCCAAACAACTTTCCGGCCTACGCGAAATCCTGGCTCGTCGGCTTGATCACCAGGTCCGTGATATGGGCCCGCGCCGGCAGGCAGGCCACCATCAGCACGGCGTCCGCCACATCTTCGGGCTGCAGGATCCGCGCTCGATGCTCGGCGCTGACCGGCACCGGCCGATTGTCGAGGATCGGCGTTTCGACCTCGCCGGGGTAAACGTTCGTGACGCGGATATTATGGGTCGCCTCTTCGCGCCCCACGGTCGTTCCGAGCCCGGTCATGGCGAATTTCGACGCCGTGTAGCCGACGCCTCCTAGGAGCGAAGAACGTATGCCCGCGATCGAGGAAATATTGACGATCAGGCCATTGCGCTGAGCCCGCATTTCAGGTAGCACCGCACGCATGCAGTAAAACGCTCCGCTGGCGTTGATGCGCATCATCTTGTCCCAGTCCTCGGGCGAGAGCTCGGCCGTGGTGCGCTTTCGCACGTTCACTCCGGCGCTGTTGACCAGGATATCCAGAGGGCCAACAGTCGCCATCGACCAGTGAAACAGCGCCCCGACGCTGACGAGTTCCCCCACATCGACGGGGTGACAACTCATTGGCGGCGTACCGTCGAATAGCTTGCAGGCCGCCTCGAGCGGTTCGCGCCGACGCCCGGCGATCGCCACCCGGCACCCCTCACGCGCTAGCGCCAGCGCCACACCTAAACCGATACCGGTGCCGCCCCCGGTGACCAGGGCCGTTTTTCCTGCCAAGCGTTTCGACATCGTAAGCCTTTCGTTGTTCAGCGACGGACGCTACGCGCGCCGTTGCAGAGGAAGTTATCGAGCCCACCTAGCACAAAGGCAAGGGGGCGCGTCGCTCGGCGGAATTCGGCGTCCCAGGCCCTCCCATTTGCCGCCGATACGGCCGATGGCATACGATTCCTCAGGAAACGTCTCTGAAGTCCTGGAAAGGCCCACGGCATTGATTGCCCCTCTGACCGATAAAGACCTGACGACGATCGAAGCGGAGACGCGCCGTATCGGCCGCCACATCTTCGATCACCTGGCCGACCGGCGGCCGAATGTCCTCGAGCGCCGCTGGTGGGACGATCGCATCATGGCTTGGGCCATGCGCGACGAATCGGTCAAGGTGCAGATGTTCCGCTTGCTGGATGTTTTGCCTATGCTCGATTCGGGCGAGTCGTTGACCCGTCACTTGCACGAATACTTCGACGACGTGGCGCGGTTTCTCCCCGCCCCGGCCCGCCTCGGACTGTCGGTTGCCACGCCCCGTTCGCTGGCCGGCCGCGCTTTGGCCATTGCCACGCGTCGCAATGCCCTGGCGCACGCCCGACGTTTCATCGCGGGCACCAACGCCGACGAAGTACTCGCGGTCGCCATGCACGAACGCAAACTGCATCGCGCCTTCACGATCGACATCCTGGGCGAAGCCGTGGCCAGCGAGGCCGAAGCCGATCGATACCTGCAAGAATATTTGGATCTGATCGCGGGCATCGCGCCAACCGTGAATTCCTGGCCCGACGTGCCGCAGATCGATCGCGACGCCGGGGGTAATCTGCCGCGAGTCAACGTCTCGGTAAAGCTCTCGGCGCTCGACAGCCAGTTCGACCCGATCGACCCCGTGGGAACTACGGAGCGCGTTGGCCGGCGCTTGCGCGTCTTGTTGCGCGCGGCGCGCAAAGCGCGCGCCTTCGTCAACGTCGACATGGAATCGTACAAGGTCAAAGATCTGACGCTCGCAATCTTTCGCCAGATCATGCAAGAGGACGAATTCCGCGGCACGCCGCACGTGGGCATTGTCATTCAGGCATATCTGAAGGACTCAGAGAACGATCTGCGCGTGCTGGCCGATTGGGCTCGCAAACGTGGCACGCCCGTCTGGGTTCGCCTGGTGAAGGGGGCGTACTGGGATTACGAAACCGTGCTGGCCCGGCAGCTCGACTGGCCCGTTCCGGTTTTCGAGCGCAAATGGGAAACCGACGCGAATTACGAACGCCTGACGCGCTTCTTGCTCGCGAATCACACTTTCCTGCGACCGGCGCTCGGCAGCCACAACATACGATCGCTTGCGCATGGCCTGGCCGTGGCGCGGCATCTGGGTTTGCCGGAATCGGGGCTCGAATTGCAGATGCTCTACGGCATGGGAGATCCCGAAAAGCAGGTCCTGGTCGATATGGGCTACCGGATGCGGATCTACATGCCCTACGGCGAGTTGATCCCCGGCATGGCTTACCTTGTGCGCCGATTACTGGAAAACACTTCGAACGATTCCTTTCTGCGGGCGAGCTTTGCCGAACATATCTCGCCGGAGACTCTGCTGATGAACCCCGTTGAACGTAGCCGCGCCCCCGAGGCGCCGGCTGCTCCTGCAAAAGCGCCGGCCCCCGTCGTGGTTCTCAAAGAATTTCGCAACGAGCCGCTAGCCGATTTCTCGAAAGCCGAGAGCCGTCAGGCGATGCAGGAGGCGCTCGGCCGGGTGCGTTCCGCCTTCGGCCAGTTTCACCCGCTGTGGATCGGGGGGCGACCGGTCGAGACGAACGATCAATTGACGTCGATCGATCCTTCGGACAAAGAGCGGATCGTCGGCATCGTCGCCGCGGCAGGACGCGCCGAAGCCGAGCGTGCCATCGCCGCCGCGCGCTCCGCCCAGTCCGGTTGGAGCACGCGTCCCGTCGAAGAGCGCGCCGACTTCCTTCTTCGCGCCGCCCAGATCCTACGCGAGCGTCGTTTCGAGCTGGCCGCGTGGGAAGTATACGAATGCGGCAAGCCGTGGCGCGAGGCCGACGGTGATGTGTGCGAGGCCATCGACTTCTTGGAGTTTTATGCCCGCCAGGCCATCGCCCTGCAAAGTGAACGGGGCCGCGACGTGCCGGGGGAGGAGAACCGCTTCCTGCATCTGCCGCGCGGGGTGGCCGTGGTCATCGCGCCGTGGAATTTTCCGCTGGCGATTCTCACCGGCATGACCGCTGCCGCGCTCGTGACCGGAAATACCGTCGTCATGAAACCGGCCGAGCAGTCATCCGTCATTGCTGCCCGATTGATCGAGATCTTTCAAGAGCTTGGGATGCCAGCCGGCGTGCTCAACTACTTGTCTGGTCCGGGCGAAACCGTGGGGGCGGCGCTCGTCGATCATCCCGACACGGCCGTGATTGCTTTCACCGGTTCGCGCAGCGTCGGATTAACGATCAACCGTCGCGCGGCGGAAACGTCGGGCGTGCCGGGCAGTCCACGTGTCAAACGCGTGATCGCCGAGATGGGAGGTAAGAACGCCATCATCATCGACGACGATGCCGACCTGGACGAAGCCGTGCTCGGCGTCGTGAAAAGTGCGTTCGGCTACCAGGGGCAAAAATGCTCGGCCTGTTCGCGCGTGATCGTGCTCAGCGCGGTTTACGATCAGTTCCTCACGCGACTGGTCGAGGCGACACGCAGCCTGAAGGTCGGTCCGGCCGATGATCCGGCGACCTCGGTTGCTCCCGTGATCGACGCCGAGGCTTACGATCGCATCAAGGAGTACATCGAAATTGGCCGCGGCGAAGCGCGCGAATTGCTCGCTGTCGACGTCGGAGATTTGGCCGGCAAGGGATATTACATCGGGCCACATATTTTCGCGGATGTGGCGCCCGACGCGCGGATCGCTCAAGAGGAAATCTTCGGCCCGGTGTTGGCTGTGCTTCGCGCTGCAGACCTCGACGAAGCGATCACGATCGCCAACGGTACCGACTATGCTCTCACCGGGGGCATCTTCTCACGCAGCCCCGCGCATCTCGATCGGGCGCAGCGCGAGATGATGGTGGGCAACCTTTACCTGAATCGGCCCATCACCGGCGCGCTCGTCGCACGACAACCCTTTGGTGGTTTCAAGATGTCGGGCATCGGTAGCCAGGCGGGCGGCGGTGAATATCTGCTGCAGTTTGTCGTCCCCCGCACCGTGACAGAAAATACGATGCGCCGCGGCTTCGCCCCCACGACCGGCGAAGGCTCGTAAAGCTGCTTCAAAACCAGCGTGTGGTGCCACTGCTGGCTTGCCCAGCAGTGCGATTTGAAAAAGCATTTATGCGAGACGAATTACTCGCCGTCGGTGACACGCTGTGCGGGATAACCAGCAAATCCACCACGCAGAACCTCGACCCCTTCGGCGTTCACCCAGCGGCAGCGAGCCCGAACTTTTTGCCGCGGCTCTTCGACGGCCGTGATCTCGACCTCGATCGTCACGGTGTCGCCGATATAGACCGGCGCCACAAATTCCAGGTTCATCTCCGTGGCCAGAAATCCCCACAGTCCACCCAGGTGCGTCGCCATGCTGGCTGGCAGCAGCCCGGGCAGAATCCGCCGCTTGAAGCGTGTCGTCGCGGTGAACGTGTCGTCGGTGTGATAGGGATTGATATCCCACGTGGCGCCGATAAACAGCGACATGTCGCCGTCGCTGAAAGTGCGCGTGAACGAGACGCGCTCTCCCACGGCGAACTTTTCCGGGATGCGCGAACGAATGCGCGGCTGAGTCATACGGGCGGTCTCGGGCGGAAGCGGCGATTCTAGTCCGTCGCCAGTAGACCAGCGTCGCGGCCGGTTCGCAAACCGACGCACGGCAGGCGAATCTGCCTCGACCTGTGCGCGCAAAAAAAGGTCATGGTAATTCGATCCGTCGACTTACCATGACCTCTATCCTGAAACGGGGCAGCCCTAGGTGTGTGCCCCGCCCTCCCGGCAATTGTATTAGTAGTATCGGCACCACCGAACGTTCGTCTGGAGCCGATCCTGGCGCGCCGTCTCGCACGTTCAGATGTGTCGATCCGGCAAACTGTATCGCTCGGATTGCGTGGGCCTGGAAAGAAAAACGGGCGCGTCTCGTTTCCGAGTCGCGCCCGACGTGCCAGTGCCCTCCGCTTTTGTTGCCATCCTTCTCCCCGAAGGCAGCATGCGGCCGAGAGGGAACTAGCGTCCGAAGGTTTCAAGGCCGGTCAGCCGGATCATTAGAACGACGGTTCCAAGGCCGGACGTGGCGAATCGTTGAGTGGTCCGTTGTTACGTGGTGTGCCGTCGAGTGGCGCCGCTTCGGTCGGAGGCGCGACTTGCTCACCGTCGGTCGCGCTGGGGTCGATGCCGATCACTTCGTCGGTGACATCGCCCGTGTAACCATCGATGAACTCTTCGCCGTCGCCATCGACGAGGGCCGAGGTTCCCAGCATCGCGCCGTAAGCGCACGGTGCAACCAGCGGACATCCCCAACCCCAGTAGCAGCAACTGGCCAGCGTGCGATTCAACCGGCGTACATAGCGTCGATACGCATGCGGCGTCATGAAGCAGGCCGGATCGTATCCCGGCGGCATAATGGCGCTCTGTCCGGCCGCCGTGGCGTCCAACCCCGTAGCCTGCGCCGCGGCGTAGGCGTTGTAAGCGACCTGTCCATAAAACGGACCGCCGCCTGGTGCATAGCCCGAGAAGCCTTCGTACGGCCCAGGCAAGTATCCGTAGTACCCGTAGTACGGATAGCCACCGTAGCTATAGCCACCAAAGCCGAAGCCGACGGGATTAAAGCTGCTCGGCCCGGCGAACGCGGGCGAGACATAACCGGGACCGTAGGTCACGACGACACGGCGCCTGTGGATCGCGCTCGCCTCGCTGACAAACACCAACCCCAAACCGACGACTAGCGCCAACATCAGACTCCGGCGCACTGCTGGCGAAAAAACGGCTGACATGGTTGCTCCTCCTTCTGCACCCCAACGGCCTCTCGCGGCATGAAACGGGGGACGTGTGGCGCCCGCCGGGCCAAGGGGAGGAAACCTGATCCTCATAGCTCGCGGGTTGATTACCGCGGCGGCCCAATGTGGCGGACGGCACAAGTCACAAGGAAACATGCCCCGCGTTTATCGGTAGAGCAAACGCAACCGTTGTTTTTTCGCCAACCGTTTTAGTCTGCCAATCGCCGAGGCATAGTGCTTATCTTGTTCGGTAGCAGGTGGTTGCTGCTAAGATAGAGGGGCGAATCGGCGTGTTGCCTTTTTGCAACGCCCGCGCAGACTGTAGCGGTTGCATCGCCAATAACGGCCCACTCGCCTCGGATGACATTCGATTCCCCCGCCCCCTGGCTCTACGCGATCTGCTTCACGGTTCCCGCCGTGGTGATCGTTGCAGCGCTCGGCCTGGCTCGCCGGTACGTACGCGGAACGACCCTCCTCGCGCCGTGGTGCTGGGCGCTCTTGGCCCTAGCTGTGCTGGTCGGCGTCGAATTCTTGGCGCTACTCGTTTCCGAAGGCACGCCGCGCTGGCTGGGGGCCGCGCGCTATGTGGCAGCCGTGGCGACGTTCTGCCCTACGATGGCCGTACTCGGGGCCAAGCGCCCACAGGAGCGGGCGTGGCACATCATCGTGCTCGCCCTGTGGTTCGTCCTGGCGCTACCGGCGCTACAAGACGTGATCTACCACTACGGCCGACCGATATCGCTGGACTCGGCCTGGCGAGGATTCGTGGCCCTCTTGATCGCTGTCGGTTGGGTCAACTATCTGCCGACGCGTTACTGGCCCGCCAGTATTCTGTACGGCGCAGCACAGGTCGTCCTGCTGGCCGACTACTTACCGCTGGGTGATAAGCTTGGCATCGACCACACCTGGCGCGTGCCTGTCGCCTTAAGCTTGTTCGCCTTGGCCGCGGCACTCCCCGCGCTAGGATGGCCATCGAGAACCACAGTCGCTGATCCGGCGGAGCGCCTATGGCGCGACTTCCGCGACTGCTACGGAATACTGTGGGCCGTGCGCGTGGACCGCCGCGCGACCGAGACCGTTAACGCAGCGGCGCCTACCGACGGCTCGCGATCCGACCCCGAGGCACTCCGTGCGAACGAGCGCACGCTGATCGCGCACTTGCAACGCTTCGTGTCGCGATCCTGGATCATACAGCGCCTGCCGAGCGCTTTCGTGTCGTTCGATCCGCCAAAGTAGCAGCAGCCAGGCTGCTCGGACGAGCGCCAACTTCGAGCTCAGAAACAAAAAAAGTTGCCCGGGCCGAGATGGCGCCGGGCAACTTCTGATTGATTCGTTTCAGGAGCGAACGCTTACGGATTGGGCGTCGCAACTTCGTTCAGCCCAGTAACAGGCACCATCCCAGGTGTTGCACTGTCGTAGCTGGCCGGACGAACGCCCGAAGCCGTCGCACCGTAACCGCTGGGGACGCTGCCTCCCGGAGACGTCGGCACATAATCCGATGTACCGCCCGGACGGTAGGGAGCGTTGCTGGCCGCCGGAGCGGTCGTCGAAGTCGGCATGGCCGGATAGGCCGAACCCTGATAAGGCGTGCTGGCCGCCGGAGTGGCCGGGCTGTTGGGATAGCTGGCCGGGGCCGCCGGGCTCGAATAGCCGGTGGCGGGAGCACTTGAGGGGCTGTCGTATCGCGAGTAGCGGCTGTCCGCTGTCTGCGCGACCGCTGTTCCAGCACCGTAAGAGCCCGCATCAGCAGCCGGAGCGCTGGCCGGCGGATACGACGGCGTAGCGCCCGTCGGAGGATACGTCGAAGCCGTCTGCGGGTAAGAGGCCGCCGGCGCCGCGGCACCGTAGGCACCCGCCGGAGGCGTCGCACCATAAGGACTGGCAGCCGCCGTCGCACCATAGGGCGATGTGGCACCGCTGGCCCCGTAAGCGCCATTCGCAGCGGGCGCTACCGAGCTACCGTAGGCACCTTCTTGGGCGCCGACCGCTCCGGTACCGGCATAACCGGGCGTTCCGTAGGAACTCGGCAAACCGCCGCCAGCGGGATTACTTCCTGTCGCACCGGCGTAGGCCGGCGGTGCGCCGTAGGCGCTACCCGCGGTGGTTGCCGGGGCGCCCGGATAAGTCGCAGCCGTGGCGGCCGTGGCAGCTTCGGGATAGACACCGCCGGTCGAGGCCGACGTGTTGCCACCCGGGGCGTAGTTATTGCCGACGTTATAAGGTTGCGTCGTCGTGGTCGGCAGTTGAACGTTCGAGGCGGCCTGATTCGAGTAACCGCCCGCCGGCGTTGCACCGCTGGGATAGGCTTGCGAAACGGCGGCTTCCTTCTTGGCCCACGGCCAATGCACACCGCTCTGGCAGCCAACAAGGGCCACAGTCATGAGGGCAACGCAGGTTGCCTGCGCAACAGGAAAGTACATGGCTCGGTTGCCTTGTAGAGAGAAGAAGATGTGGCAGAGAACGGAGCCGGCCGCACGACATCCTTGCCGTGCCCGCGCACCAGGCTCTTCTCTGAAGTTTGACAAGATGGGCAACACAACATGTGTCTAGCGCAAGGCAAGGCACACATGTTTTGTCTAGATGACACTATCGGACAAGGGCAACGATCAACTCCATACAATCGCTTCGCAAGGAACGATTGGCAGAGTGCTCACCTGATGCGCCGGGCGGGGATTATAGAAGGAAGCCGCGCGCCGTCAACAGCAGTATCAGGTCCATCGCAGCGCGCTGCGTTGCTAGCGAGCATCGCAACTACGCTGCTGTTACAAGGGCTTTCCACTGCCAGCATTCACGGGTGTTTGAGCACAGGCTCGACCCGCCTGCGACCCGTTAAAGAAAGCATCCGCAGATTGCGCAGGTTTCACAGATTCGAAGCAGGAAGAAGCAGTGGATGCGCTTGTGCGCCAACGACCTGCTTCGCTCCCTTTTTCAATCTATGTCTATCTGCGCAATCTGCGGATCTCATGAAGAATCGCGCTCGACCCGCGACAACGCTCTACCGCTTAGCAGCGGCGAAGCGCTCAGCGACGGCCGACCAATTGACGACGTTCCAAAATGCGGCGATGTATTCGGGCCGGCGGTTCTGGTACTTCAGGTAGTACGCGTGTTCCCAGACGTCCAGGCCGAGAACCGGCGTGTTGCCGTGCATCAGCGGGCTGTCCTGGTTCGGCGTGCTTTCGACAACTAGCTTGCCGCCCGGGCCGACGCTCAACCAGGCCCAACCACTACCGAAACGCGTGGTGGCTGCTTTGGCGAACGCTTCCTTGAAAGCGTCGAAGCCCCCCAGGTCACTCTTGATCGCGTCGGCCAAGGCGCCGCTCGGCTGACCGCCCGCCTTGGGCCCCATCACGGTCCAGAACAACGAGTGGTTGGCGTGACCGCCGCCATTGTTGCGCACCACGGTGCGAATGTTTTCCGGCACCTTGTCGATGGCCGAGACCAAGGCCTCGATGCTTTGGTTGCCCAGGTCGGTTCCCTGGATGGCGTTGTTCAAATTCGTCACGTACGCCGCGTGATGCTTGTCGTGATGGATCTGCATCGTCTGCGCGTCGATGTGCGGCTCTAAAGCATCGAACGCATAAGGCAGGTCGGGAACGGTATAAGCCATGGTGGTAATCTCCGAATCGGGCAATTCTAGCGCGAAAAATCGTAAGTACGCGCGCAGCATACCCGATCCGTTTCGCAAGGGCAATCAACGGCAGAGCCTGGCGGTGAACAAGCCTGAAAGCGGGCGGAGAACGACACTTGAGCTAGCTAAGACGTAGATAGATCAAGCAAAAAAGAATGAGCCCCGGCCAAAGGAGTACGGCGAACCAAAGGCTCGACTTTGCCTTGCCGAATTGCTTCGCGAGCTCGGCGTACTCGCCACCGCCGTTTGTCGAGGCAAGAACGGGATACTGTTTTCGAAGCCTGTACCACTGTGCCAGTCGGAACAGGAATACAAGGCTACACAGCGGAATTATCAAAACTGCTCCCGACAACCGAGAATCTCGGATGAGGTTCTGCGCTTTTTTGGCGGGGAACTCCGACCGCACGTTCTGGGTTGTAGATTCGGCACTTCGCATCGGCGCCTCCGACCACAGTTTGCAGTAACCGCTCCGAGACAGACCCTTTTACGAATGGGCTCGAAATACAATCACCTTGACACTAGCGCGACCAACGCGGCAGCAACAAACCTTTGGCCCGCGCCAGGACGCTGGCCGCGGTGTCGCCAGGATCGACAGCCATCAAATACGCGCGCAGGCTGATGAGCAGTTGGCGCGCATGCTCGTCGACCAGCTTCTGTCGCCGCTCCCCCACGACTTCTGGTCGGATCGAGACTTTGATCAGCGTCCGCAGGAAGGGGGTTCCTGTCGGGTTCTCCTCGCCCGTCACGCCCTGCCGCTCTTCCTGAAACTCGATCTCCATCTTGAAGCGCGTCGCGCGCTGCGAAAACATCGGCCGCCCTGGCGAGCCGCAGGTCACGGCCAGCACGACGTGCGTTTCTTTCAGCTCGATCACGTTGGCTTGATGATCGGAAATAAAGCCACGCAGCTTTTCGACGCTCACTTCCAACGGCACGTCGCTGACCAGTTGCTTTTCGATCACGGGTTCGCCGGCGGTGAACTTGCAGCGCAGTTTCAGCAGCGGCCGGGCCGCCGTTTCCTGGCCCGAGCCCAACTGCACCACCTTGTTGCGTCCCTGTTCCTTAGCTTGTTGCAAAGCTCGCTTGGCGCGGCAGATCATGGTGTCAGGCGTGTCGCCGGGCTGAATCTCGGTGACGCCATAGCTGGCGGCGACTCGCTTGTTTCCTAAGTCCTCGTGCGGCAGACCGGCGAACGCCATCCGCAACTGCTCGGCGCGACGAGTCACGATCTGCCCGTCGCAATCGGCGAAGAACATGATGAACTCGTCGCCGCCATAGCGCGCCAGGATATCTCCCACCCGGCACGACCCCAACATCAGCGCCGCGTAGGCCCGCAACACTTCGTCGCCGGCGCGATGCCCGAAGTCTTCGTTGATGTGCTTAAAGTGATCGACCCCCGTGATGATCATGCTGCAGCGCCGCTTCTCGCGCGTATGCACTTCGACGGCTGTTTCGACGAGCCGGTCGAACTCGGCCCGATTGGGGAGCCGGGTCAGCGGATCGCGCGTGGCCATATCGCGCAAGTGCGGCGATTGTTCGTGGCCGGCACCCTCCGGAGCGCTGTCGCGCAGGACCACGACCAGCCCCTGCGACGTGCCGTCTTCACTCGTCACTGGGCAGGCGCGGGCGTACACCGTCAATACGTGGCCGTCGCGGCCGCGCACATTCACTTGGCCTGACCAGGTCGTGCCCGTCTTCAGGGCGTAGGCCATCGGGCATTGGTCATCGTGAATGACACAGCCGTGCTCGTCGCGCAGACGTAGCAGGCTGGGCGCCCAGTTGCGCAAATAAACATTTTCGGCCGGCACGCCCGTCAGACGTTCGGCCCCCGCGTTCCACCGAATGATGCGCAGCGCCGCGTCGACGAAGATCACGCCGTCAGGCAGTTCGTCGATCAAGCGCTCCTGGAAAATCGGCACCTGATAAAGTTGCGGCGACGGCGACTCGCGGTCATTTAACCGCCACACGGAATTCACTTCCGAAGGATCGAGTTGTTGCAACCAACGGCGCGGCACAAGCTCCAACAGCTTTGATTCGTCGTGGTCGTGCAATTCGCAGAACGACTTGACCAGCCGTGGATCGAATTGCCGGCCGGCGTGACGATAAAGCTCGTGAAAGGCCTGTTGCCGTGTCAGGGCCGGCCGATAATCGTGGTCCGTGGTCATGGAATCGAAGGCGTCCATGATCGCCACGATGCGCGATCCCAACGGCAACGATTCCCCCAACACGCCCAGCCCCAGACGGCTGCCATCGAACCAAGCCGGCGTGTAGAGCAAGATGTCCTGCAAGGTTTTGGCCGCGCAGCAACTGCGCAGGATTTCGAGCCCCACGAGCCAATGCCCTTCGACCACGGCCATTTCTTGCGGCGCCAGCGGACCGGGTTTGTTCAGGATCTGCTCCGGCACGCCGATCTTGCCGACGTCGTGCAACAGGGCTGCCACCTCGATTTCGTCGCGCCGCTCCGGAGGCAATCCCAACCGATGGACCCAGGCGGAACACCCTAGCGCCACGCGCAGGCAGTGCCGGGCTGTCGGTTCGTGCTTCCACTTCAGCGCGGTGTACAGACTGCTGGCAATGCCTAGCCGTGCCTGTACCAGGGCGTTCTCTTGCGTGGGGGGAAGCTGCAAGGGAGCGCTGCGCGACGCGCGCGGGGCGTCATGCAAGTCCGATAACAATTTCGTCAGTTCGTTGGGTTGCTCGCCGGTACCGAGGACCGGGAATTCGGTCCCACCGACGGCAGGAAAGGATGGGGAGGTAGTCGTAGATGTCATTGTTGCCAATACGCTAGGGCACTAGGAAACCGCCAGGCAGGCCGCGCCCCTGAGGATGTGGATTTGTGCGCCTGCCACTGGAAACCATAGTTCGAAACGCCCACCGTCGTGGCGAAAAAGTACGGCCTGCGCACAGCGTGCTACGGCCACGTGCGCACAAGTCCCGTACAAACGCCGGTTTTCCCGGTTATGCCGCCGCGGATGCGCCGCTTGCGAAAGCCCAGGCGCGGCTTTAACCTGACGCCGACGCCCACGCAGCGCCATGCCATCGCGAGCTTACGAGTGCGGCCGGCTTCTCGGCGCGCTACGCTTCGCGGGCAATTCCCGGAGAAACATCGTGAGATTCGTGACTTTTCAAACCGCGCAAGGCCCGCGTGTCGGCAGCGTACGCGATGGACGATACGTCGATCTGGCCCGCACAGACTCGACCCTGCCTTGGTCGCTTAAGGAATTACTGGCGGGCGGACCCGAAATCATGCGCCGTGCCGCGGCCGCCCATGCCAAGGGTGCCACGATCGATCCCGGCACCGTGCGCGTGCTCGCGCCGATTCCTGAACCGCAAAAAGTCATCTGCGTCGGCCTCAACTATGCGGACCATGCGCGCGAAAGTGGGCTTGAGCCTCCGCCCGAACCCGTGATCTTCAACAAATTCCCCACCGCCGTGGCCGCGCATGGCGACGCGATTCCGCTTCCCGGCGAAAGCCACGAAGTCGATTACGAGGCCGAACTAGTCGTCGTGATCAACCGTCGGGCGCGGCGCATCGCGGTCGAAAACGCCCATGAATACATCGGGGGCTATTGCGTCGGCAACGATGTCTCGGCCCGCGACTGGCAGAGCGGTAAACCTGGCAAACAATGGCTGCTCGGCAAAACGTTCGATAGTTTTGCCCCTTTCGGGCCCGAGTTGGTCACGCCGGACGAAGTGGGCGATCCCGGCCACTTGCGCATTCAATGTCGTGTGAACGGTCAAACGTTACAGGACTCGAACACCGATCAGCTCATCTTTTCGGTGCCGCGACTGATTGCGTACATCTCGCAGGTTTGCACGCTCGCACCGGGCGACGTGATTTTCACCGGCACGCCGCCGGGCGTTGGCTTTGCACGCAAGCCGCCGATCTTCCTTAAGCCTGGCGACAAGGCGGAAGTCGAAATCGAGCGCATCGGGCTGCTGCGAAATTCGTTCGTGGCGGACGCCGGAAACTAAATCGCATTAAGGCGACGGCCGCGGGGTTCGAGGTGCCAAGCCGGCTCAGTGCTCAGCACAAGTCCAGCCCCTGGCTGGTCGCATCCTTGGCCGGCGGCCAATTGAGCAGAGCGTCTTTCCAATTGGCCGCGCTCGGTAGATGCAGCAAGAAGCTGGTCGTGTCCGCGGCGCCATCGGCCGGCGCGGCAAATCGAAACGCCGACCATTGCTGTAGCCAGCGCAAGATGCGTTCGATCCATGGCGGCCTTGCCCTCGCCAATCTCTGGTTCCATTGAAAGGCTTCGATGAATCGCCCCGCGCTGTGCGCAAAGCGGGGTGCCACCGGAGATCGGCAAGCCACCAGGAACAGACTGCTCGGGAAGTCGGGATCTCCTTGCCATCCCAGAATGGCCGCGTCGAGATCGGCCACAAGGCGTTCGAGTCCGACGGGGGTCAGCACGCGCGATAATCCGGCTTGGGGTCGCTCGTTGCCGATGTCGGCCGTTATTAGCACCATGCCCCCTGGCGCGAGCAGCGGAAGCGATATTTGCAGCAGCTCAGCCGTTTCCTCGAAGCGAGTTAGCAAGTCGAGGCACAGCAAGGTCTGCAACGAATCGCATTCGACGGGAAGATTGCCTAGATCCAGTTCCCGCCGCGCGTTGGGCAACGTGGGGACCTGGCAATTCAACACGAGTTCTCCCGCGAACTGCCGGCGCAGCCAGTCGGCCGCCTCGCCCGAGGCACGCTCTCCTGCCAGCAGCGCCACCGGCCCGCCCAGTTCGAGCGTCGTGCTGGCGGAAGTGAGGAATTGCCGTACGAAATCTCGCATCGAGCCTCCTGTCGAAACTTGTGCGGCAGGAAGTTACTCGGATCGTCATTGACCGGTCAATGCGAAAGCTCTCGGGCGCCAGCGGTGATAGCAGTACGTTAGGCGAGCATTACGTCTTACTCGTCCGCGGAATCAAGGCGCGCCTTTGGCGAATGCCGCGAGCCTGGTAAACCCGCGCAGCGCCCCGGGCGGAAAGTAGAGAGCCAGCCGCCCTCCTGCCGAAAGTCTTTGCAGGGCTACCGCTGCTCAGCGACTGCTATCACATCCCGCCTCGATTTCCACGCTGTCTGCCTGCAAGTGCCCTCGGCCGCGCAATACCCAGCGCCCGGCCGCCGCCCGCATCCTGACGTTCTTCTACTGACTACTGATCCCAGGCAACCGTTGGCGAATTTCTCATGGTGCAGTTTTTTCGTTCCCGCCAAGGTGATGATCGTCGTCGTCGCGTAGTGACCGATGAGGGCGTGCCCGCGCCGGCCGCGTCGAGCTCGGCTCGCGCCGGCAGTTCTGCGCGCAGTGGCACGCGGCGCTATCCGGTCGAGGCGCATCGCGATCATCAGCCGCGGTTGATCGACCTGATCCCGCAAAGCCTGACAAAGCTGTTCCTGCTATTCTTCCTCGGTGTCGCCGCGATCGCCGGCATCGAGGCGGTATACGCCACGCGCGTGCTGGAATTCAGCGAAGGGCACCTGCCCACGTTCGACATCACAGCCGAGGGAAGCCTGAACAACTGGTTCACCTCGTTGACGCTCGACCTGGCCTGCGTCGTGGCACTGGTGATTTACTCGCTGCGCAAGCACCGGTTGGATGACTATCACGGTCGCTATCGCGTATGGCTGTGGGCCGCGGCGTGTTGGCTGTTTCTATCAATTGATGAAGCGGCCTGCCTGCATGAGAGCATTCAAGCCCTGTTGCGCGAATTCGCCAAACAGTCGGTTCGCGAAACCGAACTTGTCTGGATCGGTGGCTACCTGCTGTTGGTGGGCGCTGTCGCCCTGCGGCTGGTGTTCGAGATGCGGCAATGCCGCTCCGCGGTCGTCGCTTTTGCCCTGGCCGGAGCCACTTATCTTGCCGCCGTGACGGCACACTTTGCCTGGCTGCCGGAGCAAGTCGCTGAGTTTCGCGTGCTGATCGAAGAAGGGTGCGAGATGGGCGGGAGCCTGTTCCTGCTCCTTTCGATGTGCTTGTACGCCCGCTTTGTCGTGCTCGACGCGAAGGGGCTGATCGCCGCGCAGCCTGAGAAGGAAAAGCAGCCTGCTGCGAAACCACGGCGTGGGCTGTTCGGCCGACAGGCGAAAATCGACGCCGCACACACCTCGGTCCGCCCCGCCTCGAAGCGCAGCGACCTGGACGCCGTCGCCGTTACGGCCAACGACGATGAAGAAGAGGACGACGAAGAAGACGACGAGGACGGTGAAGAGAGCCAAGGCGCACACAAACTCTCGAAAGCCGAGCGCAAGACGCTCCGTCGTCAACAAGAACGGCAGCGCAAGCAGCGCCTAGGGTAGTCGCCCTCCGGCGGCGAATTGAAGTTCACGCCACGATCTATGTTCGCGCGGTGCTCACGGGAGCTCGCTCGATAATTCGGCCGGGTCGTTGAATCCTTGCCACAGCTCGTCGGGCAGCCCGGCGAAGGTTCGTACCAGCCGGGCGCTACGCGGCTCTTCGCCGTTCACGCAACGAATGTAAATCGCTTTCACTTGCGCCGGATGGCGCCGCGCCAGCTCGGCATAAACTTCGGGATCGTGCTCGCCCGAGTCGCCGACGCAGACGAATTGCCTTCGCGGCAGATTCGCGAAGATCTCGGCGATCACGGCCAGCTTCTTCGAGCCGTCCTTGTCGGATTCGAGCGTGCTGGCGTTCTTCCAGCGGAAGTGGCGCATGTGGAACGTGCCGGCCGGAAAGCCGTGGCCGGTCACGAACTCCGATAGCGGCGTGTACAACTGCCAAGGGCTGCGCGATACATAATGAAACGCCGCGCCGGCAGCATGCCAGCGCCGATAAAGCTCGCCCATGCCAGGCACCGATTCAAAGTCGCGAAAGAAGGTTTGCCGCAACAGTGCCGCCCGATCGTGGACGTGCGTCACTTTAATCGTGTCGTCGATGTCCGAAATCACCGATACCCCTTGCTCGCCCAACAGGTGCAACGCCGCGCGAATCCGCCGCGGATCGCCCGACGGCATCATCACGTCCAGCAGCAGCCAACGCTCGTTCGAATTCGACACGCCGTCGTCGACGGCTTGCGCCAGCAACGCCGCCTCGACCGCTTCAGGAGGCAAATGCAAGGCGTCGACGATATGGCCATTCGGCGTCGACGGGGTGAGTTCGAACGAGTCGTTTCCTATTCGGACCGCGACCGCCTTGCGTGGTTGATTATCGACCAGGAAGGCCCACAGCCGTTCGGAGAACAACTCGCCTTCGACACTGGCCCGCTCGATCCCCAGCCAATGGCGCAGCATATTCACGGCCGCCGCCCGGCGCAGCGAGTTCGTCTCGGGCTTGAAAATCCAGCCGTGGAAGGCCAGATGCCAACGCCGCGCCGTGGAGTCGAAGTGGCCGATCGTCGGGAAGAAGATCAGCGAGTCATCGCCGTGAATCTCGATTTTCGATCGTCGCGCCATCGTGCTCAGCATTCCCTGTCATTCGCGCGTTGGTTCAGTTCACGGCATCGCGTCAGGTCCGGGTCTGGATCGAACGAACCTTTACCCCTAACATACGTTCTCGGCATTTTACGTGCTCTGTCGGACGGAGCACGCTCTGCACGATTCGGGCCGTCGGCTTCGCAATAGGACATTTCATGGATCGGGTGCTGACACTGGTTTTAGGCGGCGGGCGCGGCCAGCGGCTGTACCCATTGACCAAGTTTCGCTCGAAGCCGGCCGTGCCGCTGGGGGGCAAATATCGACTCATCGATATTCCGATCTCGAATTGTATCGCCAGCGGGTTGAATCGCATTTACGTACTGACGCAATTCAACTCGGTCAGCCTGCACCGGCATATTCGTCGCACGTACAACTTCGACGTTTTCAGCGGCGGCTTCGTCGAGATTCTCGCTGCCCAGCAGACGCTCGACGGTTCGGATTGGTATCAAGGAACGGCCGACGCGGTGCGCCAGAATTTGCGTTATCTGCAGCAGCCGGGGGTCGACCTGGTGCTGGTGCTGTCGGGCGATCAGCTCTATCGCATGGACTTCGCGGCCATGATCCGTTCGCACCTGGAGTCGCGCGCCGACGTGACGATCGCGGCGCTGCCGGTCGATCGGCAAGCGGCCTCGGGCTTTGGCATTATGCGGATGGACGACTCGGGACGCGTCGTAGGGTTTTTGGAGAAGCCGAAGACGACCGAAGACGTCAACCTGGTGCGGACCGAGCCGGCCTGGATCGACGCGCGCGGCGTGGCCAGCAAGGGGCGCGACTGCCTGGCCAGCATGGGCATCTATTTGTTCAACCGTCGGACGCTAGTCGATCTGCTGACGAAGACCGACTATCACGATTTCGGCAAGGAGATTTTCCCGGCCTCGATTCGCACGCAGAAGGTGCAGATGTACCTCTTCGACGGTTACTGGGAGGACATCGGTACGATCCGTTCGTTCTACCAGGCCAATCTCGAACTGGCCGCGGCGACACCGCCGTTCGATCTGGCTTCGGCCGTGCAGCCGGTCTACACCAGTCCGCGCTTTCTTGCCCCCACGCGCATCGCCGGAGCGACGATCAAGGGGAGCCTGCTGGCCGACGGCTGCGACATCGGCGCCGGCGCGGTAATCGAAAACAGCGTCGTCGGCTTGCGCTGCAAGATCGGCCGCAACGTAACGATTCGCAATGCCGTGATCATGGGGGCCGACTTCTACGAATCGCCCAACGACCTGGCCGCCGACCGAACCGAGGGGCGCACGCCTCTGGGGATCGGCGATGATACCGTGATCGACGGCGCGATTATTGACAAGAACTGTCGCATCGGCGCCGGTGTGCGGATCACGAACGAACGCGGCCTGGACATGACCGACGAAACACCGCAAGGCATGGTCCGCGACGGCATCGTCGTCGTGCCGAAGGACGCCGAACTCGCGAACGGCTGGTCGCTAGGCGGGCGTTAGCGACAGCGCGGAGAGCGCTCGTTGCGCCGCCGCTTCGCCGCTGCGAATGCAGTGCGGCACACCAACTCCGTCATACGCGTTGCCGGCCAACTCCAGTCCTGGCAGGCGCGCCACGTGCTCGTTGATCTCTTTCAGGCGATCGAGATGCCCCAGATGGTACTGCGGCATCGCGCGTTGCCAGCGGACGATGCGGCGCAACCCGGGCGCGCCACGCACGCCGATCAATTCTTGCAATTGCTGGTCAACGATCGCGAACAGTTCGTCATCGCTGGCCGAAACCAGTTCCGGACGCGCCGCGCCGCCGAGAAAGACACGCACGATCGTCGAGCCCGCTGGTGCGCGATTGACGAACTTCATGCTCGTAAAACTGCCGGCCAGGATCGGACGTCGCTCGACATCGGGCACCACAAAGCCAAAGCCATCGAGCGGCCTCGCCAATTGCGATTCCTTGTAAGTCACGACGACCAGTGCCGAGCTGGCATAAGGGATCGCCGTCAGCGCGCCGCTCAAGGCGTCATCAATCGGCTGTACGATTCGCCCGGCCGCATAGGCCGGTAGCGCCAGAATCACCGCGTCGAAATGCTCAGGCTGCGCAGCGCCATCGATCGAAATGTCCCAACCGCCCGTCGGTCGACGCGCCAGTTGCGTGACGGGCGAATTCATTCGCACCGCATCCTTCGGCAAGTGCCCGGCGATCGCCGTGGCCAGAGTCCGCATGCCGTCGCGCGGCGCGACGAACAAGCTATAGCGGGCACCGCCTCCCGCGCCGTCCTGATTCGCGCCTGAGGATTTGCTCCGGCGCACAGCGCGAATCAGCCCGCCATGCTGCCGCTCCATTTCCAGGAAACGAGGCATCGTGGCCGCGAGGCTCAGCTTTTCAGGATCGGCCGTGTAGATGCCAGCGGCCAAAGGTTGCACCAGCCGCTCGAAGGCCTCACGTCCCAGCCGGCGCCGCGCGAACGAAGCCAGGCTTTCGTCCTGCACGTCGCGTCGCGCCGCGACGAAATACTCTCCCAGCACGCGCGCCTTGCCACGCCAACTTAATAGTGGTGACGCGACCAAAGGCCATAGCGCTCGCGGTTCCATCAGCATGAAACCTTCGGGCACGGGGTGCAGCCGCCCGTTGCGCACGACGAGCGCTCGGCGGCGCGACGCGTTGGTTTGCAACAATTGATCTGCGATGCCGACGCGCTGACAAAGGTCCAGGCCCCAAGGGACGTTGGTGATGAAATTGTCGGCTCCGAATTCGAGCAGGAAATCGTCCTGTCGTTCGGTATACAGTACGCCCCCCAACCGATCGCCGGCCTCGTACAGCCGGATTTCGCACGACGGATCGAGTTCGGTCACGCGATGTGCCGCGGCCAGACCGGTGATACCGCCGCCGACAACGGCAATGCGCCGCGGGCCGGAGGTTTGGTCGTGGCCGTTCATGCGCGCTGCCGGGCCCCCAGCTCTTTCACCGCCTCGATCAGATAAATCACGTTCTCGACGGGCGTCTGCTGTAGCACGCCATGCCCCAGGTTGAAAATATGTC
The DNA here is from genome assembly GCA_036499395.1 of Pirellulales bacterium. Lineage (NCBI taxonomy): Bacteria > Pseudomonadati > Planctomycetota > Planctomycetia > Pirellulales > Pirellulales bacterium. The sequence continues at coordinate 231,397 of DASYDW010000129.1, forward strand.
CCGGCCGCCCGCCGGCTTGATCGAGTATCTCTTGCGCACGGCGACGAATTTGCCCGTGATCCGACAAGAGCACGAGTGGGTCGAGATTGCCTTGAATGCCTTTGTCTTCGCCGATCGTTCGCCAGGCATCGTCCAGTCGTACGCGCCAATCGACACCAATCACGGCCCCGCCGGCCTCGGACAATAGGGGCAACAGCGCCGGGTTGCCCGTCGCAAAATTAATGACCGGTACCTCGGGCGAAATGCCGTCGATGATCGACTTCGTATACGGCAAAACGTAATGGCGATAATCGTCGGGGCCGAGGCAGCCGACCCAACTATCGAACAGTTGCACGGCCTGCGCGCCCGCGGCGATTTGCGCGTTCAAATATCGCGTCACCGAACGTGCCAACCGCGCCATCAGCGCATCCCAGGCGCCGCTGTCGCGATACATCAAAGTCTTGGTGTGCAGATAGCTCCGGCTCGCTCCCCCTTCAATGGCGTAGCTTGCCAAAGTGAACGGCGCGCCGGCGAAACCGAGCACGGGAATGTTGTCCGGCAAGCCTGCGCGCGTCAGCCGCACGGTGTCCATGACGAAGTGGAGGGCGTCGACGTTCTCCAGCTCGACGACTCGATCCACGTCCGCCATGTCGCGCACAGGATTGTGAATGATCGGCCCTTCGCCCTGCGCAAACTCGAGGTCAAGGCCCATCGGCTCGAGCATCGGCAGCAGGTCGGCGAAAATAATCGCGGCGTCGACGTTCAGTCGTTCGACGGCCGTGAGCATCACCTCGGCGCAAAGCTGCGGATTGCGGCACAGTTCGAGAAACGTCGTCTTCGCGCGTACCTCGCGATATTCAGCCATGTAACGCCCGGCCTGGCGCATCAGCCAGATGGGCGTGCGCTCGACTGGCTCGCGCCGGCAAGCTTTCATAAACAGCGAGTCGTCCCACGGTCCGCGCACAGGCTTCGTGGCTTCGTCGCGCTTTGCGGCGCCATTGCCTAACGAGGCGATATGTTGCTTGCGGTGGCAAAGCCCCGGCCCTCGCTCGGCCGCGGCGACCACGAGTTGCCCCATTTTCGAATGCTCGGGCTCGATGTCGACGAACAACTCGTTGTCGCGCAACATCTCACTCGTGGTCGGGCCGATCGAAGCCACGACCATGCGCGCCATCTGCTGCCGCAACTGGTGCGTCACGTCGAGTTGCTCGGCCATGCGCAGTACGTTCACGACCTGATGCGCCGAGGTGAACATCGCGACATCCCGTTCGCCGGCTGCGATCGCGCGAACATTCGCGGCCAGCGGGGCCGTATCGACGGGAAAATCCCACTCGTAAACTTTGAGCGAACGCACCTGGGCGCCGCGCGCCTCCAGGCCTGCCACCAGGCTGGCATTCGGCAGGCCGTATTCCTGCACGCCCACGGTTTGATTCGCGACCGGTACATGCTGGTCGATCGTCGACAGGATCTCGCGCCAGGTGTTCGGTTCAGGCACGCGCCACGTGGGCGTAATGCCCAACTCCTTCAGTACGGTCACAGGCTTCGGCCCGCGGGCGACCGTCGTGATGTCGGAGAGCGCGGCCAGAAATCGATCGCGCGGCACGCGGCGCTCGATTTGCGCGACCAGGTGTCGCAGACCGACGCCGGTCATCAGGATCACGATGTCGATCTGACCGCTGATCAGATGATAGGCAAAGTCCACGGCCTCGGGATTGTCGGCCAAAGGGACCTCGCGCAGCGATGGGCTGACCGACGGGACGCCCCCCATGCGTTCGATCAGGCGCGACATCTCTTCGGCGCGCCGGCTTTCGAATGCCGCCACACGCAGACCGCCGAAGTTGGGATTGTCGTTCGCCATATCTGAAAATCGAGGTCATCGAGAAAAATCGACGCAGAACCCATGCTAACCGAGGCATCCCAGGGGCAAAAGAGCCCGCCCGGCTCGGTGCGAAACCTCGGCGTCATAGAACGCGCGGGTTAGCTCTGTTACGATTGAAGATCAGTCGTTTTTTGCGAAAAAATCCCGCGGGGTCATCCCGGTATGGCGCAAACCGAAACGTTTTTCGACGAATTGCAGGCTGCCGCCGAGAGTGGCGGCGCCGACGCCGTCTTCCAAAAGCTGGCGACGCGACTACGCGAAGAAGAAAAGTATCACGAACTGTTCGACGCCCGGTTGATGGAATCGCGCCACGCGCTGGGCTTGCCTGTCGCACGTGCCGGCAACTTAGACGATCTACCCGAACCGGCACGGACGCGCATGGAGGATTCCTACCTGGCGGCTTGCCGTGAAGTGGGCGACCTATTTCTCAAGGCTGGCCGCGTACGCGAGGCGTGGATGTATCTGCGCCCCACCGGCGAGCGGCAGGCGATGGCCGATTCGCTCGCCGCGATACCCCGTGACACGGAAAACTACGAAGAAATCATCGAAGTCGCGCTGTACGAAGGAGTCTGCCCGCGGCTCGGATTTCAATACGTGCTGGAGCACTACGGCACCTGCAACGCGATTACCTTGTACGACGGCCAGATGCACGGCCGCCCGAAAGTCGATCGGCAGCAGGTCGCGGGGCTGCTGATTGAACATCTACATGGCGAGCTGTTGCGAAACGTCCAGGCAGACATCGCGCGGCGCGAAGGGAAGGAGCCTGCCGAAACGTCGCTCGCGGCGCTCGTCGCCCGACGGCCGTGGCTGTTCGAGAATGACAACTATCACGTCGACACCACGCACCTGGCCGCGGTCGTACGCTTTGCACTGGCGTGCGATGATCCGCAGGCACTGCGAACCGCGCTCGATTTAACGGCCTACGGTCGACATCTGAGTCCGCAGTACCAATTCGCCGGACAAGAGCCGTTTGCCGAGACCTACCCAGCGCACGCGTTGTTCTTTCAGGGCGTGCTCGGCGAAAACACCGACGCGGCAATTGAGTATTTCGGTCAGCGAGCTCGTCAGGCCGAGGAAGGTGGTCCGGTGGAAGTCTTCGTCGCGCTGCTTGCGCGAGCCGGCCGCGCGGAAGAGGCGTTTCAGGCCGCGGCCGACCTGCTGCGCCCCGACATGCGCACGTCGGGCTTCGCCCCTGGACTGGTCGAGCTTGCCGCGCAAGCCGGCTGCTACGACCGTCTAATGACGGCCAGCCGCGATCGGGATGACGCGCTCGGCTTCGCCGCCGGCCTGGTCGCCCGGAAGAAGTAGGCAGTCGAACGTCGTACTCAGTCGGCAGCGGGCAGTCGGCAGTGAAGAAACACGTTGACGACCGTACGTCGTTCGCAAGTCACTCATCTGCCATTTCAATCATTCGCGTAGTCTTCTCCGTGGCGAGTCCTTCTAGGCGACGAATGAAAACGAAAAAAGCCTGCCCGGGATTGCTCCCGGGCAGGCTTCAGGGTTTACACGTTACCGCCAGTTAGTCGCGAGTTAGTTGCGACGGGCGACGGTGCTGGTCTGCACATAGCGACGCTTGCCGTGTACCGAAGCCGACTGATCGGCAACCGGCGGAGCGGGGGGGACGTCGCTGTTCGACTCGGCAGCAGCGGGGGCACCGCAGCTGCTGCAGCCGCTACCGGCACAGCCGTTACCGCAGCAGCTGTTGCTCTCGCAGCAGCTGTTGCAGCTCGAGCAGCTACCGCACGACTTCTTGCAGTGGAACAGGCCACTTAGCAAGCCGCCGCACTTCTTCTTGCAGCAGCCCGTGTTGCAGCTGTTGCAGCTGTTGCAAGCCGGAGCTTCGCAGCAGGTCGGCTCAGCAGCACAGCACGTGGGGGCAGCTTCGCAGCAAGTCGGCTCGCAGCTCGAGCAGCTCGAGCAGCTGGAGCAGCTCGATTTGCAGCTATGGCAAGCGAACAGGCCCTTGAAACCACCGAACAGACCGCAGTGCTTGTGGCCGCAGCCGCTGTTGCAGCTTCCGCAAGCCGGCGCTTCGCAGCAGGTCGGCTCAGCAGCACAGCACGACGGGGCAGCTTCGCAGCAAGTCGGCTCAGCTGCACAGCAACCAGGATCAGCCGCACAGCAAGTCGGCTCAGCGGCACAGCAAGTCGGTTCGCTGCAGCTGCTGCAGCACGTGTTGCATCCGCCGCAGCCACCCGAGCGGTAGCCGAGCATGCGATCCAGAAGCTCGAAGCCAAAGCTCTGGCTACACAAGCCTACGCTAACGACGAGCGCTCCGAAAATCATGTTCCATTTCATCGACCAACGTCTCCTTTGCAACGAACTGAGGGCGGCATCGCATGCCAAACTGACGAACGCCACGGGCCGTACCGTGCTTGGTTGAGCGGTTGTCGCTCGTTTGCGTGGGTTGGCTCTTCCGTCGGGGGAGAACCAGTATTTCGCGGTGGGTACTTCCGGCGGTCGCGAGTCGGGCAGCTGGGGTCGGAACCCGCAGTTCAAACCATTCATGCATCGAGGCCGTCGAACCATTCCTTGGCTCGATTAATAACTGGCGGCTGCTCAATGCCTCCCTGACTTGCCTTTGGTGGCAGGTGTTCCTCGGTGAGGGACACAAGCGGTATCGGCCTTCCCTGGAAGAAGCCTTGAGCGAGCGGAAGTAATTTTCAGCAAATGGCTTAACGCTCTCAATGCGCAAACATTTCCTCACCGGCAAGGTAGCCAGACCTTGACGGTCATAGTGCCGTCATAATGTGACGTCACGATAGCGCCCGCATCGCCATGTCGTCACCGCATCGATTGGTCGAGCGCGTCCGAAGCTGCTACGCTTGAAGAGGATGACGCTGGCCGTCACGTGGCTGGCCGAGTGCTGAATAAGATCGCGAGGCGCGAAAATGTCACAAACCACGTCGCAACGGTACGCGCTGGCAGATTTGACGCAGATTGCCCCCGTGGATTGTCCCTGCGGACAGGCTCGTCGCGCGTTCGGGGACCTCGATGACTACCCGGCGACCATTCATCGCACAGAAATCTCGCTCGACGCTCGCCGGCACTATCACAAGCAGCATACCGAGACCTACTACTTTCTCAGTTGCGAGGCCGACGCCCAGATCGAGCTCGACGGAGAGTTGATTCCCGTTCACCCGGGCATGAGCATCGTGATCCGGCCAGGCTGCCGCCATAGGGCCGTAGGTCGCATGACGGTTCTGGTCATCTGCATGCCCAAGTTCGATCCAGCGGACGAGTGGTTCGATTGAGGGCCTGGTCTGTGGCCGCCCGTTGGCGATCCGTCCGGCCAGACGCGGCGAAAAGGCTGGTTTTAGCGGGGGATGGCCGTTGCTGGCGTCGCGCCGTGGCGAGGGTTACATTCGTAGGGTACCTGCCGTGCCGCAACGAATGCCGACGAATCCCACGATCCCAGATTCGCGTATAAATTTCTGGCACGCGGCGCGAGCTCCTGGCGAAGATCCAGTCTCGCGCTTGAATCCCGCCCCAATTCCCCCTGGAGAAGACCCGCCATGCGTCAGACAGTCGCTTTACTCGGTGGTGCGTTGGTCGTTGGCTCGTTCGTCGTTTCACTGGCCGGTCAGGCCCAAGGAGCAGAAGCCGTGGCTCCCGCATTGAACTTTCAGATGAAATCGCTCGACGGCAAGCCGGTCGAGCTATCGAAGTATCAAGGCAAAGTCGTGCTAATCGTTAATGTCGCCAGCCGCTGCGGATTGACGCCCCAGTACAAGGGGCTCGAAGCCTTGCACGAGAAGTACGCCGATCAGGGCCTGGCCATCCTGGCATTCCCGGCCAATGAGTTCGGCGCTCAGGAACCTGGCACCGACACCGAGATCTCGGAGTTCTGCACGACCAAGTACGGCGTGAAGTTCGACATGTTCTCGAAGGTGAAGGTGAAGGGCGAAGGCCAATGCCCGCTCTACAAGTTCCTCACCTCGTCCGAAACCGATCCGAAGTTCCCCGGCGATATCAAATGGAACTTCGAAAAGTTCCTGATCGATCGCAACGGCAACATCGTCAATCGCTTCGAGCCGAAGGTGACGCCCGAATCCTCGGACGTCGTACAAGCGATCGAAGCCGCGCTGGCCGCGAAGTAAGGGCCGGCTGCTAGGTATTTGCCGGCCGCGAGGGAAAGCCTCGGCCGCCGAGCGAGGGCCGAGCGTTCGCATTGAACCCCTCTCCCCTGCGGGGAGGAGGGAAGGGTGAGGGGGCAGCGTGCCTGCTGCCTTGATATTCAGAAGTAAAAACGTACAGGGCGGCTCGACCGTGGGTGTTTGGTCGAGTCGCCCTGTTTTTCTCGGTGGGATCTGCGGGCAGGCGTTCGCGCTGGTGGTGAGGGGTAATGGCTACCAGGGGCCGCGAACGTAGTAGACGCCGAACTGGTCCGTGGAGTTGGGCCAAATTGGTGTCGGCAGGAAAGCAGCGCCACCACCCGCGGCACCAGCGCCGGGATAGTTGCGTCCGAACTGATGGCTGATCGGTACGACTTGCGTGTTGGTCACGCCCCAGGCCCACTTCGTTTGCCGGCCGGCGTTCGGCGGGCAAACTAGCGCCACTGGCGTACCCCACGCAACGTCGTAATAGTTGCCGTGCCAATTGCTGAGCGATTGCCGATAGGCATCGTTCGCGGCACAGCACGGATAACAAGGGTGGCGCGCCGGCGGGCAGCAGCCATAGGCGCCGCAACCGTAATTGCCGGTCGTACAACCACTAGGTCCGCAGGCGCGGGGAACACCTTGCGGACAGCAGCCGTTGTAGGATGTCGCACAGCCACCGGCCACGCTGCACTGTCCGTTCTGGCAATTACTGCAGGGTGGTCCGCCGTTGGCGATCGATGCGGGCACGCATGTGCCAACGGCGAGCACAAGCGCGATCAAGGTGTGATTTTGGGTCATGGGTCGAGGGGAATCCTTTCCACGTCTTCCTGCCGAGCGGGGGAACACGAAGACGTCGCCGCGAAACACGCGACCGTTACCACCAACAGACCTTTGTCTTGGTCGCGCCACAGTCGGTTACGTTGTAGCGGCAGTAACAGCGGCAGTGCTTGTAGAGAAACTCATGCGGCATGAGCGGCTGGTAGGTGATGTAGGTGTGGCCCACGAATTCGGGCGTGGGGCGCGGGGATACGTACAACTGCGCAGGCTGACCGCCATAGACGCTCGGCCCACTGTAATAGTTGTAGAACAGGTCGTAGCGCGGCCGCGGAGCAAGCAATCCGTCGGACGCGCGAGCGGGCGCATTGCCAAACGCGGCTATCGACACCAGGGCGGTGGCAATAATCGAAGCAATGCGCGAGGTGGGAACTCGCATGGCAGGCAGGCTCCTTCCTGGGGGTCACAGGTCGGCATCTCGGGCAGGTGACAAGAGGTCGCGTAATTGACCTCCGGCCACGGGCGAGTCGAAGCCGGCGGGAGCGGCAGCGACGATTACGGCCCAACAACAATCTCGGCCACGCGCGCATTTCTGGGTTAGACTTTGTATGCCGGATTTCTCAATCGACGGAAGTCTGCGGCTGGTAAGGAGAAAGCCGCCTGTGAAGCCTTCCGGACAACCGGTATAATCGCTACGGTCACGCGCACCGTCAGGCTCGGTTTTCGGCAAGGACACTCCAGGCCGCACGGTCGCCGTTAGTTGGCCCATCTTCTCATTCGGTTTCCCGCGCAAAGGCGGAGGTTAGCGTTGTCACGCGTAAAGCCCAGGAAGGCCTCTACACATCCCTCCCGCAATGGGGCGTCGGAAGACGTCCCCGCCGAGTCGACGGACGACACGGACGTAGCGGAAATCGAAGAAACCAATGGTCACGCCGAAGTAGCGGAGGAAGCTGAGAAGCCTTCCCGGCCTTCCGGCCGTCGTCGGGCCACGGCCGAGACAATGGCCGCCAGCCAGCGTGACATCTCGGTCAGCGAATTCTTCGCCAAGAACCGGCACCTGCTGGGGTTCGACAACCCGCGCAAGGCTCTGCTGACGACCGTCAAAGAGGCTGTCGACAACTCGCTGGACGCCTGTGAAGAGGCAGGCATCCTGCCCGAGATCTGGGTCCATATCCAGCAGACCGGGCCGTCGCGCTTCAAGGTCGGTGTGCAGGACAACGGGCCGGGAATTCTCAAGGCGCAAATCGCGAACATTTTCGGCAAGCTGCTGTACGGTTCGAAATTTCACCGCCTGCGGATGAGCCGCGGCCAGCAAGGCATCGGCATCAGCGCCGCCGGCATGTACGGCGTGCTGACCACCGGCAAGCCGGTAAAGATCATCTCCAAGGTCTCGGCCAAGAAGCCGGCCCACTACTTCGAAATCCAGATCGATACCAAGAAAAACAAGCCCGAGATCCTCAACGGCAAAGGGGAAGGCGTAGACATCCCGCCGGGCGAGGCCGGTGCCGCAGCGATCGAGAAGCACGGCATCGAATGGGTTCCGCAAGATAGCGGCACGCGCGTCACGATCGAACTTGAAGCCCGTTACACGCGCGGCCGCGGCAGCGTTGATGACTATCTGGAACAGACCGCAATCGCGAACCCGCACGCCACGTTCCACTACATCGATCCCGAAGATCAGCCGCACGATTACCCACGCTCGGCCGACACGCTGCCGATCGAGCCGAAGGAGATCAAGCCTCATCCGTACGGCATCGAGCTAGGCATGCTGCTGACGATGCTCAAGGACGGCAAAGCGCCGACGCTGTCGCAATTCTTGACCGGCAGTTTTTCTCGCGTCAGCTCGCTAGTGGCGCGGAAGATTTGCGAGACGGCCAAGCTTTCCGTTCGTGCCCATCCGCATCGCATTGGCCGGCACGAGGCTGACTCGCTGTTTCAAGCGATCCAGCAGACCAAGATCAGCGCGCCGGCCACGGATTGCCTCTCGCCGATCGGCGAGGAGCGATTACTCCAAGGGCTGCACCACGTCGTGCCCGCCGAGTTCTACGTTGCCGCGACGCGGCCGCCGTCGGTCTACCGCGGCAATCCGTTCCAGATCGAAATTGGCCTGGCCTACGGCGGTAGTTCGATCGCGCAGAAGATTTCGCTCGAAGCGCTGACCGAGCTGTTGGCCGAGAGCGATGCCCGCACTCTGCGGCAGTTTTTGATTAGCACGTTTTCCGGTTTTGGCGCCGACGCGGCTGATCGCACGTTGACCGAGGCCGAACTGGGCACGCGCACCACGCCCGGCAAGCTAAAGGCCAAGGACATCGCCAAGCTGCATGAAACGCTGCGCAGCGTGAACGTCGAAGATGGCCAGACAATGAATGTGTTGCGATACGCCAACCGCGTGCCGTTGCAATTTCAGCCTGCCGCCTGCGCGATCACGCAATCCATTTTGGGAATGAACTGGCGCAGCTACGGGCTGAGCCAGTCGCGCGGCTCGCTGCCGTCCGGCCCAATCACGATTCTCGCTCACATCGCCAGCGTGTGGGTACCGTTTACCAGTGAATCGAAAGAGGCTGTGGCCAGTTACCCGGAAATTCAAAAAGAATTGCGCCTGGGACTGCAGGCCGTGGGGCGCAAGCTGGGTATGTATATGCGCCGTCGCATGCGGGTTAAGCAGGAAGGAGAACGACGCAACATTTTCCTGCGCTACCTGGGCGAGGTCGCTGGCGCGGTTCAAGTGATTAACGGCACCGACCGCGAAGAGCTCTACAACCAGCTAGTCGCCGTGGCGAAGCGCAAGACGGCCGAGGCCGACGTCACGCTCGATGAAAGCGGCAAGCCGGTTGTCGAGGAGGAAGAAGATTTCGGCGACAACGTGCTGATCATCGAACCCGGGACCGTACCCGGAGCAGCCAAAGCGGCGAAGCCCGAGGCAGCAGAGCAAGATGCGGCGGCGACGGAGAAGACAGCCCCGAAGGCGACGAAAAAGCGCAAGGGTGGTTGAGATACTCTCGCCGGCGCCATAAACCACGGGGCGGAACGATGACGATATCGAGCCGTACACCGGAAGGAGAGCCCAACCGTTGTCCGATCTGCGGCAAGGATTGCACCATCGAGCCCTCGTGGCCTTCGGGCGACGCCCCCTGTCCGAGGTGTGGTCATTTGCTGTGGTGGTTTCAGGAGCATTTGTCCGGTCCACTGGCGACCGAGCGGGAAGCAGTCACCGCAGATTTCCGAATCGATGATGGGGGGCGCGACTCACTCGAAATGGTCGAACTTGTGATGGAGCTGGAAGAGGAGTTCGACATTAACATTGCGGAAGAAGACGCGCAAAACATTCAAACAATTGGCGACGCCATTCGTTATATCGAATCGCGCAGAAACAAAGACAGCTAAGCACTAACGGACTGAACCCGAGAATTCGATCATGGCTAAACGCCCCCCTCGCCGCACCGCCGGCGCCACGACCCCTGCCAAACCGGTCGCTCTGAACGAGCGCGACAAGAAGACGATGGGCCAGTTGGTCGGCATGGCCGACGTGGTCACCGCCACGGCCGCCAAGAAGCGAGAACCGCACCTCGATATTCCGGCCCGCGCGCTGTCGAACGTCAAGTACAACAAGACGAAACGGTTTGTCGAGATGGGTTCGAACACGAACCGCCGGCAGTTGTTCAACCTGTCGCAGGCCAAGGCCTACATGCAGACCATGCTCGTGGCCAGCGGCTGCAAGGAGTTGATCGAGCAAGGCAAGACACTCAGCCTGCGTGGATTGTTCTACAAGAACAAGCACTCGATCGAAGGCGTCAAAGAAGAGACTTTCGACGAGCAGGGCGAATCCGACACGATCATCGAGGACGTGGAAGTAACGGTCAACGCCCTGCGCGAAGAGCTGCATCTGTACGCCGAAAAGCGCGGCGACATGGTTGGCCCCCTGGTCATCGAAGATAAAGGGGACGAGATCGATTGTGCCCGAATGGGCTCAGGCGGTTACGGCGTGCCGTCGATCGTCGAGCCGGACGTCATCAAGTTCAAGAAATGCGACGCCAAGTTCATCCTGCATGTCGAAAAAGGAACGGTCTGGCAGCGTTTCAACGAAGACAGATTCTGGAAGAAGCATAATTGCCTGCTGACTCACGGCGCCGGCCAGCCGACGCGTGGCGTGCGGCGCATGCTCTATCGCCTGCACAACGAGCTTAAGCTGCCGATCTACTGCCTGCTGGATAACGACCCTTGGGGTTATTACATCTATAGCGTTCTGAAGCAGGGATCGATCAATCTGGCCTTTGAATCGAAGCGAATGGCCATCCCCGACGCGCGCTATTTAGGATTGCGCTCGATCGACCTGGAACGCTGCCAGCTTTCGAACAGCGTGCGGATCAACCTCAACGACAATGACCGCAAGCGCGCCAAGCAGATCGCGGATTATCCGTGGTTCGCCGGCAAGAAGGCGTGGCAAAAAGAGATCAGCAAGATGCTCGACAACGGCTTCAAGCTGGAAGTCGAGTCATTGATCTCGAAAGGCATCAGCTACGTCACTGAGGAATACGTCCCGCAACGCCTGGCAGAGCAGGATTGGCTGGATTAATGCTGGCTCTGCCGTGGGAGCGATGACCGGTGATCGATTGCAACAATACCGAGCCGTAGCGTACGATGAATACCTGGAGGAACTCGCCATGTCGTACGCATTCCCGCCGGAACTCGATCGTCTCGTCAATGAACGGATGGCTACCGGCTTGTACACCTCGCAGGAGGAATTGCTCGTCGATGCGTTGCGTGCTTTAGAGGAACTGGATTCTCGCCATCGCGAACTGCGTGACGAAGTTCAGCGTCGAGTTGCCAAATCCGGAAAGGGGCTATCGGCACCCCTTGATGTCGAAGGAATAATGGCCGCCGGCCGTCGCATGCTGAGTGCAGAATAGCTCGAAGTATGGCTCGCGCGATATTTCTTCCTGACGCGAGTCAAGATGTGCTGGATATCTGGCATCACGTCGCCAGCCAGCACAACGATCTCACGGCCGCGGACAATATTTTGCTCGGCATTCGTACGGCTGCTGATCGCTACGCAATTCATCCCGAGCTCGGACAATTACGCTCGGATCTAGCGCCCAACGTTCGTTGCTTCGTCGTGAAATCGATTGTCGTTTTTTACGTGCCCGTGAACGAAGGAATCGAAGTCCTTCAAGTGATTCACGGAGCCCGCGATGTGTCACAAAGATTCCGCGGGGCGCCTTAGAGTGAACCCAGAGAGCAGTCCGAAACAGGCAAACACGAAAAGAGAACATTGTCGGGAGAGTCTGTCAGTAACCACAGAACTCCCGCATCACTTCCCCTTCACCGGCTTGCCGATGTCGATCACCCGTTCGCACGCCACGGCCGGCATTACGAAAATCTTGCCGTCTCCCATGCGGCCCGTGCGGGCGACCTCCACGATACGGCGCGTGATCTCTTCAACGCGCGCATCCTCAACCCACAGATTAATCTCGACCTTGGGGAGGAAAGCCAGCGAGTATTCGCTGCCGGCGTATTGATCGAGATAGTTCTTCTGCCGGCCGTATCCTTTGACCTCGCGGACGCTGACCGCCTCGAGCGGGGCCCGCTTCAGTCCTTCGAGGACTTTCTCAACCAGGTACGGTTTGACGATCGCGACAACCTGCTTCACGGCGCCTCACTCCGAAGAATCGCTTAGCGCATGTACGTGCCAAGACTTAACGCGATGCAAATGTCACGGCTGGATTGGCCAGCACCAACACTTCAACGCCTGAGCGGAATTGCCTAGCTGAAAAAGTTATCGCCCGTCATATTCAAATCGGGCCGTGTCACCACGTCCATATCGCCGTTGACCTGCGTGCGGCAGGCCAGCCGCATCTTGTCTTCGTTGCCAATGAACGCGAACAAGGCCGGCGTCAGCGGGTTGTATTTGCACGTGAACGTTTCGACCATGCCCATCGGGCTGGCGTTTTCCGTCCCTTTGGTGATCAACACCCGGCAGGTGCCGCAATGGCCGAAGCCGTGACAGTTGACGATCTCGTTCAGTTTCGCGCCGTAACCATTCAGCCCGTTGTAGAGCTTGATTCCGGCTTTCATCGCTTCCGCGCGAAGATTGGCCCCTGCGGGGACTTGTACCTGCTTCTTCTCGTTGACGAAATTGACGATTGGCATCCCAAAACCCTGGTCGAGAAAATGGAAACGGACAGGCCTTCTTTGTGGCGCGGGCGATTTGTTCGGGCGACAATCCAGTGCCCGGCTTCCCCACCGACGGCAGAGGTACCAGGTTGACCCGGATTATCCCGCTACTCTAGCGTAACGCGCCCTGCGGGGGAACCACAGGGGCCGCAGGATTCCGCTCTGCAGCCCCGTTTCGGCGCCCCGCCCGCAGCGAGAAAAATAAAAAACGGCACCGGCCGCTCGTGGCGACCGATGCCGTTCGTGGTTAACTCAATCGAAAGCATGCGGCAGGGGCAGATCTCCCCGCCTTTGCGCCGGGGGAACGTTAAAACGCGCCCAGACCGCTTTGGGCCGCGGCCAGCTTCACGGCCGAGCCGATGATCTTGAGGATCCCCTCTTCCGCCTCGAGGCGATAGAGCGAACCGTTCTTGATCGGCTGAGCGGTCAACTGGATCTTGTCCTTGCCGCTCTCCTTCAGCGTGGCCGCCATGGCACCCAGGATCGGGTTGGCGTCCTCGGTCTTCGACATCAACTTCAGGATCGGAGCCAGCGAAACGGTCAATTCGAACGGCTTGTCGGTCGTTTCCTTCACGCCCTCCGACTTGTCGACGACTTTCTTGATCGTCTCGATGCCCTTGTCGCCGATCGCCAGGAAAGCGCTTTCCTTGCCGACACCAACGGTCACCGTAATCTTGTCGCCGAACAATTCTTCCAACGCGTCGGCGTTATCGTCGTCTTCCGGCACGTCAAACGTGACCGTGTGGAACGTGATGGCCTTGTGCTTGTCGGCGTTCAGCTTGATCGCGTCGGCCGGGATGCCCGCATCCTGCTTAGCCAGGTCAGCCAGCTTTTTGACGACGCCGTCCAAACGGCTGGCGTCCGTCACCAGGCCACCGACGGCCACGGTAAAGGGGCCGTCGCCGACAACAACCGCACCGCCGTTGAACAGGCCTTGCTTGACCGTGTCTTGCAGCACGTCGATCACCTGTCCGACGACGTCCTTGACCGTCCCCTTGATCTTGTCGCTGCCGAAATCCTGATCGTCCAGCGACGACATGACCTGCGAACGCAGCGAGCTCACCATCATCAACGCCTGATCGGTGTTCTCAGGTGCGGACTTGCTGTTGACGTGCATGGTCGCGACGGCGTCCGGCAACAAGAAGCCGGCAAACTTCGACGGAGGAGCCGGCAGCGAAACCATCTGCTTGGCCGTGGGCGTTCCCTCGGCGGCGGTCAGCGAAAGGTCGAGGTAAGTGCGGCGTGCGCCCTCGTCGATCTGCAGGCCTAGCGTGACTTCGTCCAGTTCGTTCAGCGTCGTGACTAGCGTGTCCATCTGTTGCTGGGTCATCTTCGAGCGCTCTTCGTACTGCGCGTCGGTTTCATCCGGACCCTGCTCCAGGCTCCCCTCGACACCCATCTTGATCTGGTCGATCGCCAATTGGCGGAAGACCTCAGGAATGTTCTGCACGTTCAGGCGCACGGCGACGTCGTACTGCTTGTCCAGCCCGCCCAACAGCGCGACCGGATCCTTCGGCAGGCTCGAGAAGCTGGCCGCGTCCTGGCTGATGTACGCGAAGCCGTTGTGCTCCTTCATGTAGAGCGGAATCGGCAGCCCGGCTTGAATCTTGTAGACGCCGTCTTCCTGATCCGGATCACCCAAGAAGCCGGATAGCGCGTCGAGCAGCTTCTTCAGGTCCGTGACCGGGATGAAGCCGAGCAATTGAAAGCTCAGACCATCGGTGCTGGCGGCCAGACCCCACGGCTTGGTCTTGTCGAGACCCGCCAGACCCTGCCCTTGCGTGAAGAAGGTGATCATTCCTTCCAGGTTCTTGGCCAGGTCCGGGCTGTCGGACAGCTTTCCGACAAAGGCCAGGTCGTCCAACACGCGCTGGTAACCAGCGATCGAGACAACCAGGATCGGCTTCATGTCTCCCTGGGCAGCGGCACGGCTGGCCGAGCCGGCCAGCAGCAGCGCGACGGCAATCGTCGAAAGTAACGTCTTCTTCACGGCAATAGTCTCCAATGGTTTACGAGCGAATATTGTGAGCGGGCGAATGATTCGCGACCGCGCGCCGATTCCGAAAGCCCGGCCTATATACCCGGCGAAAGGAGCATTGGTTTTAGCGAATATTCCGGCCCATGCTACCGGCGCAAGCGAAAAAAGGGGCCATCCGGCCCACAAACTTAGGTCGTGTTTCGGGGGCCGGGACAACAGCGCAGACCGGTTCCTCGCAAGGCACTTCGGCGACGTGTGGCACCCGCGGTCGATTGCTGGCGCCTAGGCCCCCTGATTGGAGATCAGGACAGGAAACCGCAGGCGTGCAGGGGCAGCACGGAAGAATTACTGCCCCGAGAGGAAATCGCTCGGGTTGAGTATCCGGCCCGCCGGCCCGGCAACTTCAAGCGTCGCAAAGGTTCAAGCGTCGCAGAGCCGGGCCATGACGCACTTTAGCGCTCGCGAAACGTGATGCGTCCCTTAGTCAGGTCGTACGGCGAGAGCTCGACCCGCACCTTATCTCCAGGCACGATACGAATGAAGTTTTTGCGCATCCGCCCTGCGACGTGGGCAATCACGGTGTGGCCGCCATCTAGCGTCACGCGAAATCGCGTATTGGCCAACGCCTGGGTGACGACCCCTTCGACCTCTAAAGCTTCTTCTTTTTCCGCCATACACCACTCCGAAAAACGACCTGGAAAACGACCGGCCCGCCCGCCGCGAGAGATGCAATATCATACCCCAGCCGGAAGGGGCGTCTAGCATGAATAGGCCGGCAATTGGGCCTGAAGCTTCATTAAACCGCGGCTAATCCCTCGGCCAGCGCCGCCAACACCCCTTCGTTCGACTCGATTCCCAGCGACAGACGAATCGTGCCGCCGGTGATACCGAGTGCCGCGCGTGCCGCGGCGGTCAGTCCCCGATGGCTCGTGCTTTCGGGGTGAGATAGCGTACTGCTCAGGTCGCCTAGCGACGGAGCGAACGGAATGGCCTGCGCCGCGCGAATGAACCGGTCCGCCGCGGCGCGGCCGCCGGACAACGTAAACGTAACGATCGAGCCGAACGCGCCTGCGAATTGGCGCGCCGCAATCGCGTGGTCGGGATGTGACTCGAGCCCCGGATAATAAGTCGCGGCGACCTGTGGTTGATCAGCCAGGTAATGCGCGGCGGCCAGCGCATTGCTCGCGGCGCGCTCGACACGCAAAGCCATCGTCCCCAGCCCGCGCGCGGCCACCCAGCAATCGAAGGGACTCGACGCCAGTCCCCACGTCGAAAGCACGTTGGGGACGCGTTGCCAGGATTTCTCGGATCCGCAGATCACGCCCAGGCAGACATCACTGTGTCCGCTCATGATCTTCGTCAAGCTTTCCATCACCAGTTCGGCGCCGAGCGCCAGCGGTCGGCAAATAGCCGGGCTGGCGAACGTATTGTCGACCAGCAGTCGCGCGCCTGACGAACGGGCCAACGTCGATAGCGCCGCGATGTCGGGCACGCGCAGCAGTGGATTCGCAATCGTTTCGGCGACGACGAGCTTCGTTTCCGGCGACAGGGCAGCCTGCACCGCGCTTAGGTTACAAACGTCAACCACCGTGCTGCGGATGCCCAATCGCGAGCATTCTGCGGTCAACAGTAACGACGTGCGGCCGTATAGTTGATTACTCACGAGCACGTGATCGCCGGGCGCGAGTTGTGATAGGACAATTGCCGCCAGCGCTCCCATGCCCGTGCAGCAAACTGCGGCCCGTTCGGCACCGTGCAGCACACGGCACTTCTCGGCCAGCAGATCGGCATTGGGATGCCCGTCGCGTCGATAGGCGTAACCGGCCAGCTCGCCCCCCAAGAGCGCATCGGCCTGATCAATGCTCTCGCAGCGATAAACGGCCGCCGTATACAGCGGTGCAACCAGCGGCTGCGTCGGTTGTGGCGGCAGCACGTCGGGGCGCGGGCAGATGTCATCCGGCTTTTCAGCCATAGGAGTGAGCCTTGAGGTGCGTGAGATATACAAACGTACGCGATCACCGCGCAATCACGATCGTCATTACCGCGATAGTATAGTCAGGCCAGGTGCATGACACGTCGCCACACCCGCAACCGGGCGGCGCATCGAACTGAGTGGCGCCATGCCGCGGATCGGCGTGCGCCGGCCACTCAAGCGCGCCAGCGCCGCCCCAATCGCTCGTCGAGCACGGTCGCGTATAGACCGGTCAACTCCGCGACGCACGCCTCGTCGAGGCTTTGAGCAGGATCTTCGGGCAAGCCCGGCACGATCGCGACACGCCCTTCCAAGTCGCCGAAGCGTGATTGCACTTCCGCCGCCAGCGCTGCGTCAGCGACGATCACCCGGCTGGCATTCTCGGCGGCCTCGGCAGCCAGCCGTTGATAGCGCGAATCGAATTCGAATTCTGCCAGCTCCTCGCGCAAAGCGGTCACAACATAGGGCGCTCCCGACTCGAGCGCCAGATGTGCCATGATCCACACCTGCTGACAATGAACGATTTGTGGATCGAAATCGTCGATCTCGGCATCGAGCGCTCGCCGCAGCGTAGAGCGAAAAGTTGACAACTCATCATCCGAGAGTTCGGTAAATCGACGGCCAAGGGTCGGTCGCACGCCAAAATGCGGCGCGTCGAACGTTAACTCGGCGCGCGGGTTGTCGGGCGCGGCGATCACGCGGCGCATACCGATACGTCGCGAGACAACTCCGGCGGGCCCCACGTCGATCATGCGCACGGCATGCCCTGCGCCGTCCAATCCCACGGCCAGGCTCAAGGACCGCGCGCCCGGTCCCTGCTCCTCGATCGGTATGTCACTCGCAATCAAGACGCGCATCAAACAGTTCGCCGAATGAGGAGAGCCGCGCCGTGCGGCCAGGATTCCGCTCGCGAGCGGGCCAGGAAACGAGTTCAATGACCGCGCCGTGCGTAGAACTTCAGTGTAACGAGCGTCGCCCTTTGGAAAGAAGCGGGATCGTTGCGTCGCACCAGAACCCGCGGCTTGCTTATGAGCGGTGTATGAGCCGCAGCGGGGATCGAAATGCCTTACCTCGGTCGTCCCGACGGCACGGGGACCCGCCACGAACCGGCCGGGGCGACTGCGTCGCAACATCGCATCAATCGATTTCGATGCGATGACAACCGAGACACAGTCTCGGCTTCCCAGCGCCCCTCCGAGCCGTACCGAAGGTGCAGCGCCGGATATAGCATTGTGAAAGATCTGGAACCCCGGGGCGAGATAGCCATCGGTCACCCCCCGGGCGCAGGCATTTTCGTTGTGCTAGACCCCGGCCCACCCCTATATTGAACGCACCGATCACGGAGCAACGATCGCGTCGGATTCGGGCCGACCATATACGAAAATACCGGGTCGCCTGGCCCTGCGGGGTGCGGCGGCAACATGGGGCGGAATCGGCTTCCGCTCGCCGCACGAGGCGAGCCGAGGCGGGGGTTGCCAGCACCCGCGGTAAAACTTTCGCGATCAGATAATTTTTCGCAGACCATCGGCCCACTCGCCGGCCGAATACTTGATCTAGAGGATTGTTCCTGCGGTAACGATTGCCGCGAACGTCCCGGCCATTCCGTCGGCCATCACGGAAAAGTCAGCGAGGAGCGAGCTTTCGGCGTAGAACTTGAAATAATGGATACCGTGGCAGTTGCGTGCGATTCGGCCGTCCTCCGGCGACCGCTCGCGTTGACGGCATTCATGAACCCTCTTCGCTTCCCCGCCGTATTGGGGGGCGAAAGCCGATAGCACGCAAGTAACACGAAAAAGCCCCTCAGCAAGCCTTCAGCGCGCCTATGAGTACCGATCAGGTAATCAACCCGGAACTGATCGAGCAGACGAAACAACAGATTCGCAGTCTGGTCGGGGAGATCGCGCAACTTGCTCGTCAGGACATCGGCGCCGCCGAGTTCTACAGCGAGTTTCTGAATCGCGTCGTCACGGCACTGGCCGCCGTTGGCGGTGCTGTCTGGACGGTCGCGGAAGGGGGCGGGCTACAACTCGAATATCAAGTCAACCTGCGCGAAACGCGGCTCGGCGAGAACGAAGAGGATACGGCTCGCCACGGCCGATTGCTGCACAAAGTCTTGCGCAGCGGCGAAGGCGCACTAGCGGCCCCCTTCTCCGGCGCCGGCGATGAGTCCGACGACAAGACCGGCAATCCGACGCCGATGTTGCTCGTGCTCGGCCCGGTGCAAATCGAGGGGGAGCCGAAGGGGCTGGTCGAGATCTTTCAGCGCCCCAGTGCCGACATTCGCACGCAGCGCGGCTATCTGAAATTCTTGATGCAGATGTGCGAGCTGATGGGGGATTTCCTCCGCTCGCGCCAGTTGCGTCAATACAGCGATCGGCAGACGCTGTGGAATCAGTTGGAAAACTTCACGCGCGCCGCGCATACCAGCCTTGATCCGTCGGTGGCCGCCTTTACGATCGTGAACGAAGCACGCCGCTTGATCGGCTGCGATCGCGTGAGCGTGGCCTTGCGTAAAGGTCGCAAGTGCCGCGTCGAGGCCGTCAGCGGCCAGGACGTCATGGACCGCCGCTCGAATACCGTCGTGCTGCTCAGCGAACTGGCCACGGCCGTGGTCGCCGCCGGCGAGCCGGTCTGGTACTCGGGCGATACGTCGGACATGGCGCCGCAAGTCGAAAATGCGCTGCAGGCGTACGTCGACGAGTCGCACGCCAAGAACGTGGCGGTGTTGCCGCTGATCAGGCCCGAGGCCGGCGCGACCGACGAGGACGCGCCGCCGCCGACAGCGATCGGCGCCCTGATCGTCGAACAAATTGAGGACAGCCGTCCGCGCGACGGCATGGTGCAGCGCGTCAACGTCGTCTGCGAGCACAGTGCCACGGCCTTGGGCAACGCGCTGGAGCACAACAGCCTGTTTTTGCTGCCCGTGTGGCGGTCGCTGGGCAAAGCCCGCTGGGTGCTGGCCGCCCGCACGTTGCCGAAGACGATTTTGATTTCGCTGGCCGTCATCGGCGCGGTCATCGCCCTGTGTGTGGTGCCGGCGAATTTCAAGATTCAAGGTAAGGGCAAGCTGCAGCCGGTCATTCGCCGCGACGTTTCCGCCAGTGTCGAGGGGACCGTGACCAAGGTCTACGTCGAGCACGGCGCCACGGTCCGCAAAGGGCAATTGCTGGCCGACCTGCAAAACACCGACCTGGACGTAAAGATCACGGAAGTCGAAGGAACGTTGAGCGAGGTTAACGAAAACCTGTCGTCGATCTCGCGACATTTGATCGAAATCAAGAAATCGAGCAAGTCCGACCCTCGGCAATCGACCGCCTCGGAGGAAGCAAAGCTCGCGTCCGAAGAAAGCCAGGCCAAGGAAAAGCTCCTCAGCCTGCGGGCGCAGTTGAAGATCTTGCTCAGCAAGCGCGAGCGATTGAAGATCACCAGCCCGATCGACGGTCAGGTAACGACCTGGGACGTGGATAACCTGCTCGAGGGGCGTACCGTGCAGCCGGGGCAGGTGCTGATGAGCATTTCGGATCCCAACGGCGATTGGGAGCTGGAAGTGCTCATACCCGAAGAGCACATGGGCTATATCGCCCGTGCCCAAAAAGAAGCGAATCAACACGATTTGAAGGTGACGTACATTCTGGAAAACGATCCGTCGCATTGGCACGAAGGCAAAGTCGGCGACGTCCACTTGGCGGCCGAGGTGCGCGGCGAGGACGGCAACACCGTGCTTGTCCATGTCGCGATCGACAAGCACGACTTGCAAGAGCTAAGCCAGGGTGCCGGCGTCAGGTCCAACGTATTCTGCGGCAAGCGTGCCGTGGGCTTCGTTTGGTTCCACGACTTGATCGAGTTCCTCCATTCACGCGTACTGTTCCGAATCTAATTTCCGAATCCAGGTGTACCCGTGGTCCACTCGGGCCCAGGCCAGCGACCTCACTCGTAAATCATCGAAAGCCACCGGGCAAATCGCGTGTCGACCCGACAGCGAAGGAGTTCGTCTATGCTGCGTCTTAGTTTTGTCGCCTGTGGAATCGTGCTGGCCGTTACGCTGATCGGCGTTGCGCAGCAGTCGACCGGGGGCTCGCCCTCCGAGGCGCACATCCGCTATCCCGAGTGCCTGGTCAAGCTGAATGATCGCTTCGACGTGCAGGTCTCGGCCCAAGAGGCCGGCGTTCTGCAGAGCCTCGAAGCTCACGAAGGGATGGAAGTGCAGGCGGGTGACGTGCTAGGCCAGATCGATGACAGCCAGGCGCAGAGCAAGAAGAAGGTCGCCGTTGCCGAACACAAGGTCGCGCAAACCGAGGCCGAGAACGACGTCGACATTCGTTTCAATCAGGCGCAATCGGGCGTGGCCGAAATGGAATACAAGCTCAGTGAGGAAGCCAATCGGATCGCGACCAAGGCGCGCCCTCGGGTCGAAATGGAAAAGCTCCGCCTGCAATGGAAGAAGGCTTACCTGGCCATCGAGCAGGCCGAGCTGAAGCAAAAGACCAATCGCCTCACGGCCGGGGCCAAAGAGGCCGAGGTCGACGCCGCGGACAACGATATCCAACGCCGCAAGATTACCGCGCCCCTGGCCGGTGACGTCATCGAAATCACGCCGGGCGTCGGCGAATGGCTGAATCCTGGTTCCCCCATCGTACGGATCGTGCAAATGGACAAGCTGCGCGTCGAGGGGATGTTGAACATCAAGGACTTCGGCCCCGATCAAATTTCCAATCGCCCGGTGAAGGTCATGACTCAGGTCGGCCCGAGCCGCGTCGAGGAATTTCAGGGCAAGGTCGTGTTTATCGACCCCGAGTTGCTCCCCAACGGCAAATATCGCGTGCTGGCCGAGGTCGTGAATCGTCGCGCCGAAGGGGATGGCCCCTGGCTGCTGCGTCCCGGTATGCAGCCCGAGGAAATGGTGATCGACGCATTGCCCGGCAAACCGTCCGGCACCGCGGCGCAATCGAGGTAACGCCCCGCGAAGTGCCCGATAAAGTCGCTTCGAACGGTGTTCAGCCTGGTTCGCGGCCGATTCGATCGCCAGAGCGCCGCATCTTTTCGTCAGAGCTTCTTGAAATATGGCAACGTTGGCTGACAGTCTGGTCTCCAGTTCCGCACGGCGGCTGGGGGTCCGCGCTCGGCCGGACTTGTCCGTCAAACGGCACCGCTACCACGGCCGGTCCTACTGGGTCGTCAAAGAGCCCGTCAGCCTGTCCTACTTCCGCTTTCAGGAAGAGGAATTCGCCATCCTGCAGATGCTGGACGGCCACACCAGCCTGGATGAAATCAAGGATCGGTTCGAAGCCGAGTTTCCGCCGCAAAAGATCACGGTCGAAGAACTGCAGCAGTTCATCGTCACCTTGCACCGTCGTGGGCTGGTCATCGCCGACACGCCGGGCCAGGGAGGACAGCTCAAGAAGCGCCGCGACGAGCGCTGGTGGCAGGAGTTCTGGGGCAAGCTGTCGAACGTACTTTCGATTCGCTTTCGCGGCATCGATCCGGACCGTTTGCTCACCTGGCTGGACCGTCGCCTGGCATTTATGTTTCGCACGCCCACCGTGGTGTGCTGCATGCTGCTGGCCGTGTCGGCGCTCTTGCTTGTCATGGTGCAGTTGGACGAGTTTCGCGCGAAGCTGCCCGGCTTCCACGATTTCTTCAATTTGCACAACGCGGTCTGGATCGGCATTACGCTGGCCGTGACGAAAGTGATTCACGAGTTCGGCCACGGCCTGACGTGCAAGCATTTCGGCGGCGAGTGCCACGAGATGGGCGTCATGTTGCTGGTGATGACGCCCTGCTTGTATTGCAACGTGTCGGACTCGTGGATGCTGCCCAGCAAATGGCAGCGCGCCATGATCGGCGCCGCCGGCATGTACGTCGAGGTGATCATCGCCTCGATCTGCACTTTTTTATGGTGGTACAGCAAGCCAGGCTTGTTGAATCAATTGTGCCTGAGCACGATGTTCGTCTGCTCGGTCAGCACGATCATGTTCAATGGCAACCCGCTGCTGCGCTACGACGGATATTACATCCTGTCGGACTTGCTCGAGATTCCAAACCTGCGGCAGAAGGCCAGCGAGATTCTCAATCGCAAGCTGAGCTACTGGTGCTTGGGCATCGAGCAGCCCGATAACCCGTTTCTGCCCGACCGCAACCAGACGCTGTTCGCCATCTATAGCCTGGCGGCGGTGACGTACAGTTGGGTCGTGGTGTTCTCGATTCTGTGGTTCTTGCAGCGGATGCTGGAGCCGTATCATTTGAAGAGTATCGGCCGCGTCATCGCCATGGCGGCAATGTACGGTTTGTTCGTGCAGCCCTTGTGGAAGCTGTGGACCTACTTCCGCGTGCCAGGGAGGACCGATCAAGTGAAGAAGCTACGCTTGCTGGCCACGGTCGCCGTGGTGGGGGCGGTGATCGCTGCAATCTTTACCGTGCCGCTACCGCATCGCGAGTATTGCATGCTGCAGATTCAGCCGCACGAGGCCGCCAGCGTGCGCGTGATCATCCCGGGGCGCATCGAGGAAATCCTGGTCGAGCCAGGCCAGCGCGTCGATGCCGGTCAGCCTCTGCTGCGTTTGAGCAACCCTGACCTGGAGCTATTGATCACGGACCTCGAAGGCAAACTGACCGTCGATCGGGCGAAATACGCAGGGCTGCAACTGCAACAGTTCCGCGACGACACGGCGGCCCTTCAGATGGCCAGCGTTCACGAAAATATCCTCGCGACCGAGGATGCCCTGCGTCAAAAGAAAGCCGACCTGGCGAAGCTCGACATTTTGGCGCCGATGGCCGGAACCGTATTGCCCCCTCCTGAGTTGCCGCACAAAACGGTCAACCCCGACGGACAACTTCCCAGTTGGTATGGCACGCCGCTCGAATCGCGCAACCTAGGATCTTACCTAAGCGTGAGTACTCTGATCTGCATGGTCGGCGATCCCAACCAGATGCACGCCGACCTGGTGCTGGATCAATCGCAGATCGACTTCGTCGCGACCGGGCAGAGCGTCGACATCAAGCTCGACCATTTGCCGCTGGACGAGTTCCAGGGAAAGATTGCCAAGATCGCCCTGGAGGATATGAAGGCCACGCCCAAGAACATGTCCAACAAGTCCGGCGGCGAAGTTGCGTCAAAGACCGACGAGTCCGGCGTCGAGCGCCCCTGGAGCCCTTCGTACCAGGCGCTCGTCTTTCCCTTGACGGGGCCTGACGATCTGCTGCGGAGCGGGTTACGCGGCCGCGCAAAGATTCACGCCCGCTGGCAAACGGCCGCCCAGCGCGCGTGGCGCCTGCTCAGCGATACCTTCAACGTCCGGCTATAAGTGCCGTCACGCACGTTGCAGGTACGCTGCGGTTCACCACGGGCGTGGCAAGATCGCCGGCGCTCCGGGGCGCAATCCTAGCCGCTCTTCTCGATAGGCCGGCAGCGTATCGATCGGCGGTAGTTCAGTGGCCGACAGGTTCTTCGCCGTGCCGGGCGCGTGCTCCGTGCTATTCAGCGCTACGTCGAACGTGTCGATGACCTGATCGTCCAGGTCCAGCACGCGCACCGCCAAGTGGTCGTCATAAACATCGACCAGCCCGTAATGATTCCGCCCCGCGGTCAGTGCGCCTGTGTATGCAGCGGGCTTTTCGGCGGCGTATAAGTTCGGCGCGCCGCCACCGCTAACGACGTAGGTGATGCCGTCGAGCGGTTTCGATCGTTCGTAGTAATGGTTGTGCCCGGTCAGGACGAGCGTCGCGTCGGAATTCTTCAGCGCGCCGTGGGTCCACAAGCGGAACCAATACATGTTCGCCCAATCGCGTTTGCTGCCGGTAAAAATCGGGCGATGCTGACAGACGACCGTGGGCCCCGGATGCCGCGATAACTCCCAACTGAGAAAGTTCGCTTGCTCGGTACCCGGCAGCGGGAACCGCTCGGAGTTCAGCATCACGAAGTTCAGGCCACGGTGGCGGAAGTGATAGAAGGTGCGCGGCAAGTGGGCGAAATATTGCCGAAAGCGAATTTCTCCCCGATCGTCGTAGCACTTTTCCTTGTCGTGATTTCCCACAACGGGCATCAATCGCAGCCGGTTCTTGGCTGCTTCGTTCAGGACGTATTCCCACTGCTCGTCGCTATCCCCTCGGTCGACGATATCTCCCAGATGCACGACGAACTCCAGGTTCGCGTCGCGCAATTTCGCAAAGATGCGATCCGTGATGCCGCGCCCTTCGTGCGTATCGCCGACGAAGGCAAAGCTCCACAGCTTCGCGTCGGCAGGGGACGAAAAGCTAGCAGGCTCGCTGATCGTGGGCGAGATTCTAGCTACACCCCAGGCGATGATGCCGCACAACATGGCGCCGCACAGCAGGACCATGCTACGTCGTCGCGTGATTCTCATGTCGCACCATCGACGTCCGCGCGGCTTGGCCGCCGCAAAAAAAAAGAGAGACAACAGCCGCTCGTCGCGCGCTTGTAAGTACCGCGATGGCGAAGGGGAGATCGGCTTTGGCCAATCACCGCAAAGGCCCGGCTTTTACCAGCTTTGCGAAACTAGCTCAAGACAGGATTCACCGCAGCCGGCGGGCCGGCCCTTCTAGGAACTGGGCCCGCTGATTCCGGCAGCACAGTACTATTCCGGGCGCGCTTCACCGCGGCTCACGACCCGGTGCCCCAATAGCTCGGGCCCTGCCAGGCGTGCTTGCAGGTCCGTAACCCGCGCGTTCAGCCGCGATAGCTCGTCGTGCCAGGTGTGGATTTCGCGGCACTGACTTGCGACATCGGCAAAGAATCCGGCCGCCAGCTTCGGACTGCTCCAGGCCAGGGCAACGTCGTTGATTTCGGCCGTCAGCCCGCGCCGCAATCGCGACGTGAACGACCATATCAACAGCCCGCTCCAAGCCGTGAGAACGAGCGCCGCGCCGAGAAAGAAATCGGTACCCAGCACCGGCTGCGCGGTAGCGCTGAATCCGAATTCAGGCGCGAGCCACGAATCATAAAAGAAGTTCTTGGCGAAGCGGTATAGCAGGCCAAAGAACATGATCGAGAACAGAATTTCATACACGGTGCGCGTCACCAGCCCCGAATGACGTTCGGCCTGTCGATGAATGACCGATTGCAATTGGGCCGAGGCATCGCCGATAAAGCTGGCGGCGACGCTTGCCGCCTCGCGCGCCAGCGGCGCCGGTTCCAGCCGGCGGCGATCGAGCCCGGCTTCGGCCGCGTAGCCGTCGATGATGATCGCGCCAGTGCGCAGATCCGATTCTTCCCAGCCGAGCGCAGCCGCGCGGACCGTGGCCGATTGTCCCCGGCGAGCGTTTCGGCGGGCGCGCCATCGCCGCCCCCCTTCGAAAGCTCCCCACAGCGCCAGTTGCGCCGCACTGCGCACGCGGACCAGGGCCGCTCCGGCGACCAGTCCTCCCAAGCCTTGGTACAGGCGCAGCACGCAAGAGAAGGGACTGAATCCCCACCGCGACGTCACCTCGCTAACAAGCCTGCCTTCCCAACTGCGCCGGCTTGAGAGCAATTCGTCGCGCAGTCTTTCGGTTAGGCGGGCGGCGAGCCTGGCGCGCTGTTCCTGAATCGCAGCTTCGAGCTGTTCAACTTGCGTGATATTTCCGTCGACACGTTGCCGGGAGGTCGTAAGCGATTCGCCGACCAGGTCCAAGAAGTTCGCCCGGCGAATGCGGTGCGTCGCGGCCACGGTCAGCTCGCGCGTCAGCAGATCGACCAGCCGTCCGAACTCCCCGCGCGGCTTGATCCCTTGCCGTGCCTCGGCGATGGCCGACAAGGAATCCACGAAGAACATTTCGCCCGTCGTGTATTCCCCCGTCAACGATCGCTGCCAATCATCGCGCACATCCGCGTCGATGTCGGCATGAGTTTGCACGAAGACCAGTCGTGCGCCTGCTGCGGCGCCCGCCAGTTCTTCGGCCACCCGGGCGCTGCGATATTTTTGCTGCGTCGTCGCCACCAGCAGCACGTCGCAATGAGGCAATAGCTCGCGCAGCTTGGCCAGGTTCGTGCCGCGCAGCGCCTCGTCTTCGGTCGTGTCCGGGTCGGGGCAATCCAGCAGCACCACGTCGCGCAGTACGGGTGCGTCGCGCTCGATCACGTTCACCGATTCGGGATCGATCCCCAGCATCGCCAATCGCAGGCCAGGCCGGCAGATCAAGGTCGGCTGCCGCGTCGTGGGGCGCTCGCGCCCCGCAGAGCTGACTTCCGCGCCAACCAGGGCGTTGACCAATGTGCTCTTGCCCGTGCCCGTTCCCCCTAGCGTCGCGACAATCAAAGGAGCGTCGAGCCGCACGCGCAGCGTGTCGACGCGGGCCAGCAGCCGGCGCACGAGCGCCTGACAATGCCGCGCCGGAGGCCAGGCCGGAGAATGCTCGGCCCACGCCGAAAGCTCGGCCGCCAGCGAGTCGACCTCGGCCAGCAGACCCAGGTGTGTCAGCATTTCGTGGGACATAGATTTGCACGTAGCAGAGGCGGCACGGTTTTAACCTTCACGCACCCCGATTATATCCGAGAACCTCGCCCGAATGGCTTTCGCGTGCATTGCGCGTCTGGCTTGGCCCCGGCCTACCGCGTCGCTCACGACGATGTCGTGGTGAGTTCTTGCGGGGGCAAGTCGGACGTGACGATCGGCGCCGGTCGAACAGGCGATTCCGATACCCGCACCGTATCGCAAAGATTTTGCACGGCGGCCAGCACCACGGTCTCATCCGCGGCAGCCGGTTGCCGCGCAGGCGCTTCATGGGCCTGCAACACGCATTCCAGTGCCAGGGCGATATCATCAGCAGTCAAAACACCGCGCACGCGCCCTTCGTCAATCACCGGCAGGCAGGAGATTTGGTGATCGACCATCAGCGCCGTGGCCGGCCCCAACAAGGCGCCCGATGGCACGCAGATGGGGCCGCGCGTCATCAAATCCACGGCCCGCTTGCCGATGCGGTGCCGCAGGTCGCGATCCGTGACGATTCCTAACAACCGGCCGCCATGTTCGCAGATCAACAAGTGACGCAACGGTGCCGAGGCGAGCAGATTGACGAGTGTTTGCCGTGAGGTCGACGGCGGCGCGATCACGATCGCCTCGGTCATCACTTGACGCACCGTGAGCGCCGTATTGCGCGCGGACGCCGGCGCGACCTTCAGCGCGGCGGCAATCGCTTGTCGCTTGGCCACGATCCGCGCCGGGACACGCGCCGCGCGGGGCCGACGATAGCGCTGCGACGAATCTTCCTTCTGCATGCGCCACCGTGCAATCACGTACCACGCACCGTACGCGAAAATCGCGACCGACAGAGAGACGACCAGCCACCACGGAATCCTCAAGCCTTGGGTGAGCGCCCCGGCCGCCAGCGGCGCGTGCGAAAGATCAAAGTAGTAACAGCCCGGCATGAGGTCTTCGAACGAGACGATGCAGGCGGCGACCGATTCGGCCGATCGCTGTCGCTCGGCTGCGATTGCGTCGCTGACCAGCAGCAAGGCCGCACCAAGGATTCCCAGCGCAAGCGCGTAACGCGCCCGAATGCTCGTTCCGCCGGCGCGCGTTTCGGGCGCAGCGCCACCGAACTCCGCGGACGTTGAGCGACGGCGACTGCCCTGCATGACGGGACCTGGACGATTGCGTGAGAACTGCCGATTCCACGCAACTTTAGCTTGCGAACAATCCCGCGCCGGAGCTTTGCGCGTTCTTTGACCAGGTGGGTTGTTACGGCGCGCCGGAACCGCGATTCGTCGTGTCCGGCTTGTCGAGTGCTTCGGTCGATCTGTCGACGACGCGCACATCGATGATGCGATCGTGCGCAGCAGGCTCGCTCGAATTGTCGTTAAAGGCCGAAAATCCGCGCACTTCGACATGACCGCGCAGCCGGGTAACCAACCACAGCCCTAGCAGCCGGCGTCCGAGCGGAACCAACAGAACCAGGGCCAGCAAGTCGGTCAGCACGCCAGGAACGATCAAGAGGATGCCGGCGACCAACAGCGAGAGCGTTTTGCCGGCCGCGGCGAGAGGAACCTGTCCGCTACCCAGATCGGTTTGCATCGTGCGTAGCGAAACGCGTGATACGCGCCGCAGCAGCGCCATACCGGTCACCGCGCCGCCGGCGACCAAAATCAACGCGAAGCCCAGCGAGGTGTGCCGCCCGATCCAAATCAGAAGCGCCAGATCGACAACCGGTAGAACGACGATCCAGAGCAAAGGATTCATTACTTCCGCTGTGTGTCAGATGGCTTCGCGGCCATCTCGGTGAAGGCATCGGCCTGTTCGTCGTCGCCCAGGAAGCGATGCATCGTGGCCAGGTTCGTGTACGGCACACGCAGCGCCGCTTGATCCAACGTACCGTCCTTGACCGCTCGCTCCATCAGCTTCAGTCCGTTGCGCGTCAGCCGGACTGCTTCTTCGTGACTTCCCACCGCCCAGTACGAAACGGCCATGCTCACGAAACCTTCTCCGTGACGGCCCGTGTCGGTCAGCGCCGCCGTGGGCACCGGCCGTTCCAACTGCGGAATGGCCCGTTCGAACCAGGCGACCGCCTCTTGCGGGTCTTTCATGTACAACGCACAGACCGAGCCCATGCGGAAGTATAGCCGACCCAATAAGTATGCCTCGACGGGTTCAAGCTGGCGACCCTCGGAGCCGGCCTCGAGATGCTCGACGGCCAGCATGCCGTATTTCATCGCCTGCTCGGCGTCACCGGCCGTGTGAAAGACTTGCAGCGCATCGTACAGGGCGGTCCCGATGTCCCATTCCAATTGGCGGTGTCGCAGTGGATCCTTGGCCTCGGACAGCGCAGGTGCCGAAATGGCGATCGTCTTTTCGACCCACGGCGTGGGATCGAGGTCCCCTTCCATGCCGACGCAGGCAGTCAGCGCCTCGCGACAGACGGGCAATCGCATGTCGACGTTGGCGTCCTTGTTCGCGGCGAATTCGTTGGCCAGTTCGTCGGCCCGATTGAGCCAGTTGGGAACCATCGTTTTCTTCATCTTCCAATTGCCCCAGGCGATGTTGCGCGCGGCAGACAGGTGCGCCACGATCAACGACTCTTGCGCCAATCGCCTTACGGTTGGATGCCGATCATTCACCAAGGGTTCAGCGAATTTAATCGCCTGCATGTGCATCGGCAGCGCCGCCTTGTAATCTCGCGATGGTCCCGTAGACAACTCCTCACCCATTTGGTTCAGGCAGCAGGCCTTCAACTCGGGTCGGGCCGCCGACAAGGCGAGCGCTTGCTTGGTTTGATCGATCGCCTTGGTGTGTTGGCCCACGTCAGCCAGCAGAGCGCCCGACGTCAGGCGGTAGCGCGGATTGCGAGGGTCGAGCTTAACGGCCATATCGCACGCTTTGGTGGCGGCATCGCTTTGCCCAATGTCGCGCAACAGTCGGGCTCGTAACCAATGCGCCCGCGAGCATTGCGGATCGATCACGAGCGCCATGTCCAGATCTTGCTGGCAGGTGGTATCGTCCTTTTCCATATTCTGCTCGGCACGCAAGGTGAAGGCCTGCGCATCGACGCGCTCATAGACCAACTCCGCAACACGGTCCTTGGCTCCCGGCGCATACACGACGAGCACACCCTTTTCCGGCAGCGCGATGCCCACCATCTCACCGATTTCGTCGACGACGTCGGCCGGCGCGACGGTGGCCATGCCGAGTTCCGTGGCTAGCTCACTCCAGCGCGGATGCGGATCGTAGGAAACGACGATCGCTTGCACGGTGTCTTGCAGACAGCGCACTTCGACCCGCGCCGAGCCGTCAACGCGATAGGTGCGCCGCTCGACGTCCTTCTGCTGCACGACCGAAAGCGGCTTACCGAGGGCCTGATCGATCTCTTTCGACGTCGACTCGCCGACGCGCAGGCCGTGGAAATCAGCCGGTTGCGGGCGCGCGACGGGTGTGGACGCTTTTTTGATTTTGTCCAACAGCGTTCCGCCCGGCGGCGGCGGCGCTATCGTCTCGTCTTCGACCTCGGGTGCCGGGGGAAGCTTTGCGTCCTCGTCAATTTCCTCAGCCGCTTTCGCACCGCCCGACACAACGGACGTGTCGATCACCGGCTCGGAATCCTCGGGCATGGCTTCCGCCGAGGTATCGCCGGGGGCGGCGTCGGCCGTGGATTCATCGCTTGCTGGTTCAGCGGGCGCGGGTTCGGCGCTCGCTGCGTCGTCGCTGGCTTCTTCGGGAAGAGGGGCCGGAGGTTCGCCGCTCGCCGCATCTTCTTCGAAGGCCGCTACGGCAGCGATCGTCGACGAGGCTTTCGAGTCCCGTGAAGCGGTGTCGCTCGCGCCCAGCGGCGCGGCAATCGAGCAAGCGGCCGCGATCAGCAGCGAGCGAATAAACTTCCAGCACATGC
This sequence comes from Pirellulales bacterium, assembly GCA_036499395.1. NCBI lineage: Bacteria > Pseudomonadati > Planctomycetota > Planctomycetia > Pirellulales > Pirellulales bacterium. The sequence goes on from DASYDW010000129.1 coordinate 262,560, forward strand.
CAGGCATCTCCTTCTGTCGATGGCGCGCACGCCAAACGAGCGAGAACATTGCACGTCCCAGTGCGGTGACGCCATGCCGATCGACGGTTCGCAAAAAAGCGCTCGGCCGATTGCCCGTCTGATCCGTGCGAAGAACTCTCGCAACTAAAGGTCTCAAAGCCTCGAAAAGCCGCGTGAGTATAGCGTTGCGGCCCGGCGCGCCTAGAGAGATCCTGCGCGTGCTAGCGATGGTGGGCCGTTATCACCCCTGGTGCTAGCGGTCGTGCGAACGCTTCATCCGTTACGCGGCGAAACACTTGCACCCCGCAGCAGCGCTTCGAGCAAGCGGGCCGCACTCGCGCAATCGCCGCCTGTCAAAACTCGGATCGCATCCGTGAGCACGGTTGTTTGATCCTCGGTGAAAGGGACCGCCGCACAGGCCGGCGGCGACTCTGGCACCAAACGGTGGCTGATCGCGCCTAGCAGCTCAGAAACGCCCTCGCCAGTGATAGCACTCGTCCGAATGAGCGGTTCTTGCCGGCGCAACTTCGGTTCAGAAACCAGGTCGCACTTATTGGCAACAACGATCGCGCCGGGAAAAGCGGCGCGTAGACGTTGTTCGTCCGCGTTCAATGCTAGGCGGGCATCGAACACCAACACCACCAGTTCGACGGCCGAAAGTTGCGCCCGGGCGCTTTGGACGCCTGCCGCCTCGAGCGGATCGGCTCCTTCGCGCAATCCCGCGGTATCCGAGAGCGTGACAGGCCAGCCGTCGATGGCCGTTTGCGCGGTTACGACGTCCCGTGTCGTACCGGGGGCGTCGTAAACGATCGCGCGCTCGTAGCCGACCAGGGCGTTAATCAGGCTGCTTTTACCGACATTCGGAGGACCTGCCAGGGCTACCGTGAAAGGCTCGACCAGATGCCGGCCGAGCGCACGGTACGCCGTAAGGGCCTGCAAGCGTCCCAGGGCCGCGCTTGCGTGAGCTTGCTTACAAAGCGAAATCACTTCGCCGATAGCATGCGACATCGCGCCCTGCCATTGATCGAGCAGTATGCCGGCACAGCGTTCGGTCCGCGCGCAGGTCAGCGCCAGCGCGGCCTCACGTTGAATCTCGTCGATGCTCTGCGACGACAGCCACTGGGCGTCATCGATCTGCCGCGCCCCGGCTCGCCGCAGATCCTCGACGATGCGACTGACGGCCGCGACGCCGCCGTGGCAATGGATCTCGAATTCGGCGGACGCCGTGCGGCAAGCGACCACTTCTTCTCCGTCGTCCGCGCCCCAACGCCCGAAATAGATTCGCTGCATCGCGAATTGCTCAGTCGGAATTCGCGACGACGAACGAAAGTATTGCCCCACGCCACTGCCGGCGTTCAGTCCCGAGACAGCCACGACGGCCACGGCGCCGCGCCCGGCAGGAGTGAGAACGCAGACGTCAAAATCGCCGAGGGTGGACATCGTTTATCTGCGCATAGGATCTGATCGGTACCGCGCGCGTCGCGAGCAACGACGCAACACCTTACTGCGCGGCGGTGATGGCGATACCGGCTAATGTCAGATGAGACACGTATTCGGCGTCGTGGGCCAAGAGCTTGGCCACCGAGGGGGCCGCGCCGCCGCTAAGAAACAACCGAGGACGCACCTTGAGCTGCGCACCGAGTTGCTCGACGAGCTCACGAACGCCTCCGACGGCGCCCCAAAACAATCCGGCTTGCATCGCAGCTATCGTCGCGGTACCCAGCGGCGCCGGCGCTTCGCCCAGTTTCCACATTTCCACCAGCGGCAGTAAATCGGTGAACTCGTGCATGGCACGGGCACTGGTCGCGATCCCCGGCATGATGGCTCCGCCGAGAAATGCGCCAGTGCCGTCGATCAGGTCGACTGTGATCGCGGTGCCCAGGTCGACGACGACGGCCGCTTCGCCCGGACGGCGTAAGCGATTTGCCGCCACGGCATCGAGCAGTCGATCGATCCCCACGCGGTCGGGCTGCGGCAGTGAAACCACGAGCGGTAAATCCGACGAAGCGATCATCGTGATCCGCGGGACGTCCTGGTTCTTTAACCAGGCCACCAGCCGGCCGGCCACGTCGCGCTGCACGCTGCCGATCCACCAGGCAGGGCGCGTCAGGTCGTGGTCAGGCAGCCACTGGCGAATCTTTTCCAACTCATCCAGGCTCGGACCGATATCGAGCGTACTAACCGGCTCGGGCAGCGGATTACGATCCACACTGTCGAACAGACCGAGCTTGACGCGGCTGTTGCCGACGTCGACCGCCACAAGAGGCAAGATGCCAGGCGCGTTCATTGCATCGCTTCCGGGGACCGCTGCACATCCAACGCATGAGTGATGGCATTCAACAGCTTGTCTAATCCCTGGCCCGTCACGGCCGACATGCTGAGCACATTGCGTCCGAGATGCTCGCTCAGTTTTTGCTGCACTTCGTCGGCGCCGGGCAGCTCGGCTTTCGAGACGATCACGATCTCGGGGCGATTCCCCAGCTTGGCGTCGTGCAGCGATAGCTCGTTGCGAATCGTCAGGTAGTTGGCCAGCGGATCGGTGCCATCAGCGGGCATTGGTTCGACCAGATGGACCAGGATGCCGGCCCGCTCGATGTGCCGCAAGAATTCATGTCCCAGCCCGGCCCCTTCGTGGGCTCCTTCGATCAAGCCGGGCAGATCGGCCAGCACGAAGGAGCGCTCGGCGTCGAGCCGCACCTGACCGAGATTCGGATACTTGGTCGTAAACGGATAAGCCGCGATCTGGGGGCGGGCGTGCGACAGCCGGCTCAGCAGCGTGCTCTTTCCGGCGTTGGGTTTACCGATCAGCCCCACGTCGGCAATGACTTTCAACTCCAGGATCAGGGCCCGCGATTCCCCTTCTTGCCCTTTGGTCCATTGCCGTGGCGCACGATTGACCGAGCTTTTGAAATGCAGGTTTCCCTTACCGCCGCGCCCTCCCTGGGCGGCGATGATTTGATCGCCGGGGTGCGCCAGATCCTTGATGACGAAGGCGTTCACGGCGTCGATTATGACCGTGCCCGGCGGGACGTACAGGATCATGTCCTCGGCGCCGCGGCCGTAGCGATTCGAGCCGCTGCCGGCCTGACCGCTTTCGGCGCGCCAATGATATCGATGTGTCAGCGCGGCGAGATTGTTCACGCCTTCGCGCGCGACGATGATGATGCTCGCGCCGTCGCCGCCGTCACCGCCGTCGGGTCCGCCGTGCGGCACGAACTTCTCGCGGCGGAAGCTCAGGCAGCCGTCTCCCCCTTTGCCGGCGTCGACCTGAATTTTCACGCGATCGACGAACATGGTGCCCTGACGTGCAGAGGTTACAAAAAAAAACGGGAACGACCCGCCGTGGACCGTCCCCGCATGAGCTATGGAATCACGCCGCGTTAGCTGGCGGCGGCGAACACATTGACCCGGCGGCCACTGCGATCGAACGTGACGACACCATTCACCAGGGCGAACAGCGTGAAGTCTCTGCCCTGACCGACACCCTTGCCCGCCATATACCGGCTGCCGACCTGGCGGACCAGGATGTTGCCAGCCGTGACTTGCTCGCCACCGTAGCGCTTGATGCCGCGCCGCTGACCTTTCGAATCGCGACCGTTGCTGCTCGAACCTTGTCCCTTTTTATGTGCCATGACTGAGATCTCCTCGATCGCTAATTTGGGAATCGGCGGTACGCGTCCCGGGTTCAGTTCCGGCAAACGTCCGCGAGTGTTTCTTGGTCAGTTCTCATCCGGTGCGGCTTCCTCGACCGCGGCGCCCTCGTCCTCCGGAGCCATCTCGCCTTCCGGGGCCTCAGCACCGTCGGGGGCCATCTCGCCATCCGCGGGCTGAGCGTCACCGTCGGCGGGCAGGCCCTCGTCGGCTGCAGGTTCCGCAGCGGCTGGTCCCTCGCGGACCGCGCCGGCGGGAACCGGATCGCGCTTTTTAGCGATAAATCCCTTCTCCGTCAATTCCCCATAGCCCCAGGAGTAGTTCTCGAAGCGGATTTCCCCTTCGTGCTCGAACTCCTTATCGCCGGGACGCCAGAAATTCAGGATCAGGGTTTTTGGGTAGAAGTGCCGGCCGGTGCCCGGCGGATTCCCTTTTTTGAAGGCTCCGGCCTCGTTTTCCCAGCGATAGGCGTTGGTCAGCCCCTGGACGTAAATCGAGAAATGGTCTGTCGCGGGGTCGATGTCCTCCCAGGTGGCCACGCCCCAAATCGTGGCTTCCTGCCCCTTGGGCGTCGGCGCGATGCGGCCGATCATTTCGCTGGTGTTCAACAGCGGTCGGCTCTGGTCCTCGCGCTTGCGAATCAACGGTGTGGCCAGCGGAATGACGCGGCTGGGATAGACCTTGCCGCGGTCGTTGCTGACCAGCGCGAAATACGGGACAAACGTGACCGGCTCATCGCTGGTATTCTTGATGTTGTAGAGCAGGTACCAAACTAGCTTGTTCTGCATGCGACCGTCCGGCATCGGCTCGTCGATGCGGACAAAGCGAACGGGCTTGAATGCGAACTCCAGCGACCAGATATCACGGCGAAAAACCGTATCACGTGCCGGCGATTTGCCGTGCGAGCTCCCTTTCGCCCATTCTCGTTCGGCGTATTTGGGATCCGAAGTGAGTACTTCGACAAGGTCATGTCGATCGTACGCTTCGTCCAATTGCCGCTGGGGATCGACCGTTCGCATAGCGTTCGGTGCCAGCTTACGGAACTTGGGACGTGCCGGAGTCGCGGTGCGGGCCACGGCCGTCGGCGCTTTCGCTGGCGGGCGCGCCGCGGGCGCCGGTTGGGCGTACGACGTCGCAGCCCCGAGACCGAGGACCCCCAGCAGGAACGCAAAAATCGCGAAACTTCGAACAACAGACATTGCGGATTAATCTCGGCGCGACAACTCGATCCGTGAAGGGGTCCGCAGCGGGCCGCCCTCGACGAAGCGAAGGCTCTCGGCGGTCGAAGAAGAGGTAAGTTTTTAGCTTAATTGGCGTTCCGTAGCAGGGTCAAGCGCCAAGGCGGTCCCGCGCCCGTCGATTTGCCGGTATACGGCCGTCATAGTCGTTAGCCGTCCAGCGGGATAAAGTTGTCACGGGACGCACCGCCGCAGGCCAATTCGCGGGAGAGTCCTGCCTGCTCGACTTAACTCTTTTCAGGATTAGGTTTTGCACGCTGACGATTCACCCCGGCGAGCCGGCGGCGGAATATCGACCGCGTGGCACGCGCTTTGTTGTCCTACGTACAGTAATGATGAACGGAACAGTGGAAGCCGGGAAACGATCGCCATGTCGCACGAAACAATTCCGACGAATACGCCCCCCACAGATCAAGCCGTTGACGCCGTGACACCCGACGAGGTGGAGCGTGACGAAATGTCCCCCGACCAACTGGCCGAGGCCCGGCAATACGGCCGCTGGCAACTGGCGCTCGACCTGGCGGATTCCGGGCTCGACGTCCTGTACCTGGGCTTATTCGCTTTCTTCGCCGCCGTGCCGATCGACGCCTGGCTGGCCGAACGCATCGGTTCGGCACCGCTACGACTCATGGCCCTGTACGGCATCATGATCGGATTGCATGAGTGCGTGTCGTTTCCGCTGGCCTGCTTCTCAGGCTACTCGATCGAGCACCGCTTCGGCCTCAGCCGGCAATCATTCGGCCAATGGCTGGCGCGGCATGCCAAGCGTTTCTCGCTGGCCGTTGGCTTCGGCGCCGTGATGGTGATTGCGCTCTATTCGCTGTTCTGGTTCGTGGGCACGTGGTGGTGGGCGGCCGCGGCGATTGGCTTCTTCCTGGTGAGCGTGGTGCTCGGTCAGTTAGCGCCGGTCCTGATCTTGCCGCTGTTTTACAAGATCGAGAAGCTCGACAATTCCGAGCTGGCCGGACGCTTTGCTCCGCTGGCTGAGGAATCGGGGCTGGCGATCGAAGGGGTCTACCGCATGATCCTCAGCGATGAAACCGCCAAGGCCAACGCCATGCTGGCCGGCCTCGGTCGCACGCGGCGCGTGCTGTTGGGGGACACGCTGCTGGACGGTTTCTCGCTCGACGAGATCCAAGTCGTCTTCGCCCATGAGATTGGCCATCATGTTTATCGCCACATTCCGAAACTCATGGCGCTCGGTTTTGTCTACGGCTCGCTCGGCTTTTGGTTTTGCGATCGGATGCTCGCACTGTGGATCGGCACGAGCGTCTACGATCCGCGGCAACTGCCCGTTTATGCCCTGCCGATGCTGATGTTCGCGTTGAGCATTTTCTCGTTGGTACTGGGACCGCTGCAAAACGTGACCAGCCGGCGCTTCGAGCGGCAGTGCGATCGTTTCGCTTTACGGCGCACTGGCCTGCGTGACGCGTACATCTCGGCGTTTCGCAAGCTGGCGAAATTGAACAAGGACGACCCCGATCCGCCCCGCCTGGCGGTGACTCTCTTCCACAGTCATCCGCCGATCGCCGAACGAATCGCGATCGCCACGGAGTGAACCTCGCGTGCCGGACGCTTGCGCTCGGTAGCTGAAAAACATTTACAGCGCGCGTTTGCTACCGTCGAGAATGCGATTGCGTTGCCAGCATGCATCCGCCGCGACAGCGCGCGTCTGACTCGGGATGCGCCGTGGTTTTCGGCAGTGAAACACCTATTAGGCGATGCCAGCAGGGGTCGTTTCTTTTTCGCAATGTTGAGGGTCAGGCTGAATCCTAAATACCGGCATGACGATCAAAGATTATAAAGGCCGCAACGCACATCGGGATTTTGCCGTGGCGGCCTTACCCGGTATCTGCGTACGTCCGCACGAGCGGGGCAAGAACGAACCGCCAGTATTCCTCGATTACGACGACCAGCCCAGGCAGTGCTGCGCGCCTCACGGCGTGACCGCATCTCTGTCCTAGATTTCTGTCGCGTCCCTTCGACACGCGCGACACGAACCACAAGATCTTCGTGCGTGCATCGTCCGGCACCGTGACGTCAGATTTGCACCTGCGAAGCCCGCAAGTCCCCTCCCTGAATTTTATCCACGCTCGATCCCGCGCGTTTGTGGCGCCCGCGCGCCACAAAACACCTTTCGCTGACTTATGCGAGCACCTGCTCGAAACTGCGCAAGCCGCGCTGTGTCATTGGCGAAGTGCGCGCCGGGAAAGTAGTCGAAAGTCGGAGCTGACTCAAATGATTCGAAAGCGATTGTTCGTCGTGGCTGCGATGGCCGTGGTCACCGGCTTGTCTTGCCAGGCGTTTGCCCAAACCGCGGCAATGCCACAGTGGGACAGCTTGTCGACTTTCGACGCCTCGCGCATCGGCACGTACAGCATGACGGGCCAAGCCTCGGATCCCGCGGACCCGGATAGCACCATCCCCGCCGTCCCACCGAATTCCTCGCAACCTGCCGCAAATCCGTTCGCGCCGCGCCCCGCCTCGGAAGTTTTCAATCCGCCGGTCTCGGCGCCGACCTGTCCGTCGTGCAATAGCTTGCCTTGCGCGGTGCCCGGTAGCTGCGCACCGGCCTGGTCGCCGATCGCGCTGGCCGAGTCGACGTTCTTCTGGCCGACACTCGCGCACGGAAATTCATTCGTCGGAACCGGCTCGTCGGGCTTGAACGGACCGCTCGATCAAACACTCGCGCAGTCGAATAACCTGTTCCTGGCCGGGCCGCGCATCATGTTCGGACGCCAGGGACAGACGTGGGGCGTGCTGGGGCGCTTCTGGTACGCCTCGAATTGGGGCAGCGGATTCGGCCCGACCGATGCCGGATCCGAGACGGGCGGCTTCTCGGCCTATAACGCATTCCAGGCTTACACCGCCGACCTCGAGATGCAGCGCCGCTGGTCGCGAGGGCTGTGGAATTTCTGGGGCTTCGGCGGCATTCGCTACGGTTCGGTCGCGATCGGGCATCGCGAAACGGCGAATCAGTTCGCTGACGGTTACGCCATTTCCTCCACGGCCTATTCCGCGCAAAGCTTTCAAGGAACCGGCATCACGTTCGGCGGCTACAGTACCCGGGCGCTCGGCAACTCGCCGTTCAAGCTGTTCTTCTCGAATCGTTACTCGATCCTGTGGGGCACCAGCCACGCCGACGCCCAAGTGGCAACCTCGCTGGTCTGCACCACGATGCCGTCCGCCTGGGATGCCAACGGCATGTCGGCCAGCCGCACGGGCGACCTGTTCATCGCCGAGTTCCAGGCCGGCACGCAATGGGAACGCCAACTAGTCTGGTTCCCCGGCCGCGCCTTTCTGCGCACCGCCTTCGAATATCAATACTGGGGCGCCGGCGGCGGGCTGTGCGCATCGGCCGAATCCACCTCGCACATCTCCCCCGTCGTTAGCACGGCCTGCTCGTACGCCGAGCAAGTCATGTTTAACCTGGTCGGATTCAACATCGGCGCTGGCATTATTTACTAACGGTAGCCAGTAGTTGGTATCTGGCAGCCAGTATCTTGAGTGCGCCACCTCGCGCAGGTTGCGCAGAAATGCGACGACGGCTAGAATAGTCCGTCATGACGCGCGAACTTATCCGCCGCCGCCGGTATCAATTCGGATTCTCAGCGATGCTCTGCGGCATGACTCTATGCGCGATCGTTGCGGCGCAGTACGGGTACGTTCAGCGGCGCAATGCGGCCAGGCAGGAAATCGTCCTCGACGGGGGAATCGTCTATACGTGGGAGAAGCCGTGTCGCAACCCCGCGTTGCAACGACTCCCACGTCGGGAAATCCCCATATGGCGGCGTTGGCTAGGGGACGAAGCGATCCAAATCGTCGCAATGCCGGCCGGCTCTGAACGATCGGAATGCGCACGCGCCACAGCGATATTTCCTGAGGCATCTGTCGGCACGATGCAGCCTAGACCATTTTAACGACGATCGATCACCCAAGCGTTGCACGTGCGAACACCGCCGTCTCGGAATCCTGCCAATTCCGTTCAAAAAGCAGGATTTTCTCGCGGGGTTCCAGATCCGCGAACACGGTCCGAAGTGACCTATATTTGTGTACGGACCGCGAGCGATCCTTTGATCCTCACACCCCACGAGCACTCATCCGATGACTGACATTCACAGCGACGTTGTCGCGGCTCTTCAAAGCGCGGTCGAGCGTGCCAAGCCGGTCGGCGCCGAACTCACGTATCACCCGATCGTCAGCGATCGGCCGGACGGCGGCTCTTTTACCACGGTCCATGTCGTGACCGCCGATGGCACGCCGGTCGAGGCGTCGTTCGATTTCGCGGCCGTCGCCCGAGAACTTGGCAAAAAAGCGCATCCCAAGGTCGAAGACCGCAAAATCTATGGCCAGCAAACGCCGCTGCCGTACAAGGTCATCACCGGTGCCACGGGCAACCAGCCGTTCGAGATTTTGTTCATGCTCAATGAGCTGACCTAGGCGTCGCTCGCCCTCCCTGCTTGGCTCTGCAAGAACGGCTCGTTCTTTGCTGCGTTGCTTGCTTGTTCGTCTTACAATCGCAGCACGTTCTGTCACCGCGCGCCGGTGACGGTCGCGCGAAAACGAACGAGCACCAGGGAGCCTAGGCCGTGCCTATTTTTGTGAACCATGCTTTCGCCCGTCGCCTGTCTATCGCAGCGCTCGTCATTGTCAGTGTCCGGATGGCCGGGGACACGACGTCAGCTGCTGATCCTGTGCGTCTCGAAGTGCGCCATCCGTTGCCGCACCAGGTTGTGCAACGCGAAGGGTTCGATCCGCACCGCGCGCACGATCATCAACCGGGCGGACCGGCACTGGGATTTGCGCTCGTGCCGGTAGAAATCGATCTGGCCGCGGCGGCCGCTGACCTGCCTGATAATGCAACAATCGACTATCGAGTCGTCACGCTGCCGGATGAAAAAGGCGAGGCGACATCATGGAGCGTCGTCGCCGGGCAGCGGCAGGGCAAACTTTGGACCGCGGTGGTGCGTGTCGCCGCCGGCGGATGGTATCGCATCGAGGTTCGCGCGCGGCACGGCGAGCAGGTCGTGGCCGTGGCCGCGGTTGAGCCGGTCGGCGTCGGCGAGGTGTTTATCATCGCCGGGCAATCGTATGCCGTTGGTGCGAACGATGAGCTGACCAAGGTCGACGATCCGCAACGACGCGTCGTGGCCTACGACGCGATCAACAAGAAATGGCAAGTCGCCAACGACCCGCAACCAAACGCCGGCGACGGCGGCACGATCTGGCCCAGTTGCGGAAACTTCTTATTGCCACTCGCGCGCGTACCGATCGGGTTCGTTAACGTGGCCGTTGGGGGCACCTCGACGCGGCAGTGGCTGCCCGGCGAAGAGTTGTACCAGCGGCTGAACGCGGCCGGCAAAACGATCGGTCGCTTCCGCGCTGTCTTGTGGCAGCAAGGCGAATCGGACGTAATCGAGCATCGCTCGACCGAGTACTACGTCGACAACCTGGTGAAGATCCGCACGGCGCTCGCGAAAGCATGGGGCTTCGAGCCGCCGTGGCTCCTGGCCAAATCGACGCTGCACCCAACAGTCTACGACGATCCGGTCGGCGAAGAACGCATCCGCTTGGCCATCGACCAACTCGGCACGATGCCCGGCTTTCGCCCGGGACCTGATACCGACATCCTGGCGGGCGAAAACCGTGGCGGACTGGGAACGCGACGACACTTCTCCGGCATCGGCCAGCGCAACGCCGGCCTGATGTGGTTCGCCACCGTCTGGCAAGAGCTGAATCGCACGCCGTGAACATTCGCCGGTACTAGAAAGAAGGTTTCCAGCGAGCATTGCGAGATTAGAATTGGCCCATCTTTCACGCGAACTTATCGAAGATTGCGTTGTTTCGCGATTTGTACCCATTGCCGTACGATCTTCGGCAGTCGACTCTCGATCTCGCGCCCAAACAGGACTTCGTCGACATATCCCATGTGAAGCATGTCGATGATCCGGCAGAGGTATGACCGACCGCATTCCCACCACGTGTAATGCGAATCGATCATCAAGTAGTGCTTTACGTCGATGCCTTCTTCCTTCCGAAGCTCTTCGAGTTCCATCCCGTCCAAGAGCGATTCATAGACACCGTCGGCGACGCGACTCCCAAATGTCGTCGTATAGTAATACTCCTTGATTTCCCACACGGCGATCGGATTGACCGGGCCAGGAAAGGCGCCATCCACTCGCCTGGCCAGCGTGCGCAGCGGTGCGTTGTTCACCGTCACGGTCGTCAGCTCGCGTGGGTCGTAGTCGCATGGCAACCCTTGGGCGTTCGCCTCGATCAGCATATTGATGCTGCTTGTAAAATATGCCGGAGCTTTTTTAATGCCCTTTTGCTTGTTCATCGGCGGAATGCGCTTGGTCGGAAGCTGCATCTGCAACCGCTCGAACATTGCTCTGGCTTCGTCCACATCCATCAGGCTCGGCTCGACAAAGGTATTGAGCACGCGCGCCCGATGTCGAAAGTAAGAGTTCACCGTGGCGCAGAGCTCGGTGGCGCGGCCATCGCCGTCGAAAAGATGCGCGGCTGACAAGCCAAGCTGTTGCATGCAGTTCCGGAGATCGACGGGCGTCGGCACAGCGATCTGGCCGGTGCCCCGAACGGTGTAACCGAAGTGCTGACTAATCGTGCGTATGTTTGCCCAAAAATGCTTGCGGAGTCGGACGAAGCGAGGGTTCGGGATCATGGAATCGCGGCCTCCAACCGATCAACGAACTCGCGCAACGAGATACCCACCGCCGCGCAAATGGCACGGACCTCGAGCAAATCGAGACGTCTCTCGCCCGCCTCGTACTTGCTGACGAACGATTGGGGTTGGGCGAGTTTTTCGGCCAGGTCCTGCTGACGCAGTCCCGCGCCCAATCGAACCTGACGGAGAAGCTCTTGGAGCTTTTGCTGTTCGGGCGTGAAGATGCTCTTATCCATGGGAACTATTTAGGATCACTTGACAGTAAATCCCAAAAAAGGATAAAGTGCTTCTGTGCAGCGGTCCCCTAATGAATTGACGGGTACTGTACAAATGAATAGAATTTCGGCGACTCTGCCCGATCTGACGTCGAAGAAGGTCCGGACGATGCAACTCCGTCTGTTTGAAGGGGGCGAAGCTCGAACGCAGCGGGTGGCGCCGTTCAAAAGGCAACTGCTCAAGTGGATCGGCAGCAAGCAGCGGCTGGCGGATGAAATCATTTCCTACTTTCCGTCCGAGTTCGGCACATACGTCGAACCCTTTCTCGGAAGCGCCGGCGTACTCGCCACGCTGGCTCCCCAACATGCCGTCGGTTCGGATATTTTTGAACCGCTCATCGAGATCTGGCAAACGCTGCGCGATGACCCGGAAAAGCTCAAACGTTGGTATGCCAAGCGCCGCAGTCGGTTGATGTCCGGTGACAAGGTCACGGAGTACGAAAGGATCAAGGCGTCGTACAACAAGCGACCCAACGGGGCCGATCTGCTTTTCTTGTGCAGGTCATGTTACGGCGGGGTCGTTCGATTCCGCAAAGCCGACGGCTTCATGTCGACCCCCTGTGGTGTCCATACACCCATCGAGGCCGATACGTTTGCGGCGCGAGTCGATGAATGGCGGAAACGCACGGCAGGCGCCATTTTTCGCGCACAAAATTACGTGGAAGCGATGCAGGCTGCCAACAAGGGTGACCTCGTCTATTGCGATCCACCATACAAGGATGCCCAAAAGATTCTTTACGGGGCGCAGGCGTTCGATCTCAAGCAGCTTTTCGAAGTGATCGCCGATTGCAAGCATCGTGGAGTATTCGTGGCCTTGAGCATTGATGGTACGAAGCGATCCGGTGATTTTATTTGCGATCTGCCGGTTCCTAAGGGACTATTCGAACGAGAGGTTTTCGTTAGTTGCGGCCGCTCGATGTTGCGGCGGTTTCAGATGGGTGGAAAGACGCTGGAAAGCGAAGTTGTCGAGGATCGGCTGCTACTCACCTATTGAAATGGTTGCCATCTTGAGCGTTGGACGCCGTGCCAAGCAATCGTTCCTATTGGCGGCTTGGGACCACGCCGACACTTCTCCGGCATCGGCCAGCGCAATGCCGGCCTGATGTGGTTCGCCACCGTCTGGCAAGAGCTGAATCGCACGCCGTGACGATGCGGTATGGTCGTTCGATTCGATCAACGTACAAGTCGACTAGCGATCAGCGTGCGCACCGGGGGCGTGGCCCATTGTCATGGCAACGGCTATCAGGGCAACTGCCCCCGCCCGTTCGCCAACCGCGCGCGGATTGCGCGCCCCGAACGCCTCGGTCCAATAGCCTATCCGTATGCCGTTGGTCGCCAGTGCTCAGCGGCTTCGTCGGCGCCTGTAACCGGCAATCCCCACCGCAATCATACCCATCGCCAGCAGGCCGAAGGTGCCCGGCTCGGGAACATGGGCAAGAGGTGAATAGAACTGACACATGGTCGTGCCATCCGGCATCACACCCCCGCCGATGCGAATGATCGACGGCTCGTTGTTCGTTACCCCGTTGTCCCAGTGGGTGCCGATACCCGCCACCGAGCCGTGATAGCCGCCGTTGTCGAACTGGCTGACATAGAACGCGCAATCCGGTCCCACCGATGCCAGGTCACCATAGGCGCCGCTGACCCCTGCAATGTCGGTAATCGTAGGCGAACCCGAGAAGTTAGGACCCAGCACGTACTGCGTGATCGTGCCATCGTTATTGTTGCTGTAGAGGATGCTCACCGACGGGCTGTCCGCAAAGGCCAAGCCATCAGGAAAGTGGGGCGTGCCGAAGCTGTTTACCACCGCGCCAGTGCTGGTGAGAATCGTCATGGTGCTGTTGTTCTGACCCGTGACCGCGATATTGCCAAGCGGTCCAGCGACCATGCCATCGATCAAAGAGTTGCCGGAGTAAATCAGCGTATTCGTCTGGGCGACGGGATCGTAGATATAGACGCTACTTGCGACACTGCCGTCGGAATAAGCGATGCGTCCGTCGGGCATTGTCGTAACGCCATAGCCGGCGCCACCCACGGATCCTGGCATCAGTTGCGCAGGGGCCGACCAGTTCGACGGATTGAAACGCTCGAGGCCAGACCCCGTGACCGTATAGATGTAGCCGTCCAAACCATTCGTCATGCCGTACCCGGTGTTGGCCAAACCGCTGATGGTATGCGTTGCGGTCGAACCATGAATGGCGGTGCCTTGATGGACGGCGTTTTGCGTGGGGCTGTATTCGAGAATGTCCGAACCGTTACGCGTCAACAGGTCGCCGCTACTCGTCCAGGCCATACCAGGTCCGCCTACCAGCGGTCCGGTGTAAATCTGCTGCGTGTAGGTGGGATCGAGATAGGGATATTGAACGGCTTTGGCCCGCGGCAGTGCGATCGACAACGTGCTGGAAAGGATCACCACAAGCGCAAGCGTGCATAGAGTCCGGACCATGAGCGTTCTCCCGAAAAAAGCCCAAGAAAGGACAAAGAGGGAGCTTGAGAAGTGACGGCCCTACATTGCCGCTAGACCGCGGTGCCCCAGCCCCCCAACGCGGTGATTATTCAGAATCCGCGGTGCGAATGCCAGAAAAAAAATCCCAGATTCCGCCGGGACTATCAACTTATCAGGCCATTAGCACGCACCTCGCGCGCCGATCGTCATGTCGTGGCATTAAATCATTGCGTTCAAAGACCATCGCGATCATCGCAGGGAGAGCCAGTGGTGTTCAGTAAGGTGCCCACATGAAGATTCTTGAATTCGTTCGCCGAGTGCGCTCGTTCAGCCTGCGGGCGATGTTACTGGTCGTCACGCTCGCGGCGATCGTCCTGGCTTGGCTCGCTTACGAGCGCGCTGAATCCGCACGCCAGATGAAAATTGCCCGGCAACTGGAAGCCGACGGGTTGGGCGTCGGTTCCTTCGGGCGGTTTATCGACCCGACATCGAATCCTCAGGCTGCGCCGCTGTGGCGCCGGGCGTTGTCCCAACTGTGCGGGCAGCGCGTGCGGCTGATTACGACCAAAGGCCAGCCGGCGCCGGTCGACCTTCGGCCGCTGGCACAGCTTCCCGATATTATGGGACTTGAGTTGCACGCCCCGAACGTGGCGGACCTGTCGCCGCTAGCGAACCTGACGCAACTGAAGTTCGTGCTGATGTTCAGGACGCAAGTCACGGACCTGCGACCGCTCGCCGGTCTGCCGGCGATCGAGCTTTTGGCATTGAATCATTCGCCGGTCGCGGACCTCGCACCATTAGCCGCGTTAAAGAACTTGAAGGTTCTCACGTTGTCGTACACGAACGTGCGCGACTTACGGCCGCTCGCGAAGCTTGGGAACCTCGAAGAGCTGATGCTCTTCAAAACGTCGGTCGACGACCTGTCACCCCTTGCCGGTCTCGGTAAGTTGAAATCCTTGTCGCTCGGCCGAACGCAGGTCAGCGACATCACTCCCCTGTCGGGCTTGGTTCAGCTTTCCCAACTGGGGCTCGAAGAGACGCAGGTACGCGACATTGCAGCGCTCGGCACACTCACGAACCTCGCGCAGTTATCGCTCGAGAATAATGCGGTTGTTGACATTTCTTCCCTGACAAGGCTTGGCCAATTACAAAACGTTCTGCTCGACGGCACGTTGATCGACGATCCATCGCCGCTATTCTCGCTGCCTGCTCTGAAAGAGCTGAGCGTCGCGCGAACCAGACTCAGCAGTCGGCAGGTTGCCAAGCTGCGACAAGCGTTGCCGCAATGCAAAGTCGACGCGAGCACGTTCACCACGGCGACCAGCTACGGCCCTACGCCGTAGCTGCCTGAGAAGCACTTCCCTGGCCGGACGCGCGTCCCTTCTTTTCTTGAGCCACTGGCCCCAGAATCGCGCCAGGAATGCGGAAAGCAGGCAGCTTCCAGCGGGAATTTCCACTTGTGTACTGTTAGTTATATATTTGTGTAAGTTTTCTCTTGAATTGCCCCTTTTCAACCCTTATCTTCCGGACTGCTGTTCCGTGGCGGTCGATTCGTACGGACCGCCGGGCAGCTTTTTCTCGGAGCGAGCTACTGCACGCCTGATGATGCCAGTTCCACGTCGATTGGTCAGTTGATCAATCGTCCGGTGGTTTCTTTTCGGCATCAACTCTCTTGTGCCTTCCCCGCGCGGACGCGTTGCGCGTTTGCGTGCGGTTTTCCTTGCCTCGCGGTGTTGTTTCATTTCGCGCAGGCAAGACGCGGGAGAGCACATAACGGGCGTCACGAAAAACAAGGGCAGTTCTGGAGCAACACGTTATGTTTCCTTCGTTATCCGCGAGCATTCGTGTTGGAAGTCGCCTGGTGATTGCAGCGACGATCGTGCTACTGCCAGCCCGCTCGGTGCTGGCAGTCAAGTTGGTAGTCATGGGTGTTACAAATCACGCCTACAATAGCGCCATTCCTGCTGGTGAGCAGGTGGTCACATTCGGCATTCAAGTGCGAGCCTCTGACCTGTACGGCGCAGGTACGAATCCCGTTCTCGCGGTGCAGAACCTGACGTTCGCGGGGAATGGCATCGTGCCGATCAATGTCGTTCCCGCAACTCCGAATAAGGTTGACGTGCAAGATGTGCAAACAAGCATCGTCGACGCATCGATCGGAAATCAATCGGGCCCGGATGTCGTTCCGGCCGTGCAAAGCGATCTGTCCGTTCGCCAACAACAATCCCTTTACGCGGATAGCTGGTGGTACAACAGCGGCGGCGGTCTCTTGCAAGGTGTGAACGACGCTGGGGGAGATGTCGGCCCACTGACCAATCCAGCCTGGCAGCTTGGCCCCATTTCTTACGTCGGTAGCAGCGGGTTCACGTGGTCCCCCGACGGCACGCCCGGCGTGCAAGCCGGCGCCACGGCGCTCGCGGCCCTCAACTCGCCCGGCGGTTCGAACGCCACCACGGGGCAGTACATGATCTATTCCGGTATCTACGGGCCCAACGGCAGCAATTCACTGACACACTCCACACTGGCTAGTCAATTCGTGAACGGCCTCCTCACCGTGCCGATCGCCCAAATCGCAACGACGGGAGATATTTTTATTCCGGGAACGTATTCCAATGCCGCCGGAGCGCTCGCGGGTGCTCCTGGATCCGGAACCTTCATCGGCATCATCGGCGTGGGAGGCTCGAACGGTCCGATAGGAAACGGCACGTACAACATGTATGGGGGCGATCCCAACATCAATACGGGCTTCTTTTATAGCTTCACCGGCTCGGGACAAGTTCCCATTCCCGAGCCCGGCACGATCGTCTTAGCGGGAATTGCCGCGGTCGGATTCTGTTTGCGGCGCAAACGACGAGCACCGCGTTCGAGTTAGCGGTCCTAGACGCTCAATGCGTCACGGCGACCGTCCAGATGTTTGGGCCAACGCATTTCCCATTCACGGTGCATCAAAGAATCTCCGCCCACCCTAGAGCAACAATTCATGGTTCTCTCGTTTACCGTTCTCCGTCTTCCCGGCTTTTGGCAATGTCTTGTCATCGCAATGGCGATCCTGCTGCTGCCCGTTCGTGCGGCTCAGGCCGTGCAATTGGCCATCATGAACGTCGCGACGCACGCCACGAATAGCGTCATACCCGCAGGAGAAGAGGTAGTCACCTTCGGCATACAGCTTTCTGAATCTGATCTCATTGGCGCAGGTACAAATCCCGTGTTGTTGGTGCAAAACCTGGCGTTCGTGGGCAATGGTATCGTGCCGAGTAACGCAACAGGCACGGCCAATAAAGTTGACGTGCAAGACGTGCAGTCGAGTGTGGTCGATCCTTATGCTGCAGCTAATTCCGCGCCTGCTCAGCAAAGCAATCTGTCCACGAGCGACCAGCAATCGCTGTACGCGGATAGCTGGTGGTACAACAGCGGTTCAGGCGTCTTGCAGGGCGTCAACGACGACTCGGGACTTGTCGGCCCCCTGACCAATCCAGCCTGGCAACTCGGGCCCATCAAAAACGTTGGTCCTACGGGCTTCACCTGGAACGCCGACGGCACACCGGGCGTGCAGGCCGGGGATACGGCGCTGTCAGCTTTGGCTTCGCCGAGTGGCACGAACGCCACCACCGGGCAGTACATGATCTTCAACGGAATCTACGGACCCAACGGCAGCAATACGTTGACGGGCAGCACGCTTGCCAGCCAGTTCGTCAATGGCATACTCACCGTGCCTATCGCCCAGATCGCGACGACCGGTGACATTAGCATTCCAGGGGACTATTCGAACGCCGCCGGAGCAGGCGCAGGACGCCCAGGCACGGGCACCTTCATCGACCTCATCGGCACGGGCGTCTCGAACGGCCCGACCGGAAACGGCACCTACAACGTCTTTGGCGGCAACCCCAACATCGATCCTATATGTGTTTACAACTTTGGCGCACAACAGTTCAACTTTCCCGAGCCCGGCACGTTCGTCTTGGCAGGAATTGCCGCGGTCGGCGTGATGCTGCGCAGCAAACATCTCAGGGTGCCGCGCCGTGGGCGTGCCGTCAATTCTCGCGAGTAAATCTTGTCGGGGAATCGCGCAGCAGCGACACGTTCGCAGGCGTGACAAACACCCGGTCGCCCGGAAAAATCGGCCAGTTGGTCGACTGGTCGCCGCGATGAACAATAGCGTTCACGTCGACGTGAAGAACCTCCGCCTTTCGAGCCCCATGAACCGAGGCAGGACGAGCCACCCAGACAACTTTGGCGCGATGCTTTAATCCGCGGACCTGCGCAAGCGCATCCAGCACCGTCTCGTTGCCGGCGATCGGGATCCGTTGGATCTGGTCCCCCAGGTCGGCTCCTTCGATGACCACGTAGTAGACTTTGCTGTTGTAGGCGAATACATCGAGCGAGACTTCTGGTGCCGAGCTTTCCGGGAGTCTCTCAAAATCGCGAATATGCTCGCAAACCACTTCCTGCGCCCTACGGACGGTCAGCCCGGTAACTCTCACCTTGCCATAATGCGCGAGGTCGATCGTCCCGTCAGGCCCGACCCGAAACTCGCCGCGAAGTAACTCGTTAGCCGATTGCCCCGCCTGATCGACGACAACGTCATCTCTCGAAAAACGATGAACTTCGATCGACAGAACGTCAGGAGGCTCGATCAAATACGGCGGCCGCGCTCTTCTCAGCAGCGACAATCGCGGCGCGCTGAGTAGCGTGTCGACGTCCAGCACCGCCGGCGTATAACCGGGGCCCGCAAAGACAGCGTCGGATATATTGCGAAACATCCACTCGCCGGACACGGCCCCTTTTGAGGCAACGAGGGCCATTGTCAGAATCACGACATGCTGCGGTGCATTGCGCATGGAGCGAGTCATTGCATGTCGGGCAAAAATTATGTTCCATGAACCAGGTCACACCTATTACAACAAATCGCTTGGTTTTCGTCATCGAGAACGACCATGACCGTTGACCACGCCGCTCGGCTCACCCGCCGCCGATGGTTTCAGTTCGGGCTCGGGATGATATGCATTGTGCTAGCGCTCCTCAGTATCTTTTTTGCCGTCGAATTGCACACGGTTCGCCAACGTCAAGCGCTACGCGCGGTTTTAGAGCAACGTGGCGCCGAGTTTGGCCCACGTTGGGAATCTAGCGTCGTGCCAGCACCCAGTTTCGTGAGACGCCTTCTGGGGGATGAGCTGGCCCCTATGATCACACTCCCCTCCGATTGCTGGACGCCAAGCAACGAGTCCCAGGGACTCAGCATCGACGAAATCGAGCGAGTTTTTCCCGAAGCACAGTTGATGCAGAATTTGTAAACCCCCGCACCTTGCCCACCTGTACGCCCGTCTCCTACAATCCAGGGTCCTGCGCTGTGGTGTCCGCCGCCGTCCCCTGCCGCACGCGCCAACGGATTGACCCCTCCTCTCGCCGAAGTGTTGCATGGCCGCTGCCGACATCGTCATTCGAGGCGCGCGCGAGCATAATCTCCGCTCCGTCGACCTTACTATTCCCCGTAATCGACTCGTTTGTTTGACCGGCGTCAGCGGGTCGGGCAAGAGCTCGCTGGCGTTCGACACCCTGTACGCCGAAGGGCAGCGCCGTTACATCGAAAGCCTGTCCAGCTTCGCCCGGCAGTTCCTCGGCCAGATGCCGAAGCCGGACGTCGAATCGATCTCGGGCCTCAGCCCATCGATTTCCATCTCGCAGAAATCCTCGGGCCAGAATCCGCGCTCGACTGTCGGCACGATCACCGAAATTTACGATTACCTGCGTGTCCTCTACGCGCGGACCGGGCTGGGGCACTGCCCTAAATGCTCGCGGCCGATCACGGCCCAGACGCGCGAGCAGATCCTGGCCCGCATTGGCACCTTGCCGCAGGGGACGAAGTTCTCGGTCCTGGCCCCGCTGATTCGCGGGCAAAAGGGAGAATACCGCGACCTGTTCGTCGACCTGATCAAGCAGGGCTTCGTCCGCGCGCGCGTCGATGGTCGGATCGTCCCCCTGTCGGACGATTTGCGCCTCGACCGGCAGATGCGGCACAATATCGAGGTCGTGATCGATCGACTCACGGCTTCCACCGAAGGTCGCGCGCGACTGGCCGAAGCCGTTGAACTGGCGCTCAAGCTCGGCCAGGGAAACCTGGTTATCGCGCTCGATGCCGACGGCAAAGCGTCCGCGCCTACGCCCGAGCTCGATGACGAGGAAGCCGAAGAAGCGCCGTCGCGCGGCGCGCGTCGCAAGATGAAAGGCGCCGATGCGCCGGCCCCGGCCAATGACGACATTTATCTCTCGGCGCATTACGCCTGCACGCATTGCGGGCTGAGCTTCGAGCCGCCAAGCCCACAGCTTTTCAGCTTCAACAGCCCGCAGGGAATGTGCCTGTCGTGCGACGGTCTGGGCGAGGTCTACACGTTCGACCCCGATCGTTTGATTCCGGATCGCGCCAAATCGTTTAAGCAAGGCGCGATCGAGATGATCGGCCCGTGGCGCGACCTGGGGCGCTGGCGTCGTCACATCTATGCCGGCGTGACCGAAACCATCGAGCACCAGCTCGGTCTGGAAGCGGGACAGATTCTCGACACGCCTTGGCAGGATCTCGAACCCGCGATTGCCAAGCAGTTGCTGTGGGGCACCGGCGATCTGCACATCACGTTCACCTGGCGACACGGGCCGGGCGGACATAAATACGGCGGCCGATTCGGCGGCATCATTCCCGAGATGCTATCGAAATATCGCAGCACGCAAAGCGGCATGCAGCGTCGGCAATTGGAAAAGTACATGCGCGTGGTTGGCTGCGTCGCCTGCGCCGGCGCGCGGCTGAACGATCAGGCCCGCACGGTCACGCTGACCTCGCGGCATCCGCGCTTCGCCAGCCAGCGGGCGCTCTCGCTGACCGAGGTCTGCGCGCTGAGCATTGCCGAGGCGGTGGACTTTTTCAGCGAATTGGAACTCGACCAGACTCGCACGCTGATCGCGGCCGAGGTATTGAAAGAAATTCGCGGCCGGCTCGGCTTCTTGCTCAACGTCGGGCTCGACTATCTCACGTTGGCTCGCACCGCGCCGACCCTCTCGGGCGGCGAATCGCAACGCATCCGCCTGGCCGGGCAAATCGGCTGCGGCCTGGTTGGTGTGCTGTACATTCTCGACGAACCGTCAATCGGCCTGCACCCGCGAGATAACGACCGCCTGCTGGCCACGCTCGCGCAGTTGCGCGATCTGGGAAATACCGTGGTCGTGGTCGAGCACGACGAAGAGACGATGCTCGCCGCGGATACGATCATCGATTTCGGCCCCGGACCCGGCGTGCGCGGCGGCGAGGTCGTGGCCATTGGCTCGCCGAAAAAGATCGCAGCTGAGCCGCGCAGTCTGACCGGGCAGTATCTCTCGGGCAAGCTGAAGATCGAAATTCCCGAGAAGCGCCGCGCACCGGGCAAGGATTGGCTGAAGATCCTCGGCGCCGAGCACAACAATCTCAAAAACGTCGACGTCGAAATTCCGCTCGGCACATTGGTCTGCGTCACCGGCGTATCGGGTTCGGGAAAAAGCTCGCTCGTCAGCGACATCCTGGTCGAGGCTTTGCGCCGCGATCTCAACGGCGGCGAAGGCGATCCCGGCAAGCACAAGAAGATCGAAGGGATCGACAAGCTCGACAAGCTGATCGCCATCGATCAGTCGCCGATCGGTCGTACGCCCCGTTCGAATCCGGCCACCTACATCAAAGTCTTCGACGATATTCGCAAGCTGTACACGCAACTGCACGACGCCAAGACGCGCGGCTACAAGGAAGGCCGCTTCAGCTTCAATGTCGAAGGGGGACGCTGCGAAGCGTGCGAGGGCAACGGCTCGAACCGGCTCGAAATGGACTTCCTGGCCGATGTGTGGGTAACCTGCCCCGTCTGCCAAGGGCATCGCTTCAATCGCGAGACGCTGCAGATCCGCTTCAAGGGCAAGTCGATCGCCGACGTCCTGGAAATGGATATTCAGCAGGCGCTCGACCACTTCGAGAATATTCCGGCCGTGCGGCACAAGCTGCAGACGCTGCACGACGTGGGGCTCGATTATTTGAAGCTGGGGCAGCCCTCGCCCACGCTGTCTGGCGGCGAGGCGCAGCGTATCAAGCTGGCCCGCGAGCTGGTGAAGAAGAGCACCGGCCGCACGCTATATCTCCTCGACGAGCCCACGACCGGCTTGCACTTCGCCGATATTCACATGCTGCTGAAGGTGCTGCACGACTTTGCCGATGCCGGCAACACGGTGCTGGTGGTCGAGCACAATCTGGACGTTGTAAAGACGGCCGATTGGGTCATCGACATCGGGCCCGAAGGGGGCGCCGGCGGCGGCCAGGTCGTGGCGGTCGGCACGCCCGAAGACGTCGCCAAGGTGAACGAGTCTTACACCGGGCGAGCACTGAAACCGGTGCTGGCACGCGGCGCGCAGCCGTTCGATCTCTCTGGCGCGGCGGCCGCAAAACGCCCGCCCATCGAATCGGCCACATCAATCAAGGTACGTGGCGCGAAGCAGCACAACCTGAAAGACATCGACGTCGAAATCCCGCGCGATGCTATGACCGTCTGCTGCGGGCAAAGCGGTAGCGGCAAAAGCTCGCTGGCCATGGATACGATCTATGCCGAGGGGCAGCGCCGGTACGTCGAAAGCCTTAGCTCGTACGCCCGCCAGTTTGTCGGGCAGATGCAGAAGCCGCAGCTCGAACATATCGAAGGGTTATCGCCAGCGATCGCCATCGAGCAAAAGCATCTCGGCCATACGCCGCGCTCGACCGTCGGCACGGTGACCGAGATCTACGACTTCATGCGAATCTTGTTCGCCCGACTGGGCCAGCCGCACTGCCCCGATTGCGACATTCCGATCGGCACGCAGACCTCGGACGAGATCATCGACAAGGTCATGGCGCAGCCGGCCGGCACCCGGCTGTACTTGATGGCCCCGCTTGAAATTCAGGTCGGCGACAAATACGAATCGTTGTGGGATGAAATTCGCGCCGCCGGCTATCAGCGCATGCGCGTTGACGGTCAGACCTATCCGATTGACGAGCCGCCGACGATCGACCGCCGCCGCAAGCACACTGTGGAAGTGATCATCGATCGCGCTACGGTGCGGACTGAATCACGCTCGCGCATCGCCGACAGCATCGAGAGCGCGTTGTCGCTGGGACGCGGCGTCCTGCACGTGACGTTCCCGGTCGAGGACGTGCCCGAGGCGCGTTGGCGCACCGAGATCTACAGTCAGCATTTTGCGTGCGATCGCTGCGGCCGCAGCTTCGAGCAGCTCACACCGCACAGTTTCTCGTTCAATAGCGCGCTGGGCTGGTGCCCGGTCTGCGAAGGGTTGGGAACGCAAACCGGCGCAAACACGTCGGCCTTGCTGCACGATCCGAAGCTGTCGCTCAAGCAGGGCGCGGTCGCGCTCTGGCCAGGTGTCGACAACAAGCTGTTTCAGCTTATGCTGTCGGCCCTTTCGCACCACACGGGCGTGCCGATCGATGTGCCATTCGAGCAGTTGCCCGCCCGGCAGCGGCGGACCATCCTGCACGGGTCCGGCGATAGTTGGATCAATGTCCCGGTCCCTGGAGCGAAGAAGAATGCCGATAAGCCGCTGTTTCGCTTTCAATACAAAGGACTTTACCCCGCGCTCGAAGAGGCCTCACGTTTGTCCTCCGGGATGCGCACCAGGCTCGAACATCTGGTCGATGAAGTCGAATGTTCGACCTGCGGCGGCAGCCGACTGCGCGACGACGCCGGCGCGGTACGACTGCGCGACGAAACGATCGACGATGTTTGCCGTAAACCGCTTGGCGACCTGCTGCAGCAATTCGCGCAGTGGAAACCGAACGCTACTGAGAAAAAGATCGCTGGCGAACTGGTGCGCGAAGTGCGCAATCGTTTGCAATTCCTGGTCGACGTCGGGCTCGAATACCTCACGCTGAATCGCGCAGCCCCCACGCTCTCGGGCGGAGAGGCGCAGCGCATCCGCCTGGCCAGCCAGGTCGGCAGCGGCCTGACTGGCGTGCTGTACGTGCTGGACGAACCGACGATCGGCCTGCACCCGCGCGACAATCTGCGGCTGCTCGGCGCGCTGCTACGGCTGCGCGATCTCGGGAACACGCTGCTCTTGGTCGAGCACGACCGCGAAGTCATTGCCGGGGCCGATTACCTGCTCGATTTCGGTCCCGCAGCCGGCGAGCACGGCGGCCAGATCGTGGCCCGTGGCACGCCGCAAAAAGTCTCGCAGATCAAAACGTCGGTCACCGGGCCTTATCTGTCGGGCACAAAGGCCATCCCGGTGCCGACCAATCGGCGATTGACGATTCGCGCTGAAGTGCCGTCTGCTGCCGCGAAAACCAAAGCCAAGCGCGCCGCAAGCAAAACAACAACGACGGCAAAGACGCAAAAAGCGGTCGCGAAGAAAACAGCAGCCCCGCCGGTTCCACGAGCCGAGCAGGGCGAAGACTGGCTTCCTCCCGGCGGCGGTTGGCTGGAAGTCATTGGCGCCCGCCACAACAATCTGCGCAGCGTCGACGTGCGAATTCCACTCGGCGCGTTCACGGTCGTCACAGGCGTCAGCGGCAGTGGCAAAAGTTCGCTGGTCGAAGACGTGCTCTACAACTCGCTGGCCCGCATTCTGCATCGGGCGACCAGCCTGGCTGCTCCGCATGACGCCATCCTCGGCGTCGAGATGATCAACAAGGTCATTCGCGTCGATCAACAGCCGTTGGGCAATACGCCCACATCGAACCCCGCCACGTACACCGGCGTCTTCGAACTGATTCGCACGCTCTATTCCGAACTTCCCGATGCCAAGCTGCGCGGATACACGCCGCGCCGCTTCAGCTTCAATGTGCCGGGCGGGCGCTGTGAAAAGTGCGAAGGGAACGGCCAACTGCGCATCGAGATGCACTTTCTGCCCGACGTGTGGGTAGAGTGCGATGAATGCCGCGGTCGGCGCTACAATCCCGAGACGCTGGCCGTGCAATTTCATGGCCACTCGATCTCGGATGTGCTCGACTTGCCGTGCGGGCGAGCGCTCGAACTGTTCAAGAACATTCCCAAGATCCGTCGCGTGCTGGAAACTTTGTGCGACGTCGGGCTCAGTTATCTGCGATTGGGACAATCGGCTCCCACGCTCTCGGGCGGCGAGGCGCAGCGTGTGAAATTGGCCGCCGAGCTGGCCCGACCCGATACAGGACAAACGCTCTACTTGCTCGACGAGCCAACGACCGGTTTGCACTTCGACGATCTGGCACGATTGCTCGACGTGCTGAATCGCCTGGTCGATCTGGGCAACACCGTCGTCGTGATCGAACACAATTTGGACGTGATCAAGACGGCCGATTGGATCATCGACATGGGGCCCGAGGCGGGCGAATCGGGCGGACGCGTCGTCGTGGCCGGCACGCCCGAGCAGGTCGTGGCGCACGCCCTGGCCGCGGCCCCGTCGAAAACCAAACGCGGTGGCCGCGCCGCGGGCGATCTGTTGCGCTCGCACACGGGCGAAACACTGGCGCCGGTCCTCGAAGCCGATCCACAGGTCGAACGAAAGCTGTTCGACTTCGCCGCGCAAGAGGCCAAGCGCGAAGAAGATCTGGAAATCAACGAGATCGGTCGCGAAACGCAGATGCCGTGGCAAAACGATGGCCGCGGCTGGCACACGCGCGATCGCGTCGGACGTTCCGGCCAACCCTGCCGGTGGGACGGCGAAATCCTGGCACGCGTCGTCGATCGCATCCAGGAGCTTGGAAGTTTCTCGCCGACCAACTGGAACAACCGCACGATCGTCGAAATCGCCAGCGAGAAGAAGACCGACGGTTGGTTCCTGCATGCCGTCACCGGCGAAGAGTGGCTGCTGCAATTGAAATTCCGGGTCGCCAAGAAATCGTTCCAGCGTGACGACCTGGTCGCGCGCTTGGACTTGAAGCCGCTCAACGAGATTCACGAGCTGCCGGTCTATGGTTCGGAACCACGCGTGAAGTGCAAAAACCTGCGCGGGCCGTGGCAGGAAGTGCAGATGCGCGTGCATTGGCTACACGAGATCGACCGGCCCGAGTTCTGGAAATTCCTGACCGAGGCCGTGGCCGGATTCCAACGCTTTGCCGAACGAGCCGAGCAGCGTCCCGAGGACATCATGCCGTGGAAGGTGCTGGGGCAGAAATGGCATCTGTCGCGAAAAGGCTTTCCGCCCGGCAAGCGCATTGATTGGGAAGTTGAAGTGCTGGAGGACCTGTGCGAACTCTTGGCCGAGACAGCTAAGGGAGCGCAGTTCCTGTGGAACAATCAACAAGTGGTACACGTCTGCCCACCGGGCGGCGGCGAGCCGTGGGCCACGATCCACACCAAGCGGCAAGCCGGCATCGACCTGTCGTTGGCCGGCCCGAAGGCACGCTTCGCGCTGGGACGCGTCGCCAGCCTGGCGGGCAATCCGGAATTGCAAATCGATCGGCCTGACAAGGACCTGGTGAAGCTGCGCTTCGTCGACTCGGGCGAAGTCACGGCTCCCGAGCTGTTCGAGTTC
Organism: Pirellulales bacterium; assembly: GCA_036499395.1. Classification (NCBI taxonomy): domain Bacteria; kingdom Pseudomonadati; phylum Planctomycetota; class Planctomycetia; order Pirellulales; species Pirellulales bacterium. The sequence continues at coordinate 289,356 of DASYDW010000129.1, forward strand.
CTGCAGGAACACTACGCAGCCGCCACGGAAAAGCCGAAGCGCTCGCTGGAGCGATCGTCGCTGTAATCCGCTTCAAGCGAAATCAGAGGAATGATCCGCAGATTTCGCAGATAGACACGGATTTCTCAAAGTAAAATCTGCGTGCATCTGCGTAATCTGGGGATGGTTTTACTCTCTGAACGCGCCACGTTTGGCGTAACAGCGGTAGCCGTCACGGCATCCGGCGGCAAGATTTCTCGGCGCGAACCTCGTTCGTGTCCGGCGTCTCTCCTCTTCTGTACCGCTCGAATTACTAGCGCCCGCGAAAGGCAAGTACGCCACCGCCGCCACACCTTGCTGATTTAGCGCCATGAGTTGCCGTTCACACAACATCGCGATGACCCACACGACGAGCGATACGTCGGTCCGCGCGCTCGTGATGCACAGCTTCGCGCAGCCACCCCCCGTGTGACATTCGGCCCCCCGGTCCGTCAGGCTTTTTCAAAGGCCCGATGTCACGCGTGTGACGTCGGGCCTTTTTTATTTCCACGCGCGGATGGCGAATCCGACACGAACGCATTCGCGAACTCAGAGACAAGGGCAGATCGTTATGCTACTAGCACCACCTCCTTTACCACGAAGACGAAATACGTCCGAGCTGCGCAAGAAATTCTTGCGCGAGACGGAAGGCTTCCTGGCGAGCGCGCTGCGGCAGCGCAGCCCTGCGCCGCGTTACCTTCCGAAGCCGCGCCGGCCGTGGTTACGGCTGTTCAGCGATCGCTAGCAGAGGGCCGGTTGATGCATTTACTCGCTGTCCGACCGCCGGTAGCTTGTGATTGATCTTGCACGCCGCGGGCGGATTAACTATCTACTCGCCTCCCCTCGTACCGAGACGCCGTTCTGGCGTGCTAGCAGATTTCGTGCTGTGTGTTCTGGTTTTCTTGTCGTGCGCTAGTGGCCGCGGTCACGTCCTGTGGGCGTAGCGCGCGATGGCGGACGGCGAACCAACAATAACCCTGCATCCCATGTCCCATACCGGCACTGGCAACACGCGCCTGTGGATCGCGCCCTTCGCGGCCGTGATGGCGCTCGCGCTGGCCACTTCCGGTACGGCCGGTGCCCGCGAAGACGAACCATACAGCGCCGTGGTCGATGCCGAACACGTACACGTTCGTAGCGGGCCTGGCATGGAGTACTACGCCACGGACATCTTGCGCCGTGGCGAGCAAGTCGAAGTCGTCGGCCGTGACGCCGGTGGCTGGTGTCGGGTCCGTCCGCCGCGCGGCAGCTTCAGTCTGGTCGCGGCCGATAGTCTCGAGCTCAAACCGGACGATACGGCACGCATCACGCGCGATCGCGTCGAGGTCGGCGTCGGCAGCCGCTTCTACGCGCGCCGCGACACGGTGCAACTCATTCTGAACCGCGGCGAAGTCGTCGAACTGTTCGGCGAGCACTACTCGGTCGAAGAAGACGGAAAAACCGCCTGGTATAAAATCGTTCCCCCGGTGGGCGAATATCGCTGGATTCACGAAAAGTATCTGCTAGCCGAGGAATCGAACGAGCCGAGCGGGCGACACGTGGCCGATCGTCTTGACGATGACGGCGAAGATTTCTCCCAGCGTGTGCAACAGGTCGGCTATGACGAACCGCTCGCCGAGCCGCGTCTACTCGGTGAGGTCGAAGCTGGTCCCCTGCCGCCGGGCGCTCCGCCCGAGCGATCGATATCCGCCGTGCTGGACGAATTGGAATTAGGCGTTGCCGCGATCGCGGCCGGCAATTCGCGCGGCGCGAATCTGGCATTGATGGAAACCGACGCGCGGAATGTCGCCCGTCGCGCCCAGACAGTTAGCGACCGCAACCGCGTCGATATTCTGCTGCGCCGATTGGATCGCCTGGCGGGTCGACCGCCACGAATGACCGGTACGCCCGAATCGATGATGCCCGCCGATCCGCTGGTGACGCTGGCGCAATTCATGTCGCCGATGCTCGGGTCTCCAGCACCGACGACCTGCCCCGTGCCCGGCCCGACCAGTTACATCGGCGCGCCGGTGGCCGCGCCTCCGCCCCAGCCGCTCTACAGCCCGTATGCGCCCCCTGGGCCGCGCCATTATTTGAACCTCGATGCGCTCGGCTTTTGGGTGAAACACGATTCGCTGCCGGCGCTGGTTACGACCAGCCCCATCGGCACGCCGGAAGATACCGCCGGCGTCATCGGTCAGCCCGGCACGAGCGTGTTGTATGGCAATCAAAACGTCCTCGGCAATATTCGTCCTGGCGGGCGAGTGATGGGAGGCATCTGGCTCGATGATCAGCAGACCTTCGCGCTGGAAGGACACTATTGGACGCTCGCCACGGCCTCGACGAATTATTCGGCGTCGTCGGTGTTCAGCAATGGCGCGGCGTCAGGCCCGATCCTGGCGCGGCCGTTCTTCGACAGTGATCCGAGCGTGAATGCGCAGAGTGCGCTGTTGGTCGCCTATCCCGGCGCCGTGGTTGCGGGCGTGGTGGTCAATGTCAACGGCTCGGTCACGGTCAACGAATCGAGCAACATTCAATCGGCCGGCGCCGGCGCACGCTGGGGGCTCGGACAATACACTTCGCCAGGGCGCATGTTCCTGGTCGGCGGATATCGCTTCTTTCAACTGAACGAGTCGCTGTCGATCATCAGTCGGTCGTCGCTGGGACTGCCGCCGTTCACGGCCCAACCCAACGTCACGGTGTTCGACTACTATTCGACCAGCAACAACTTCAACGGCGGCGATGTCGGGCTGGCCGGCGAATATCACTTTCGTAATCGCTTCTGGTTCGGCGGCGAATCCCGCCTGGCGATGGGCAACATGCAAGAGACGCTGAAAATCGACGGCGTCGTTGCCGCGGCGGCGTCGGGCTTTACCGCCTCGCTCCCCAACGGCCTGCTGGCCCAGCCGACGAACATGGGGACCTTCGTTCAGAACCACTTCGCGCTGATCCCGTCGGTCGACCTGAAGGTTGGGTATCATCTGACCCCCGGCTTCCGTCTGACGATCGGCTATAACTTCACGTACGTCACACGTGTGATTCGCCCCGGCGCGCAGGTCGACACGACGGTCAACACGTCGCAGATCGCGGGGGCGCCACTGGTTGGCCCGGCCAATCCCCAGGCCCTCTTCAATCAGGGAAGCCTGTGGCTGCAAGGCGTCACAGCCGGCTTCGACCTGTCGTTCTAGCCTCGCGGTTAAAAACTATCTGGCCGCAGAGATCACCGAGGCCACCGAGTTTTTTTAATCTGCGTCTATCTGCGCAATCTGTGGATCGATGCCTTCTTCCGCCACGAACAGGACAAGGTATTTCTCCCCCTCTGTGTTCTCTGTGTGCTCAGTGGCAAGTCTTCGAAATCGACTAGCGACTGAGCCTTCTCTCACGAGGCGCAAAAAAAACCGCGGCCGTCTCTTTCGAGAGCGACCGCGGTTTTTAAATCCAACCTCCCGCCGATTGCGACGGTGGAGTCGCTGCGAGAAGAACGGAGGTCAGGCAGTGCTAAGCACGGCCGGTCGAGGACCCCGATTCACGCTTTTTGGGTTGGCACCTCCGACGGAATCCAAGGCGAGAGGCTTGGCTCGAAATAGCATGGTCACTGATTGCAAATTACATCGGCCGGATGAGCCGGCGGGTGTGGCGGAATTTTCGATTTTTTTCTGCCGCACCCGCCGGTTAGCTCTGCAACCCGGCATTAACATTCTACCGCGCGAATGCTTAGGACGTTCCCCGACGGCCAAAAGTTTGCCGCCGCATTCGGTCCCGCAAAGAATTCGCACGGCCACTTGTTGTTCGTTGGCCTCGAGCATTCCTACGACGGCGCGTCGACAAGAGATCGCGCGGCGGCAGAGATCGCCGGAAAGGCGTGCAGAAAGCCGGAATGCATTGGAACGCACCGAGAGCCGGGTTTAGCGGCAGCGTCCAACGGACGCCCCCGTGGCCCTAGAGGCTACTTCGGGCGGCGACGGGCTTTGCCGGCAAGGTTGACGCGACCCTTAAGTTCGGATGCTAGCGCCGCGACGGCCGCCGACATGCGGGCCGAGGTTTCGTACGTGCCAGCGGCGATCTCCTGCCGGATGCGGATCAACCGGGCGCGGCGCTCGTCGGAAGTTTCGTAAGGGTATCGCATCGCTCGTACCAGTGGCTGCCGGTCGGCCATGAGTGCCTGTCGTCTTTGGAAATAATGAGCCCGCGAGATCATAGTTGCCTTGATTCTATTTTTCCACGACCCAGATGTTGCGGAAGCGCACGGGATTCCCGTGATTCTGCAACATGAAGGGTCCTTCGCCGGGAGCCTCTTGCGGAAGACCGCCGGGGGTCAAATGGGGGAGTTCGAACTTGTCGTGAATCGTCACGCCGTTGTGTTGCGCGTTGACGACGGCGTTCTTCGTTTTCTTGCCCGCGTCGTCGAAGCGAGCCGCAGTAAAGTCTATGTCATAGGTCTGCCAGGCGAGCGGCGGGAAGCACATGTTCACGTCGGGCGTTTTGATCTGATAAAAACCGCCGCACTCGTTGTTCTGGCCTTCCAGCCCGAAAGAGTCCAGAACTTGCAGTTCGTAGCGGTTTTGCAAGTAGACGCCGCTGTTACCGCGTCCCTGGCCCCGCGCGGTCGGCATAAAAGGAGTCTGAAATTCGATGTGCAACTGAAAATCTTTGAAGCTTTGTTTGCTCGTGCCGCCCACGGCCAGCAGGCCGTCGTCGGTCAGGTGACCGCCGTTCCATTTATCGGCCGAAGTTCCATCAAACAGGACGACAGCGCCCGCAGGTGGTTTCGCACCGAGCGTGGGGCTTTTGCGTTCGACGCGCTTTAGTTCGCCCAACGTGGTCCCGCTGGAATCCTTGATCGTGATAAGGCCCTTTTCGATCCGTCCAGTGCGCGAATCCCCACTGACCGTGGTCACTCCGTCTTTAGTCTCGCCGCTGCGATGCCGACGTCCCGCCTCTTTGTTCCAACCGTCCCCCGGCAGGCCGCCGGGATACGCCTCGGCGTCGAACTTGCCGTCCCCGAGCGCAATGACTTGCATGCCTACCTTGCGCGGCTCGCCATTGATCTTCACCTCGCCCGTGTACTCTCCCTGCACCTGGTAATCCGGCCCGGCATCGGCGACGCTCGTGGCCACGAGCTTGGCCTTGTCCGCCGCGTGCAGCGGTGCGAACGAAGAGATCGTGAATACTGCGAGCAACAATGCGGCACAGGTCGAACAGGAGCGAGTCATGATGTCATCCTCGAAGTTGCGGTGGGCCTAAAATGCGGTGGGAACACGCCAGGCGCGGCCTCTGGAAGCGCGCCGTTAGTTTTTCAGAACAGCGGCCGGAACGGGGAACGATTTGCAAAGCGTCGAAACCTCGCCGCGGATGCGCTTGATCGTGGCCGGATCGTCCGCCCCTTTCAGCGATGCGATGATCCAGGCGCCGACGCGCTTCATCTCGTCCGTGTTCATGCCGCGCGTCGTCAGGGCGGGCGTGCCGACGCGGATGCCCGACGGATCCATCGGCTTGCGCTCGTCGTACGGGATCATGTTTTTGTTCACGGTGATGCCGCACAGGTCGAGAACTTCCTCGGCCTTTTTACCGCCAAGTCCCAGCGGTGTGACGTCGACCAGCATCAAGTGATTGTCGGTACCACCGCTGACCAGTCGTACGCCGCCGGTCAGCAGCGCATCGGCCAGCACTTTCGCGTTGGCGACAATCCGCTTCGCATAGTCCTTGAAATCGGGACGTAAAGCCTCGCCGAAGCAAACCGCCTTGCCGGCCACGACGTGCATCAGCGGTCCACCTTGGATGCCAGGGAACAAATTGCGGTCCAGATCTTTGGCATACTCCTCTTTGCACATCGACAATCCGCCGCGCGGGCCGCGCAGTGTCTTATGCGTGGTCGTCGTGACGAAGTCGGCCAGCGGCACGGGACTGTTATGCAATCCGGCGGCGACTAGGCCGGCATAGTGCGCCATGTCGACAAACAGCTTCGCACCGCAATCGCGCGCGATCTGGGCGAATTTGTCGTGCGGGATTTCACGTGGGTAGGCGCTCGCGCCGGCGACGATCATCTTCGGCTTATGTTCGCGCGCCAGGCGGGCCACTTGATCGAAATCAATGCGGTGATCTTCGCGGCGGACGCCGTAATTCAAAAAATGATAGAGCTTGCCCGAGATGTTCAGCTTCATGCCGTGCGTCAGGTGTCCGCCGTGGGCCAGGTCGAGCCCAAGCACGGTGTCACCGACTTCGAGCGCGGTGAGATAGACGCACAGATTGGCCTGGCTGCCCGAGTGAGGCTGCACGTTGGCATGCTCGGCGCCGAACAGCTTCTTCGCACGGTCGCGGGCCAAGTCCTCGGCAACGTCCACGCATTGGCAGCCACCGTAGTAGCGACGGCCAGGGTAGCCTTCGGCGTATTTGTTCGTCAGCACGCTGCCGACGGCCTGCATCACCGCGGCGCTCGTATAGTTTTCGCTGGCGATCATTTCGAGGCCGTCTTCCTGGCGCTCGATTTCACCGGCGATGGCCGCCCAGACTTCAGGATCTTCTTTTTCTACAAAATTCATCGGGGTCCACGACCTCCAGGGAGCCATCGATAAAGCGCGACTCGGAACCGGCTGAAACCGTCCGAAAAGAGCGAAGCCGTGTATTCTCCGAAGCGGCGGCGGGATCGTCAATCGGGCCATTTCGCCGATAATGGCGGAGAACTGTGTACGGGCTTATTGCAAGATCTTTTTCGGCGCTCTACCCAGCTCCCCCCTGCGGTGAATTATGTAATCTCTTGCCTTCACTGTTTTCAGATAATCATACGCCTCGGCCACGACGGCCTCGGGAAAGAGACGGCGAATGGTTTCGATATCCGCAGCCCATCCGTCCGGCGGTGCCGAGATCAATACAACGGCTTCGTCTCCCATGCAGCGGCGGATGAATGAGGTCGAGACAGGCCCTCGCAGGTCAAAGTATTTCACATAGACATTGTTCGGTCCGTAATACCGCGCCTCGGTTTCTGTCACCGACCATCGCGTGTGATTCGCGGCCAAGATCTTGGCGCGATCGCGGACCATCTTCCACTCTAAGCCAATCCAAATTGCGAAGACTAATACCGTCACCATTACGAACAGCATCCGCAAGCTGAACCGGAACCAGCGTCGGCGGGTGGGCGGGAGCGATTTCATGGCGACCACTCTAATCAATCACGCGATCGAACAATTCGCCGAACGACCAGACGTTCCCGACCGGTCCGGCCATCAGGGCAGCGGTGGACCGCAGCTTGCCGCTAGTCCCAGACTTCATGGGCTGCCAGCAAAAATTGTAGTAACAGGTGACCATTGCGAAAGCGCACTTTACGTTGCGGAGCTTCTTACTCACCCGCCACCATTCCGCAGGGCGCGCGAGTGGGCGATGCCGGTGCGGCTCGGTGGGTCTAAAGGTCAACGAGAGCGACGGCGAAAAGACCGGCGTTCGCAATAATGCCGAGAATGCATAACCCCGCGCCCATGATTAGCGACATCCAGCGAGAGCCTCGCTTGTTCGCGGTGAATCTTCGTCGTGCAACGATCAAGCCAAGGATGCCTAATGCTGATCCCAGCAACACGAATGGCACAGCCTGCCAGTAACCAAAAATTGACGTTCCCCAAAAACCGGCGCACATGAGCGAAAAAAGACCAAATAGTGACGGGGGAAAAGTATTCCAGTCAATATTGCCCTGCCCGTCGGGGATTTGCGAATCCACGCCCATGGCATCATTGTAGTCACCACCCATGCGTGGCGATTGTCCCAACACGACATGACGCAAACCGCTTTCCAACGTAGATTACGGCGCGCTTTCGGGCATGATTCCGAGTTTCTCGCCCGGCCGTAGCGGATGACCCCGAAGAAAATCGGCCACCGGCATCATTTGCCGCCCAGCCGGCTGAACTTCGAGTAGCGAAACTGCCCCTTCGCCGGCGGCGATCACCAATTCGTGCTTGTCGGCCGCGATCACCGTACCGGGCACGGCTGAGCGTGCATCGTCACGAACATCGACGCGGCCAATAATCAGCCGCATCGGCTCGCCCGAGGTGCGCAACCAATCGGTGTATGCCCTCGGCCACGGTTGCAAGGCGCGTACCTGGTTCTTGATCGCCAGCGCCGGGCGCGACCAATCGATCGCACCGTCGGTTTTTCGCAGTCGCCGCGCCTTCGTAGCCAACGCCAGGTCCTGTGGTAGCGCGGCCGCTGTGCCGGATTCGATCGCGGCGATGGTTTCCAAAACCAACGGCGCCCCGATCGCGGCCAACCTGGTTTCCAGTTCGACCGCGTTTTCGTCCGCATCGATCGGCGTGCGGGCTTGCGCCAACACCGGCCCAGCATCGACGCGCGGCGTCATGTGAATCGTGCTGACGCCGGTTTCCTTATCACCGCGATAGAGGGCCCAATTGATTGGCGCGGCTCCGCGAAACTTCGGCAACAGTGAACCATGCAAATTGATCGCCCCGCGCGGGGCCAGAGCCAATGTCTCGAGCGAGAGGATCTGCCCGTAATCGGCGACCACGAACAGATCGGCCCGATACTCCGCGAGCTGTGCTTGCGCTGCCGCCGTGTTCACATCCTCGGGATCGAGAATCGGCGTGCCGCGCTGCACGGCCTCGTCGCGCAGCGGACTGGCCGCGGCCACGACCTTGCCACGCACCACGCGCGGCGGCTGCGTCACCAGCGCGACGACGTCGTGCGACGTATCAAACAGCGCACGAAACGTCGGAGCAGCAAAGGGCCCCGTGCCGAACATGACAAGTCGCATACTGATTCACCTTCGTCGACCGCGAGCCCACTCGGAAGTCTCTTTAAGGACAAATCCATCCGCAGATTGCACAGATGAATTCGAACGACGGGTAGCCACCGAGTTCACAGAGAAAACAAGGCCAATGTTTTGAGTGATGCGTGTGCCAGCTCGCGCCCCCTTTCGTAGGGTGCTCTGCGAGCACCATCTTTTTCACTCTCGCCGAACACGTGTCAACGCGTATGAACGTGATCTCGCGTCGTCGGTGGTGCCCACAGGGCACCCTACCAAGCAAAAATGCTTGCGTTCTCGCAAAGGGACGAGCTTTTTTCAATCTGCGTCCATCTGCGTAATCTGCGGATCGACGTCTTCAAATGCCACGAAGAGGACGCTCCCCTTTATTCCTCTCGGTGCTCTCTGTGTGCTCTGTGGCAAGCTGCTACTTCGGGCGGCACCTTGCGAGGACAGGCCTATCCCGCGCGTCAGGTGCGCAATTCTTCCAGTTGGGCCAGGCGGGCCGAGATGTGCTCATCGTCAGGGATCTCGCCGCGCTGGCGGCGGTCGGCGAATTCGATCTCGAACTCCTCCAACTCGTCCTTCAGCGATAGCCGCGTCATGGGGCTCAAGCGATCGATGAAGAGCACGCCGTTCAGATGATCGGTCTCGTGTTGCACCGCGCGGGCGAACAGGCCGTCGATCGTCTCTTCGATCTCCTGCCCCATCAGGTTGTAAGCGCTGACGGTGATGATCTCGGGACGACGCACGTCGGCGTACAGACCCGGCAGGCTCAGGCAGCCCTCTTCGGCCTCGGCCGAGCCCTTGGGTTCGCTCAGCATAGGATTAATGAAGACCTGCTCCTCGTCCGGTTGGGCAGCGTCGCCGGTCAGGTTCAGGACGAACATCCGGTACGGCAAATCGACCTGGTTGGCCGCCAAGCCGATCCCTTTGGCCTGGTACATGAGGTCGAACATATTCCGGACGATCTGGCGCAGCTCGTCGTCGACGCGGCGCAGCGGTTTGGACGTCCGGCGAAGCGTGGGGTGGGGAAACTGAATAATCCTCAAGCCGGGTGGTCTCCGTAGATCGAATTCCGGGGGGTTGCTGGCGATTGAAGTTGTTGCCGGAATTATAGTTCTGCGCGGCCCCGCGATGAAGTCTCGGTTTTAGCCGGCGGAATCGAGATGCCGAATCCTTGCCGGCCGGAACGCCAGCGTGCCGGGAAAACGTCACCGAGATAATCATGATTCAGGTGGGCTTATAGTAGCCTGCAGCCTGTCGCCGCCGGGAAATTACGACCGTCAGTGATCGCGCGGTTGGCGATCGCCCGATTTCTCCCTATGATTGGGTGTCTGACCACGGCCGACCGCGTCTGAAAATCGTGGCGGCTATCGATCGTCGGTGGTCGAGCGGCCCGATTCTCGGCTGTCTCCGGCTCCGGCTGAATCAAGCGCTTTGAGGAATCGATCGTCATGGCCAAACAAGGCCCTCGCAAGAAGCTCCCCAAGGAATTGGCCGTCATCAATGCCGACAATTGCACCGGCTGCGAAGCGTGCCTTGAAGTCTGCCCCGTCGACTGCATCGTGAAAGTGCAGCAATACGACGGCATGTTCAACTTGCAAAGCTGGTGCGAGATCGACATCGAGCGTTGCGTCGGTTGCGAGGTTTGCGTTCACATCCCGCGCAAGAAGACCGACCCGTACGATTTGACGGTCTGCCCGTGGGACGCGATCGAAATGGTTCCGACCGAACTGGTGGCGCAGACCGTGGCCGTGATCGGGGGCCCGCCGGAGTACATCCAAGAAAACTGGGATCGCCTGGTCGGCACCGCCCAGCACCTGGCCGAGCTCAAGGCCGGCGGCTAAACACGCTCGCGCCCATTTCGTAGGGTGCTCTGCGAGCACCATCTTCTCTTTCTCGCCAGGCACATGTCAGCGCGCACGAATGTGATTGCGCGTCATCACTGGTGCCCACAGGGCACCCTACTTAAAGCCAGTTTTGCACTTAGCTTTCCGTTATTTCCGCCAGGCACGATTGCATGTACTCGATGCTGTCGCGCGCCAACCGTTCGATGCCGGGCGTGTAATCGAACACTTCGACCGACACCCAGCCCCGGTAGTCGATCATGCCCAGCTCCGCGAAGATCGGCACGAAGTCGAGGTCGCCAAATCCTGGCCCCAACCGGTTCGCGTCGTTGGCGTGAAAGTGCGCGAGAATTCCGGCGTGCTTACGAATAATGTCGGGGATCGGCGTCCCCTCGCTCGACATCGCCTTGCAATCCAGATGTAACCGGCAGTGGTGCGAACCAACCATTTCGACCAGCTTCGCGCCGGCATCGGCCGTGAGCAGGAAATCTCCCTCGGCCGGGCCGAGTGGTTCCACGGCCAGTGTGACGTCGGTCTCTTCCAGTGTCGGCAGCACCGCTTGAAAGACTTCGGCCGCGTACTCCAGCCCTTGCTCGAGCGACACGCCTGGCAGCAGGTTGCGCTGCTGCGGCGAGCCGAAGACCATAATCCGGCCTCCCAGGTCGCGGCAGAGATGGGCGAGTTCGCGAACGTATTGCGCTGTCCGCTCGCGCACGGCACGGTCCGGACTGGTCAGGTAATAGCCCGACGTTTTGGCCAGCAGCCAGTGCAGGCCGACAACTTCGAGATCCGCGGCCTCGGCCTGGCGGCGCACCTCGGCCCGACGGCTGGCGGTAATTTCGTTGGCGTCGGTGGCGATCGTGAACGGCGCGATCTCGATGCCCGTGTATCCGCACTCGCGTGCGAAGTCGAAGGCCCTGTCAAACGGCCAGTCCAGAAAGGTCTCGTTGCAAATGGCGAATTTCATCGGTTCACAGCGGGAATCGTTTGAATCAGGATGAGTTCATGGCTGCCGACGAGCCTAGCGGTAGCAAGTTCGGCCGGCAAGCCGCGCTTGCTTGACGCCCCACGGGCTGGGGATAGGCTGAAACACGACGCGTGCCCACGTCAGCCGCCGCGGATCATACTTCGGCAAGCGAGACATTGGCGCACCGCTCGCCGTAATCCAAGGATCTTCCGAGAAACCGCATGCTGACCCGACGTTCGCTAGGCTGGCCGATCACGCTGGGCGTGGTGATGATCGTGCTGCTGGTTGCGCTGACGGTGGGTTGGGTGCTGGTCGTCGTCGTGGCGGCCAACCGCGCTTCTGCGAGCGGTTATTGGTGGGCGATCCTGGCCGTGGGGACCACGTTCCTGGCGCTGGTGCTGGTCGGCGTGGTGCTCTATCTGCTGATATCAATCAAGGAAATTCGGCTCAATCAACGGCAGTCGAATTTCATCGATAGTGTCACGCACGAGCTGAAATCGCCTCTGGCTTCGTTGAAGCTGTACGTGCAAACCTTGTCGCGGCGCAATGTCACCGAAGCCCAACAAGCGGACTTTCATCGCTTCATGCTGGACGATCTACAGCGGCTCGATTCGTTGATCAACCACATGCTCGATACGGCCCGGCTGAACCAGGCCCCGCCGGCCGACGAAACGATCGACGTCGAGCTGGCCGACGTATTGCGCGGCTGCGCGAAAACGGCCTGCATGCACTATCGACTGCCTGACGAGACGATCACGCTCGACGTGCAACCGGCCCTAGTGCGAGGGCAGCCGATCGACGTTGAAATTGTGTTCCGCAACTTGATCGACAACGCCTTGAAATATTCGGGCGATACGCCGGAGGTCCTCGTGCAATCGTGGGTGGCCGGCGGAGGGACCGTGGTCACGCGGATCATCGACAACGGGCCGGGCATTCCTATCAACATGCGGCGCAAGATATTCGGCCGCTTCTTTCGCATCGGCAGCGAACTGGAACGCTCGAAGACCGGCACCGGGCTGGGACTGTTCATCGTGCGCACGTTGGTGAAGCGAATGCGAGGAAAGGTCAACGTGCGCGGTCGCGGCACACTGCGTGGCAGCGTGTTCGAGGTCGAACTGCCCGGCCACGAGGCGGTGCCGCAACAATCGGCGGCGTAGCGTACGAATTACAGCGGGGATGGCTTTTACGATGGCTGCCATGGCCGATGCCAAGCACATTCTGATCGTCGAGGACGAACAGCATCTGGCGATCGGTATCAAGTACAACCTCGAGGCCGAGGGGTATCGCGTTTCGCTGGCCGGCGATGGGCCGGTGGCGCTACGGCTGCTCGAAGAAGAGTCCGCCGGGATTGATCTGGTGATCCTGGACCTGATGCTGCCTGGCATGAGCGGTTACGCCGTCTGCGAGGGATTACGCGAGAAGGGAAATGACGTGCCGGTGCTGATGCTCAGCGCTCGCACGCTGACCGAAGATCGCATTCGCGGCATGGACGTCGGCGCCGATCAGTACCTGGAAAAGCCGTTCGATCTGGACGAGCTACTGGCGATGGTCCGCAATCTGTTGGCCCGGCGTGGGCGGGCGCCCTCGCGACCGGCGCCGCGTAAGATCGGCGACGAATATGAATTCGGCCGCGCGCGAGTGAACTTCGACACGTTCAAAGTAACGGTCGACGGCAAGAACCTCCGCCTGACCACCTTGGAAATGAAAGTGCTGCGCTACTTCATCGAGAACGAAGGCTCGGTCATTACACGATCGCAGTTGCTGGATGATGTCTGGGGATTGTCCGGCAATCCCACCACGCGCACCGTCGACAATTTCATTTCGCGGTTGCGCGGATATTTCGAAGTCGACCGCGATCACCCACGACATTTCTTGTCGGTGCGCGGGTCGGGCTATCGCTTCGTCTCGAAAGAAGAAGAGGCCGAAGAGCCGGCATCCTAGAGATAATTGCGAACCCACAAAGCCGAGCAGCTAACGGTAGCGCACTGATTTTTGGGGTTTATTTCCCTGGAATTCATTTCACTACGTGCGCTGATCGCTCGGCAAGCACAATGAACCTTCGAAGCCCGAGCTTATAACATGCTGGATGTTGGATTGTGTAGGACCCGACTAGCAGTTTCGTCGGTCAGGGGGGCCGAGGAATAGCTCCAGGCGTCATAGCCGGCCAGAGCGCTCCCCTGTTCGAATTTCCAGAAGCCGCCCGCGTCGGTCAGCGTAGCCCAATGCACGTAAGATCGCAGTTGCTCTTCCGAGCCAAACGTGGCGACCAGTCGCAGGGGCACTCGTGGTTTTGAACCATAGAGATAAAACATCGTTCGCTCCTGTGCTTTCGCATCAGATTGCAAGGGCGGTCGAACGAAGGCCCGTTGAGTTCCCCGTCAAAACCCCTTCTTGCAAGTGGTGTGCCAGCCGTCGCCGCATACCCCGTGGTGCCGGTCCCGATGCCTACCTGGGGGGCTAGCAACGACGACGGCACTAATGCACAAATTTCGATGCGACGCGCGGCGGCGATCGATCACCAGCAAGCGCCAAATAATCTGTTTGCCTAACGCATCCCGCGCATGGCAGAATGGGTCTGCTCGCGAGTTTCTTTCGGTGCCGAGCCCTCCCCCCGCCCAACGCTTCTTCCGCGCTCTTTCGATGCACGAATCCGACGTAGAACTAATGCGCCGCGCCAACCGGGACGATCCGGGGGCGTTTGCCGAATTGGTGCATCGGTATGAGCGTGTTTTGCGGCGCGTGGCGGAGAGCCGACTAGGCACCGTCGAAGCGGCCGAAGACGTCGTGCAAGAGACGTTTCTCGCGGCCTACAAATCGCGGCACAGCTACGACGAGCGGTTTGGCTTTCGCACGTGGTTGTGGACCATCTTGCTGAATCAGTGTCGGCGCTATGCCGGCCGACAGGCGCGGCACCCGCGGGTCGTATCGATGGAAAGTCATTCGCCGGCCGATGCCCCCGCCTCCTTGGCCGAGGTCGGCGCCGGCGAGGCGGACAGCGTTCTGGGGGGCCTAATGGCCCGTGAACGCCGCGAGATTTTGCAACAACTACTGCTGAAATTGAGCACGGTGCAGGCGGACGCTCTGCGGTTGCGATTCTTCGGCGGGCTGAAGTTTCAAGAGATCGCCGAGACGATGCAGTGCAGCCTATGCACGGCCAAGAATCGGGTTCGCTGGGGGTTGTTGAAGCTGGCTGAATTCGTGCAAGAAGAAGCGCGGGAAGAGGCGGTTACGGATCACACGGCGCGCAGCGAGCACGACATCTCGCGCGACGACGATCGGCAATCGGAAGATTAGGAACGCACAGCAATGACGTGTGACGACGTATTCGATATTTTGACGCGGGGTCCGTTCCCTTCGGGTGCCGCGAACGACGAACAGGTTGAGCAGCATTTGGCGCGCTGCGGCGAGTGCCGTCGGTTGGCCACGGCGCTGCGTCCGGCCGTCGAATTGTTCCAAGAGGCGATCGAGCCCGACGAGACGGCCGGCCTGCCCGGGTACCGTGGCCGCGTCGCGATGCCCGGCGCGGACGACGTTTTGCAGCATTGCGAAGAACTGTCGGGCGATGAGTTCAAGGGACTGTCCGAAGCCGGTTGGCGGCCGGCTTGGATACGAGCCGACGCCGCCGCGCGGCGTTACGGGGCACGACCGGCGCCTAAATCCGCATTGAGTAAGGTTCGGGGGGAGCCGCCGGCGTCGTTTGTTAATCGTGTCACCCGTGCCCGAACGAACCTGTTCAGGTTCGCGGCAGCCGTCATCATTGGCGTGGCGGCGGCTGCCGGCGCGCGGCCGTTGATGACCTATCAAGCGACGTCGGCGGGCATCCCGCCTGGTCCACCAACTGCTATTGCGCAGGGGGCAACCGCCGGCGATCCTCAGAGCGACAAGCACGATTTGAACTGGCTCGCCTCGTTGTCGCTGCCGGCAACGTGCCAGGTGTCGACCGACGAACGTCCCCACGCCAAACAGGTCCGCGACCTGCACGGCATTCAATTGGCTTCAGCCGTGGCCACGGCGGGCTTCGTCTGTTGCAGCGATTGCCACAATGCGACACGGGCGGGTTTGCTCCCCGTCGGTGGGCAGGCGGTCGTGATGCGGGCCTGTACGGCCTGTCACCAATAGCAGCGCCGGCCGAGCCTTTTGCCGAAGTCGGAACGTCGCGAATCGCCCGCCCCAGGGCCGTTTATCGGGCCTGAATCGGTCCTGTCGTGGGCCGTAAGCCTGCGAGGGATCCTCGCGAAAAAGACCGTCTCAACCTCGGGTTTTTTCGGTTTACAACTACGTAACCCACAGTCAAACTGGACGTTTGGTTCGAGTCGTTCCTGACCAAAGTGTGGGGCATGGTGCGCCGTCGGCGTCCTCGTGCGAAGCGCTACTGCCCAGCGTGATTCCTTTCGCGGAGCCTAGCATGATATCCCGGTTTGCCGGCCTCTTGGCGTGCGGCGTGGCACTTCTCGTCGCCACGGCTGTGATTGCCGACAGCGCAGCCTTGGATGAACTCTACGGAGACGGCGTCCATAATTTCTTCTCGGGAGATTTCGTCGGCGCGCACCAAGCGCTGACGTCGGCAGCGCTGGCCGGCAGCAAAGATCCGCGCGTTTATTACTACCGTGGTCTGTCCTGCTTGCGATTGGGGCGCGAGCCGGATGCGGTGATCGATTTCAATCGCGGCGCGAAGCTAGAGACCAGCGAGAACGATCGCTTCTACGACATCAGCCGCGCGTTGGAGCGCATTCAAGGACGCGACCGCGCGATACTCGAACGTTCGCGAACTCAGGCGCGACTTGTCGCGCAGCAAGACTTGCAGCGACGCCGTTACGAGCGCTACGAGCGCATTCGTTCGGCCGAGCCCGATGTGTTGATGAAGCCGGCTCCCGCGGCCGCCAAGAAGCGTCCCGCCCCCACGGCGCCGCCGGTCGTAGCGAACGAAGATCCCTTCTCGGACAAAGTTCCCGCGCCCGAAGGTGCGGCCGAGGAAGGCGTCGTTGCGGATGCAGAGCCCGCGACCGAGACCGAACCTGCCGCCGAGATGGCCGTCGAGGCCGACGTCACCGAAGAGCCCTCCGCCGACTCGATGCCCGCCGACGCACCCGCGGCGGATGAACCCGCCGTCGAAGCTCCTGCGACCCCGCCGAGCGCCGATCCGTTTGGTGACACGCCCGACGATGCAGCCCCCGCCACAACGGATCCGGCGGTGAAGGCGGCCGAAGCAGCGGCACTGCAAGCCGTGCAGGAAGGCAAGGCCGCGGCCGACGGCGCCATCGCCGCCGAAGCTGCCGAGGCAGATCAAGACCTGCCCGGCGAGATGCCGGCCCGCGATGTATTCACACCGCAGCCGACACAGCCGCCATTGTCCGAAGCGATGCCGGGCGTCGAGCGCGGAGAAGCGCAGCCTGACGAAGCGTTGCCCGGCGTAGAACGTGGCGAAGCGGAACCGTCCGAGGCGCTGCCCGGCGCCGAACGCGGTGAAGGAGAACCATCCGAAGCTATGCCAGGCGAGTCGGCCGGTGACGCGCTCCCCTCGGAAGCTTTGCCGGGTGAAGCCGCGGGCGAGCCCGAGATTTCGGAAGCCATGCCCGGAGAAGAAGCGGGCGACCCGCTCCCATCGGAAGAAATGGTCGACGCGCCGCCGCCGGCATCCGAGGAAGCCGAAGTGGCCGCCACGCCGGACAGCGATCCCTTTGACGCACCCGCCGCTGACGTAGCAGCGACGCCAGACGCTGCCGAGCCGCCAGCCGCTGATCCCTTCGATGCACCTGCTGCCGACGTTACGGCGACTACTGACGCAAGCACGACTGATGCGCCCGCAAGCGACGCGCCGGCTGCCGATCCTTTCGACGCTCCGGCTTCGGAAGAAATGGCCGCCGACGCACCGGCCGCCGCCGAAGCAACCGATTCGCCAGCCGATCCCTTTGGCGATGCAAAAGCTGCTGACGCACCTCCTGATGCGGCAGCGGAAACTGCGACTGACGCGCCTCCGGAAGCCGCTGACGCTCCGGCCGACGATCCGTTCAATGCACCGCCTGCCGAAGAGATGGCGAGTGAGCCGGCCGCTAAACCTGCCGCCACGGACGCCGATGAAGCCGACCCGTTCGGCGCGCAGGCTGATGACAAGTCGGCGCCTTTGGATGCCGAATCGGAAGAATCGGTAGCCGCACAAGAAGGTCCCGCCATGTCCGACGAGGAGTCGAAGACCCCGCCCCCCGCAGGCGACGATCCGTTTGCCGATACCACGGCGCCAAGCGACACGACAACGCCGCCGGCGGCACAGGACCCGTCGGCCGAACCGTTGCCAACGCCGACCGAAACGATCGCCGCACCAGCGGGCAAATCGGCCGCCGCGGCCGGCGCTCCGAAGACCTCCGCCGCAAAGGGCCCCGCCGGGAAGCCAATTGCCGCACAGCGTCCGGCAGGCACCAAGCCGATGCAAGTTCGTGTCTCGGCTCCCGCCGCATCCGCCCCGATCAAGAACCCGTTTGTGACGGACGACGCCCAGCCGACGGCCACTGCGGCAAAACCGACCGCTCAGCCGGTTGGAAAGAACGCTCAGCCGCAAAAGCCAGCGCCGGCGGCGGCGGACGAAGATCCGTTCAAATAGAGTTTGCCTAGGCGTTTCGGCCTGCTTTGCGGGACTCAGCGGGTAGCCTTGGCCAACGCTCAGCAGGCTTCCGACGAACAAAACAGGGCCTTCTCGTGCGTCGCCCCAGCTATGCCACTGCCGGGCAAACGTCCGGCGGCACGCCGGGTTTTCTTGCGATTGCCTCCGACTCATCTCGGGTCGGTAGTTGCTTCCGCGCTGGGCTTGTTTCAAGATAGACACGCACGCCCCCGCCCCGCCCACCTGCCTTGAGAAGCAATGACGATGTCGCACCTCCGAAGAATTTGCCTCCTCCTGTTGCTGACGCCCGCCGTGGTACTAATCGTCGCTGGCAATAGCCTTGCCGTGCCGACAATCAGTCAACTGTCGCTGCGCGGCTTGCAAACCGGCGCGACGACAACACTGGCCATCGACGGCGCCGATCTGACCGCGGACTCGCGCGTGCTGTTGCCCTTCGCGATCGCGCGGCAGGAGTTGAAGCCTTCGACTGCGGCGAACCATCTCGAGTTCGAAATAACGCTCGACGCCCAGGTCTCGCCGGGTGTGTACCCGTTGCGGGTCACCAGTGGTCACGGCATCTCGAACGCCGTGCTGGTGGGCGTCGACCATCTGGCTGAGCGTCCGTTCGCCGCCGAAACCGGCGCGCTGCCGGTCGCTCTCAATGGATCGCTCGCCGGCGGTACGATTCTCCGCTCCGCGCTCGATGGCCGTGCCGGACAGCGGGTGGTGGTCGACGTCGAGAGCCATCGGCTGGGCAGCAAGCTGAATCCCGTCGTCCACTTGCTGGACGCGCGGAATGCGCAAATCGCTTGGGGACAGATGAACCCCGCGATCGCCGGTGACGCGCGATTGGTGGCGACCTTGCCGGCCGACGGGCGATATACCGTCGAATTGCATGACGCGCTCTATCGCGGCGCCGAGCCCGGGAATTTTCGCCTGAAGATCGGTGACATTCATTACGCCGACGGCGTCTTCCCCATGGGAGGCCGCCGCGGCACGAAGGGACTCTTCGAGCTGATCGGCACGAACCTCGCCCCCGGCCAAAAGATCGAGGCCAACCTGGCCGGCGGCGCCAGCGTTTTGCCAGGCATGTTGCCGTCGGGACTCTCCCTATCGGGAAGCGCCCCGCAGATCATCGTCGGCGACCTCACGGAAGTGGTCGAGCACAACGCCGGCCCGAATTTGCAAAGCGCCACGGCTCCGGTCGCGCTCGACGGGCGCTTGCTGGCGCTGCGTGAAGAAGATCGTTATTTGATCAACGTCACGCCAGGACAGACGCTGCGCTTCGACGTCACGGCGGCCCGCGCCGGCTCGCCGCTGGATGGCGTGCTGGCGATTCGCAAGGAATCGGGCGAGCAGCTCGCCGCCGCGGACGACTCACCGACCACCACCGACCCGACGACCGATCTCAAAGTGCCGGAGGGCGTTACGAAGGTCGTCGTCGCGGTGCGCGATTTATTGGGACGCGGCGGACCCGAATACGCCTACCGGCTGACAATTGCCGCGGCCGATCGCCCCGACTTCCGCCTCGAACTCTTCGGCGATCGTGAGCAAGTGCCGGCCGGCGGCGCGCAAATCGTCCGCGTTCGCGCACAACGCATGGGCTACCAGGGCGCCATCAAGTTGGCCGTCACAGATCTGCCCGCGGGGATCACCGTGGCCAATGACGAGATTCCGGCCGGCGCCAGCGATGCACTGTTGTCACTAACGACGGGCGATGGGGCAGGGCAAGGAATTGCCACGGTCACCGGCACGTCCGTCGACCCGAACGTAGCGCTCGTCCGCACGGCGCTAGTGCCCGAGAGCGCAGGCTCGAAGTCTCAACCGTGGCTACGCAGCCAGTTGGCGGTCGCCTCGACCGGCGCGGCTTCGTTGTCCGTTGTCTGGGAAGCCGAATCGGCAGGCACGCAATTGCCGTTGGGAAGCCGCTTGCCCGCGCGTTTGAAAATTCGCCGCGCGCCGCTGGCCGGCGGCGCCGTGCGGCTGTCGTTGGTCACCAGTCAGATCACGCCGCAGAAAGAAGTTACTGAGAACAATCAAAAGCGTCAGGTCGACGACGTCGATCGTACGCTGCGCTTTGAAGGGACGCCGACGATCGCCGCCGATCAAACCGAAGCCGCGGCCACGATCCTGGTGCCGGGCGACTTGGCGAACGTACCCTACGACTTGGCCGTGAAGGCTGAACTGATGTCCGCCGATGGCAAGAACGCCGTCGCGAGCGCCTTCACCCCCGCCCGACGCCTGACCACGGTCCAGCCGCTGCGACTCGAACTGACGGGCGAGCCGAAAGTCGACGCCAAAGCCGGCACGGGCGAGACTGGTCGACTGACCGGCAAGGTGCAAAGGCTCGCCGATTTCCCCTTTCCCGTCACGGTCACATTGACGGGCTTGCCGGCCGAATACCTGCCGCCGTTGGTGGACGTCCCGACCGGTGCAATCGAGTTCTCCTTGCCGGTGGCCTTTCCGTTCAATAGCCCCGTGGGCGACCTGGGCAACGTAACCGTCGTGGCCATCGCGCGGCCAGGAGGCGGGACCGAGGTGCGTTCGAATTCCGTGCCGGTCGCGGTGAAGATCGTCGCCGGTGGCCCGCCGCCGGAGCTGTATCCGGTGTTCGAGGACGAATCGCATTTCGTTTCGCTGCTGAACGAAGGAGGAGGCGCCGCGACTCTGGAATCGACAGACCGTTACTCGGGTTCAGCGGCCTTGCGAGTTACGCCCGATCAAAAGTTTCGCGTAAAGCTGCCGGGCCTGGCCGTAAAGATCGTCGAGAAACCGGGACCGGGCGAGTATCGCTATCTGCGCTATGCATGGAAAAAGATCGGCGGCGGCAACGTGCTGTTGCAATTGAATGCCAACGGCAATTGGGGGCCGACGCGCGGTCAAGGGCCGCCAGCTTATCGCTATCAGGCAGGCTCAGCGAACAACATATTTAATGCCGAGGCGATTCGCGTCAGCGAGCGATTGCCGTATGGCTGGAACGTGGTAACGCGCGATCTATTCGCCGACTTTGGCGCCTTCGAACTCGACGGTTTGGCATTCACGCCCGGCGACGGCACCGCGGCCTTGTTCGATCACATCTACCTGGCGGCGATCGAGGATGATTTCAAGAATTGTCCGACGCCGATCCCGGCCGAGCGGCCGCTGGCCCTGTTCGAGGATCAACCGGAGTTCGTCGCGAACCTGGACCAGGGGGCCGGCACGGCGACTCTCGTGACCGACGAAAAGTTCACCGGCACGGCCAGCGTGAAGGTCACGCCCGAACAGCGCTACAATCCGGCGTTGCCAGGCCTGGGCATCAAGATTCGACAGAACCCTGGCCCGGGCGAATATCGTTATCTGCAATTCGCCTGGAAGAAGCAGGGAGGTCAGCGCATTTGCTTGCAATTGAATCACGACGGCCAGTGGGGACCGGTGCCGTCGACCAACCCGCTGAAATTCCGCTACGATGCGGGGCCAGCGCCCGGCGAAAGCTACGGCGGGGCGATGCGCCTGGACGGAAACCTGCCGGCGGATTGGGTGGTCATCACACGCGACCTGTTCGCGGACTTCGGCGAGTTCACACTCACCGGCATGGCGTTGTCACCATTCGACGGCGAATTCGCCCTGTTCGATCACATCTACCTCGCCCGCACTCCACGCGACTTCGACCTGCAGGCCGAATGAGAAGCTGACACCACGGACCCGCGGAGGCACGGAGCGAAGAAAGTCGGCAGAGGGCAGTGACGACAAAGGCAGAATGATGAGTGATGAATGATGAATGGGGTAAACACATCATCATCATCATCACAAAACCGATCGCGACAAACACCAGCCCGAAGCGCCAGCGAGGGTTTCTTTTTTCGCCAGCTCACGGCGTACGCATTTCGTGACGGCGTGCGTCTTTCGTAGGGTGCGTCCGCGACGCACCACATTGTTCTCTCGGCGTCCCAACTGCCATCGAAGACATTTCGATCCGCAGATGACGCAGATTCTCGCAGATGCATAACGACAAATGAAAGACGGTGCGTCACGGGCGCACCCTACCT